>DAOMZH010000399.1:0-9298 GCA_035437985.1 Polyangium sp. (in: bacteria) | reverse complement strand
GCCCGTCGAAACGCGAAGAATCGACGGGCCCAGACAAACTCGAATCAACCGCCGGGGCTGAACATGATCGGGTAAACGACCGTGACGATACCGCCTTCGGGTTGCGGGAAGGACAAACCATAGAAAGCCCGCACCGTGCACGATACCACGCCGCCGTCCGGCATGTCCGAACCACCATTACCCACGTTCGATACCGCGCCGTCACGACCAATGACGAAACGAACCGATACGCGACCTTGCAAGTTCGGATTGTTGCGCAATCCGTTTTCGTAGCACAACCGGAATCGACCGAAGTTCTGCCGAACGATACGTTGAATGACCTCCGGGGGCAAACGGCCGCTCACGCTCGTTGCGCCCATGCGCACCTGCGGGGGCTTCGTCCGGTGCGAACCAGACAAACGTCCGTGTCCCGAGCCAAACCCTTGGCCAGTGCCCGTTCCCGCGCCATGACCAATCGTTCCAATCGTGCCAAGACCAATGCCTTCACCTCGGCCGCCACCACCTTCGCCAATACCGGACAAACCAAGACCGCCGGCTCCGAACGAATCGCCAATGTTATCGCCCCACATATTGCCGCGAGCGCTCAAGGGGTCATTACCGAGCGAATCGTCTCGTCCCCAAGGTGCCGTCGGCGCATTGGGATCACCACCAGCTCCAGCATTCAAAAGGCCAATCATCCCGAATTCAGCAGCGTCACGCAGAGCAGCTTGTCGCGCAATGTGCGGGTCCGTATTGTCTTTCGGACCTTGCACGCCAAACTTGTTTCCGCTCGCTTTCGTATTCGGATTCCCCATGGAACCTTCTTCGCCCTTTGCGCGCGTGCCCGTGCCACCTTCTTTGCTATCGGCGTTGTTTTCCGCTGTTTCCTCCGGCGGCTTTTCCTCTTGCTCCTTTTCCGCGGCCGCATTCAGGTATTGCTGAATCATGAATTTCTGGTCGTCCGAAATGCCGTCTTCTCCCGTCGCTCCGAGCGGCGGCATGAAAAACGCCATTGCAGCCAAAAGTCCAAGATGCACCGCTGCCGACAAACCATGGTACATGTAGCTCTGCGGATCGACCGAGAAATGACCGGCCACCGCGCGACCAGCATTAACCGTCGACACCTGGAAAATCAAACCGTCCACATCGATCCGCGCTTTGCTTCCCGGAGGAAGTGCCAATTGCATTGCGCCCGAAAGCTCGGCGCAAGGTTGGGTTTTTCCGCTATCGATCGCTTGTTGCACCGTCATCTGCGATTGGCCGGGCAAATCAATCGTGCCTTTGGCCCGGGGCAAAAGAACCACAGAAATCGAGCCGCGATCGGCCAAAACCACCGGAACACGCGCCGCGCCAATCTTCTCTTGCGGCACGAAATAATCGCATTTCGACGTCTTCGTCTTCTCTTCGCCCACGTAAAACGATCGCGGGGGTGTCAAGTGCGCAACATGCAGAATCGTTTGATCCCAAAGAATCATCACTTCAACCGCTGCGCTCGGCGATTCCACCTCTTCGTTCGGGACGTCGGGGCCGCTTTTCACCAATTGATACGTGTACGAACCTTCCGGTGCGTCGTGCGGTACTTCGTCGTGCGCCGCGGGTTTCGGCGTCGCGAACGGGTTGTTCGTGCCAAACGGATCCGCGCCGAACGCCGACACGCCAGACGCTCCGCCAAACGGATTCGCCCCGCCAAACGGATTGCCACCAGCGGCGGGCGCGCCAAACGGATTGCCACCTGCGGGCGCCGCAAACGGATTCGCGCTCGGACCAGCAGGCGCCGCCGCAACAGCAGCAGCTTCCGCTTTCTCGAGGATCAACTTCATTCCGCCAATCTGCACCTGGTCATTCACGTGAATCTTCACTTTGTTCACGCGTGCGCCATTAACCAACGTACCGGGCTCGTTGCCCAAATCAATCAACGTAATGTCGTCCGTCGACGCGACTTCGATGACCGCGTGCATACGCGACGCTAGTTCGTCATCGACACGCAAATGGCTCTTCGGATCTTTTCCAACCTTCACGATATCCTGGGCCACCGTCTCGCGGCGAACCAATGCGTCGTTTTGGTAAAGGGCAAACGTCAATGCGACTTTTTGCTTGCTCATGATACTCCGGGCCTTTCTTCGTGCCGTCCCGCTTTACGCGGGGCCATTAACCCTGCATTCAGGGTGCGTGGTTTCTAAAATTTTTTGAACGTCAGGTTGAACATGGCTGCGCGAGCTGCGCGCTCGCCAAGACCTCCTCCGATTTGCCAGGTCTCGCTGCATTTCGGAGTGGTTCGTTCCATGCGAGCACAAGACAGCGGTACCCACCCAAGGTTCCCGCCTTTCGTGTGATCGTGTGTGGAAATGATATTTGGTGACTTCGCCCTCTGGTCACCAAGAAGTGCATGTCGTATTCAGCGCTATTTTTCGAAATTTACGCATCGAGCCATCAACCGACGACGGGCAGGGCGCGACCTTTTCGTCCCGCACGCGGCGGTTTTGGTGGGGTGGTCGCCAAGAGCCGCTCGGCCAAATCGACGCTGCGATCGACCAGTTCACGCGCGGCGTCAGCCAATTCCTCGCTCGCTTGCACCTGGGCGACATTACGTTCCATGTCTTCGGCGGTCCAACCTCGCGAATGCGCCACGTAAGGGAATTGCGGGAACTGGCAACCCAATTCGGCAAAAAAGCCCAGCATCTGTCCGGCTACAGCCTGCACGTTGTCTTGGCCGCCTGTGATGATTGTCCCGACAACCTTGTTTTGGAGCAGGACTTTGCCGGAAATGGTGACTTGGTTCTGAATACAATTCATCCGTTCGACCATTTTGAAGTACAAGCTGCTCGGGGCTCCCCAACGAATCGGAGTCGAGAGGATGAATACGTCGCCCCAATGAACGATGGCCTCGTAGACGCGATCCAATTGGTCGTTTGGGTCCATTTGCGTAATCGAGCATGGCCAAGTGCAAGCCCTCGCCGCCCGCGAATAAAATCCCTCGCATTCGCGAAACGACAAGTCTCGCAAACGGATGAGCTGCGTTTCGTGACCTTTGCTCGCGGCATGGGCGAGGGACTTTTCGAGTAATGCTTCGGATGTGGAAAATCGGGGATAGTTTTTTTGCATGGCCGTCGTGGAAATCCCAACGATTCGCGCTTTCCCCGGCAAACGTTCGATGGGGCGCGTCAAAGGATGCGGCTCATGCGGTTTCTTGGCGCGCTTTTTGTGGGGTTTGGGACTAATGAGCACGCGAGCATTCTCAATTTTCACGTGGTACGCGGGAACCACATCTTCTTCGAATCCCCGTTCCCCTTCCCCACCAATCCGATGAAATCGCCATTGGTGCCACGGACAAACCACGTAATCACCTTCGAGCGTTCCTTTGCCGAGGGGCCCACCTGCGTGATTACAAGAGCCATTGATGGCTCCAAACACGCCATCTTTGAAGGTCAAAGCGACGCGTACACTACCGACCATGACTTGCTGCACGTCGCGGCCCGACAGTTCGTCCACGCTGCCTACATCAATCCACTCCTCATCCTTCGAATGACTCATGTCCCCTGCTCACTTTGGTAAATCGACCGTTGAAGTTCCACCTGCCCAAGGTTCGTCCCCGAATGCCTCGGACGTTACCATGCGGCGCTAAGATTGTCGCGAGTGAAATCGCGATCTACTTCGTTTGTCGATTTCGACGCATCTCGAGCAACCATTCTCGAGCTGGACCTTCGGAATCGAAAAAACGGTACACGACCTTGCCCTTGAGTCGCAAGTTTGCCGCGCGCAGCAATACCTCCATCAATAACTTCATTTGGAAACTCGAAACCATGTAGGCGACGCAATACCCAGGTAGGTTCCTCGAGCGCGCACCGAGCGCATGACGCGCACCCGGTTCGACGGCCCCCACCCGCCGCATATCGCTGATGCTAAACAAGTCTCCGTCCCGATTCAACTTGCCATCATGCTCGATTAAGATCTCCCGCATGTCCTGGGCTCCGAGCTGCCCGCGAAACACAACGGTCAAAATATCGTCGTCGTCGACGATGACCTCGTGTGCCCCGATTCTCCGCTGAAAACTCATGGATTCGCCTCGGGATTTGCTTGCGTACGTGAGGCTATCGCCAAAAGGCTGGTGACGTCGATCTTTTTCGCGCACACCGTGGTGGCGGTCGAAAAATGACCGATCGCGTCATGACGTCGTGCTTGCAATCAGCACAATTTCCTCTAATGTATCTCGACTCCGGGACATTAGGGGACTCGGATTCTTTTTGCCGCCGAGCTTTTCGGCACGAGGTACAGACCCATGAAGTTCACACGCGCCAAGTTCTTTTCATTCCTTGCCGCCATTGCCGCCATGTTCGTCGTCTCGGGTGCAGCCATTGCGGACGATTGGCTGCATACGGGCTCGGGTATTCGCGTCAAGACGATCTTGGTCGTCGACGTCAATGTTTATTCGATCAGCCACTTCATGAGCCAACGGCCTGCGGAAAAATCGAAGAGCGCAGTGATCGAAGCGGACGTGAACAAGAAGTTCGAATGCAAAATGCTTCGCGACCTCGAGGGCGAGAAGCTCAAGACGGCGCTCAAGGACGCTTATGCAAAAAATAACTATACCGATCAAGCCAAGATCGGAAAGGTCCTGGGCGCATTCACGGGTGACCTCAAGGAAGGTCAGCGTTTTTCGATCAAGTATGATGCGGAAAAGAAAACCACCACGTTCAACGTCGACGGCCAAGGTTCGGTCACGGTGGATGGTGCTGATTTCATGAAGGGCACCTGGAGCATTTGGTTTGGCAATATCGACCAAAAGAACCTCGGCAATCAGCTCATCGCCAAGCTGTGATCCAAGCCTGAGTTCAATCCCGCCCGCGTCACGCGCACGCCCCTTCCCACAAAGAAAAAGTTGAGCTACCGTCGCCCACGGAGGATTTTCCGCATGGGTTATGGCTTCATGATTTGGGCGGTCGACACGAACAAGCTCCGACAGGTCGCGGGGTCGAAAGACGAAAAACTGCGGCGCATGATTGGTGGTCGATTCAAACGCGACATCGCGCGTCTCGACGACATGTTCGATAGTCCAAACACCTACGAAGCTTTGCAGCAAATCGTCGACGGAACGATTCCCGAAGGCGCGCGGGGATCTGTGTACTCTTATGCCTTCAAGTTGCTCGTCGAGCATTTTGGCAAGTTTCAGGACAATAGTTGCGTGTATCCTTGGAATTCGCCCGATTTCAAAGCGATCGATGCGGCTTTGACCGAAATGGGCGTTCCCTTCAAGTTTGACACTCTTCAATGGGGTGGACTTCCGGTAAAACTTCCGTCTCCCGATGACTTTCCTTGCACCGGTTGGGTCAGCCCCGAAGACGTGAAAAAGGTCGATGCGGCGTTCGCCAAGGCAACATATTCCGGAACAGATAATGAGGTGCGGGATCTCGTTGCCGCAATGCAAGGATGGTTTCGCAATGCTGCGGCCAAAGATTGGGGACTCGTGAGTTATTACCACTGAAGGGTCGAGGCGCTCATGAATCGTCGATTCGCGGAACTACAGCGACCCATTCTGACGTTGATCCTCATCGGAGCAACCGTCGGCGTATTGCTCGATGGCGTGCATTCGCATTTTGGAGCCACGAGCTACACCAATCCAGTGTTTGCCAAAACCGCGTGGTGGGCGCCGCTTCTGTTTGCGGGTGCTTATGTCGGAGGCATCGCCCGCCCGTTGCTCAGTGACAAACCTCTTCTTCCCTCGTGGAAACCCGCGGTCGGTATGGGTTTGTTCGTTGCCGCCTATTTCGTGACGGTCGCTCCGCTCGATGTTTCGACGCGCGTGGCTCTCTTGATCGGCATGTTTGTCACGGGATACCATTTTTGCGATCCCTCACGCGCATGCCTCATCGTGTCCGCGATCGCGGCGTTTTCAGGACCGTTTGTCGAAATCAACCTGATTCAGGCGGGGCTCTTCGTGCACCACGAAGCTCATTTTGCGGGTGTGCCGTATTGGCTTCCAGTGCTTTACATGAATGCGGGGGTTGGTCTCGGAACGCTGGCTTTATGGCTTGTCCAGACAAGCCAATTGCCTGATGCGTCGGCTAGCGCTCACGCACAAAAAAAATCTGAATAAATCCGTACTGGGTTCGAACGCCGCGGCAACATCTCGGACCACGAAGTTTTCAGCCCGACTACCTCAGCCCTTCTTTTGTCGACGACGACGCGCCATCGCCAATGCGGCAGCTCCGGCAACGAGCGCACCAAGACTATTTTCGGTACTGCCGACGACCCGACAGCCGCAATTGCTGGTTTCACCGGACGTACCATTTCCGCCAGCTCCGCCCATACCGCCTGAGCCGCCCATGCCGCCCATGCCGCCCATACCGCCAACGGTACTGCCACCCGTTCCGCCGCTGCCGACGAATTCGCCGCTGCTACTGCTGCTGCTGCTCGAACTCATCATCGAGGGATCCGGCACGCATTGACCTGCCGCGCAAATTTGACCGGTTGGACAAACAGCCCCCATGCAATTGTCGACGCATTGCCCAGCCGAACAGAATTGCCCCATTGGACACGTCATGCCTACGCACGAAGGTTCGGCGCAGAGTTCGGAGCTTGGATCGCAGGACAATCCGGCTGCGCAGGGCAAACACGAGCATTTCGGCACACAGGCGCCATTTTCACACGTTTGGTTCGTGGGACACGTGACGCCCATGCAGGGTTCGACGCAGACTCCAACGCGACAAACCTGCCCATGAGGACAAACCACATCGGTGCACGGGGCTTTGCAGACGCCCATCGAGCAAACTTCGCCCGCGGGACAAGTCACTTCTTTGCACGCTGGATCGACGCAGAATCCGGTGCTCGAACAAACCAACGTTGGAGGACAAACGAATTCGCCGCTGCTACATTTCTGGACGCATTTGCCCCTGTCGCAGACCAGACCCACAGGGCATATATCGCCTTCGTCCGTCGTGCCATTGCAATCGTCGTCGAGTCCATTACAGGATTCTGTCCCAGGCGTCACGCTCCCCACGCAGTTGATGCCCATGGCCGTGCATTGCGTAATGCCTTGCCCACAAATGCCGGGTTGCCCAGTGTCACATGCTTGCCCCCCACCCGCGCAGGTGAGTCCCTCGAAGAAATACACGTAATCGTTGTAATCTCCGTCGTTGTTGAAAGATGTTGGAGTCGCACCGACATCGCCATCTTCGAATGCCAAGTAAAACGCATTGGGCGTGACTTTCGAGACATAGGCCACTGCCGTAATCCATGAAGCGGGCGGATTGCACGCGGTGCACACGGGATTCCATTTCTGTTCGGAATAGTGAATTTGGAAACCCGCGCCAATGATGGCAAAACCAATCAGGCCATTGTTGTAGGCCGGATCGGCTTTGATATCGGCGCCCGTAATCACCGTACCCACTGCGGTGTTTGCGGGAACGATGATGTGAATGTCGGCAGCCGTTGGCGGAGTCGTCGCATTGGGATCGACGTTGTACCAACCTACGCCGAGATTGCTTGCGGATTGGTGGAGCACGAAAGTGGCCTTGAAATCGCACAGGGGCGAAAAAACCGAAGGGGTCGTGCTTGCGTCGGTCTGAAAATTGATGTTCTCGCCGCGTTGGTTGAACAGTGTATACAGTTGGGTCTCGCCATTGGCAGAATCCACAGGCATGATGTTGCCATTGGGTTGGGTGACCGTCGCCCACGCTGGAGCAGCCGCGAGCAACAAAGGAAGAACCGAAATTGCAGTTTGGAGTTTTTTCATCGTTGCAGTGGACCACTTCGCGCCTGCGGGATCAAGATTTACATTTCTTCCTCGGCATGAAAGGTGTAGAAGATACCTTCTGAAGGGCCTCGGGCCCGCCATTGGCACATTACGAAAAGTGTGCATTTCCCAAAGGTTTGACCATGCGAGCGATCATAATTGGCGCCGTTTCGATGTTCGTCGTGAGTTTGTCGTGGGATGCCAGGGCGGATCTTCCGCGACCTGAAGGGTGGGAGCCGACGTGCACGATCGAAAAAGAGCAGGCCAAAGGTGGGGGGCCTTGTGAGCACTGCCGCGGGTGGCAGAATCCGGATCCGTGTCAAAAAGCCTTGGAAGACAAGGGGTATACCCGTCGATGTACCGAGGGCGGAGCGGGCAGTTACGTGGCAGTATGGTGCAAATCAGCAGCGGGCCCAACTTCGACCACAACGACGCCAACGACAAACTCGACGGCGGCAAACACGGCGCCAGCTACGACCACGGCAACAACGGCCACGACAAACACCACCAGCCCGCCGCCAGTCGCTCCTGCGTCCGACAATCGACGCGGCAGCGGGCTCTGTAGCGTTGAATCAGTTGGTCATGACACACCGGACGCCGCCATGTGGATGCTCGGACTCCTCGCAGCGAGCTTCGGGTTCCGACAACTTCGATCCGCGTCGGGCAATGTAAAACGCAACCATTGACAATGAACCGTTTCGCGATATTACAGTTTGGCAAGGTCGAACAATGATCGACAAACGTGCCCTCATCGAAGAACTCCGCTCGCGGCTCGAGGAAGAACGTTCCACATTGACCCGCATTGCGCTCGAAGCTGCCGCAGCCGTCGCCCACGAAGACAACAAGCCCGAAAACGACAAGGACATGCGTTCCACCGAAGCTTCGTACATTGCCCGCGGTCAAGCGGAGCGGGCTCGGGAAGTGGAACGATCCTTGGGCCTATTGACCTCGATGCTCGTCCGAGCGTTTGGTCCCGACGACAAGATCGCCGCCACGGCCCTGGTGGAATTGTTGCAGGGGAAAAACAAGCTCGTCTGCTTCGTCATGCCTGTGGGTGGAGGACAGCGGGTTCGTCATGGCGATACGGAAATACAAGTCGTGACCCCGACGAGTCCCCTCGGAAAAGCATTGATGGGTTTGGCGGAAGGTGACGACGCTGAAGTGAGCACGCCGCAGGGAACGAAAATCTACGAAATCGTCAGCGTACGTTGAATTCGAGGTTGACGTTCCTGGTCAAACGACATCGGCCACGCCGTCCGCACGAAGCGAAAGAATGGCTACGCCCCCGCGTGAACGAATGCCTACGCGCACGCGATCCATCGGCCCCGTTGGACGCCATTCCGCTTCCAGGCCATCGCCACGAATGATTCCATCGCCCTCCCACCGCGTAGAAACAGCACAATTCGCTCCTTCGAGACGCACATGCACGCAATCGTCGTCGCGCCGGGCAACCAGCTTGAGTCGCGGCGGATCGAATAGCGGCAAATCAACCGTTCGGACCGTCGTTTTCGGCGACGTATCGAACCATTGATCAATCAAACGCAATTTCGTTGGACCTCGAACGGGTTCAGGTTCGGGTTCAAGGTCGAG
>DAOMZH010000398.1:0-9299 GCA_035437985.1 Polyangium sp. (in: bacteria) | reverse complement strand
TGCGCGGGTTCGTCGATTCGAACGCGGGGACTTCGGGGGGGCTCGTACTGATGGCCATTGCCTCGCTCACACTCGCGCGACGAATCAGAACCCCACGCGCATCCCGGCGCTCGTGAACAGTCCCGCAATAGATGGCGCGATGTCGATGTCGATCGCGACCCGATTCGTCGGCTGAAAACTCAGACCGATGATCGGCAAAGCAACCCACGGATAGATGGTTGGACGAATGCCGCCGGCAAACCACGAAGGTTCGGCATAGCCCGGATAACGCTTGGCATCTTTGTCGAGCTCGTTGCAGTAGCGATAGGATCCGGCTGGATTGTTCGGCCCTTGGCACGGCAGGTATGTGTACGGATCGCCTGGCCGAAGTGACGCTGGATAGGCTTGAGTTCGGTACAAATTGCCGAACGCCATCACGCCAAACCCAAGACCTCCGCCGATGCGCAAACGAACGCGTTTTCGAGCATCGAGCGGTTTGTTCCAACGGAGTTCCAGGGTGGCGTGAAGCGACGCGAGATCGCTTTGCAGGATCTCGTATTCCGTGTCGGGTGTGTCGTAAGGTTTGAACGGCGTCGGCCCCATCGAAAAGGCCGCGTAGTCCACCGTGAACGTGAGGTCGTAGGCGCCAGAAGTTCGCGTGTACGAGATGCCCGCCCCAGGAGCCACGAAGGTTCGTCCACCTTCGCCAAAGATGTTCGTGAGAAAGCTCGGAATGATGTAGCCGCGGTAGTTGACGCCGATGAAGTTGCGGAGCTCGTTCGATGCAACCAGTGCCGGTGCTTGCTTTGGTTTGTCGAGTTCAACCGTGAAGACGCGATGCTCACGCTCGGCGAGCGTGATGGTCTCCTTCCGCGTTTGTCGGTCTTTCGCCGAGATCATGATGACGAGATCGTCATCGGGATCGAAGGGATGCGGATCGCTCGGGTTCTCGACCACGTCGTCGTTCACCTTCACGACCACGTCGCGATACTCGGTTGGAATCGTGAAAGCGATCGTGGGAATGCGCGTTTCGATGTCTTTCAACTTCTTGCGCACACTCGCCATCGCGTTGCGATCGCCGCGCGTATGCGAACGCTCGGGCGTCTCGAGCGCCACCACATCGTAGAGCACTTTCGCGTTGAGCAACGCGCCGAGTTTTACGTAGCAATCAGCAAGAGCGACCGCTGTTTCAGGACGATGGCGCGAGCCTTCGGCAGCTTCGAGCAGTGGAAGAGCCTCGACACATTCGCCTTTGCGAGCGAGCTGCAGGCCCTTGCGTCCATCGGCCTCGGGGGATGCCCACGCAGTTACCGAGATGAACGGCGAAGCCACGATGATGCATGCCGTCACGGCACCATGAACCCACGAGGTAAAGTGCTCGCCGATTCGACGCGGAAAGTGGCAGCCTGTTCGTGTAGCGCTGGGAACGCCCTTGGGCATCGGTCGAACCGTCGTGCGAAGTGGGTGACTCGCGCGGCGATGGTACGCGGCCTGAGCTCGAAATGCCGACAAAGTTGCGGTGATCGTGCTGGGTGCCGATCCCGGATGTGCAAAGGAGCATTCGGAAATCGCTCGCTGCACTGTTTTCCTGGTTCGACCTTGTCGAGGACCGCTGTAACCTGGCGGCGATGGATTCTGGCGCAGGGAACAATGGCCCGAAAGGCCCCGTCAATCCTCCCACTCCGGCACCGAACGCTGCGCGGGCGTTAGCGGGAGCGACGGCGCGAAGAACACTCCGGGCAGGAGAAATACCGTCGGCCAAGATCGAGTGCACACACGCCGAACTATGCGGCGGTTGTCCACTGATCGGGCTCGATCATGCCCAACAGCTCACCACGAAACGAGCTCGTGTCGTGAGTTCGATCGTGCACTACCCAGCGCTCGAATTGCTCTACACGCGACAACTGATCCCCGCGGATCTCATCGTTGCTTATCGCGGACGCGCAAAGCTCATCGTGTCGCCAACAGGTGGCATTGGTCTTTACGGTCGCTCTGGAAATCACGAGGTCGTCGACATTCCTTCGTGTCGCGTGCTGGCACCGCCGCTCGCCGAAGTAACGACCGCGTTACGTGCGTTATTGCAAGCTCCACCCGAAGGAACCGAGACGCTGCTTGCGCCTTTCGATCCGCAAAAAGGTGGCGTGCTCCGCGCGATCGATTTGCGGGAAGTGCACATGCCTCCAACGACCGCGCTTCCGGAAACGACCGCAACCGCGCAAGGCAATCGCATCGGCGTGTTGCTCACGTTCGTGCTCCAACGAGATCGCGTGGTCTCGCGAGAAGCTCTTCTCGCCGCCGGCAAACTCGTTCGTCCCCTCCTCCCACGCGTCATCGGCATCGCGGCAAACCTCCACGAAGCAGATGCGCCGCAGATCTTGGGCCCCGAAACAGTCGTCCTCGATGGTGTTCCCCAAGCCGAGGATCGGATCGGACGAACCTACCACATCGCCTCGTATGGATCGTTTGTCCAGGTACATCGCGCGCAAGCCGCACGCGTGCATGCGCTCATCGCCCGCGAGATTGCATCGCTCGACATGCAGCTGTTGATCGACGAAACCGGCACGAAACGACGTCAGCCCCGAGTGCTCGATTTGTACGGTGGTTCCGGGGCAATTTCGATCGCGCTGGCCCAAGAGCAAAACGTCGTGACCATGATCGAGTCGTTCGCACCTGCAGTGCAGAACGCGCGAACAGCAGCAGCAGCGCAAGGGTTGGGCGAAATCGATGCCCGTGTCGGTGACGCTGCGGAACTCGTCGCGCAGCTCGTCGAGAAGAACGAGAAGTTCGACACGGTGGTGATGAATCCGCCGCGTCGTGGAGTTTCACCAGCCGCACGCGAAGCCATCGCGCGCCTCAGTGCGCCGCTGTGCATCTACGTGTCGTGTGATCCGGACACACTTGCCCGCGACCTCGATCACTTCAGCCGCGTTGGATACACGTCGAGTGAGCTCATTCCGCTCGACATGATTCCGCTGACGGAAGAGGTCGAAACGATCGCGGTGCTCAAGCGTGCGCCACCTGTTGCGCCGCGCGTGATCTACGAAGACGACGACGTGATCGTGGTGGAAAAAGGTCCCCACGAGCCGGTCGAGAATCAGCCGGAATACGTCACGTCGCTCATGCAACGTTGTTTGCGTTTGCCCGGAGTTTCGAGCTTGAAAGTGGTGAACAAGCTGGACACGGGAACGAGTGGTTTGTGCATCTTCGCGCGCAACGAAGTCGCTCGCCAACTTTGGGCCACGGCACTCGCGACGAGTGGTCGCTTGATCTACTTGGTCGCGGCCAAAGGCGTTACGCCGACGAAGGGTGCAATCGCGCGAGACCTACGTGAAGGCGGCCGCAGCTACATGGCGCGCACGCGTTACCGACGTCTCGCAGTTGCTTCCGGACACTCGATCTTGCGTGTGATTCCCGACGGGCATCGTCCGCATCAGATTCGCCGCCACCTCGCCGCCATTGGTCACCCGGTTCTTGGAGACGAACGTTACGGACACGTAGCAACCAATCGTTACTTCGAAGAGAAGCACGGCCTCGACCGATCCTTCGTGCATCTGATCCGCATCGAGATCGCGCATCCACGCACAGGTGCGAAGCTCCTCATCGAATCGACCTTGCCCGGTGATTTACGTGGCACCCTCGAACGATCCACCGGGGCAAACGTGCTCAAGTTCCTCGAACAGAAACACGCCCTCGGAGAACAACGCGCTTCTTCGATGTTGCCACCCGATCCTTCGGGTTCGTCTCGGCCATCCCAACCTCGCTTGACCCCACTGCCCGACGGTACAGGCTCGTATCCGCCAGATTCATTGGCCGAGCCCACTTCGCAGCAGTCACCGGACTCGCTTGCGTCTGGACCTGATTCCCGTCCCTCGTATGCGCCGACGATTACCGAGCGTCCTCCCGCCAGCGAATCGGGTGTTTCGCATGTACCCGAGCTCGACGAGTCACCGCAAACACACCGTCATGTCATCGTCTCCGACGACGAATGACGAATACTGAGCTTGTGTGCGGGTGTTTCGTCACCCGCGCGATCCCTCGGTCACCAAGCAAGATCTGATAACGTGACGTGGTGCCACCTTCCGTAATCGAGGAAAGCCCGCGCATTCTCGTCGTTGATGACGAGAAGGTGATTCGCGACATGCTCGCGGATTTCCTGAGCATGGAGGGGTATGTCGTCCGGACGGCCGAGGACGGCGCGGCTGCTCTGGGTGAACTAACGCGAGGTTCTTATGACCTGGTGATCAGCGATCTCAAGATGCCGAAACTGGGCGGAATTGCGCTGCTCGACGAAATTGGCAAGACCGCTCCAGACGCGCTCACCGTGATCATGACCGGGTTTGGCACGGTGGAAACAGCGATCGACGCGATGAAGCGCGGCGCTTACGACTACGTGCTCAAACCGTTCAAAGTGGACGAAGTGATCCACGTCGTGCAACGCGGCATCGAAAAACGACGCATGGCAGCAGAGAACATGCGCCTGAAAGAAGCCCTCAGTCTCTACAAGGTCAGCGAAGCGATTCAGGCGAGCTTGTCGCTCGATCAAGTCTTGGAAACGGTCGCCGACAGCTGTTTGTCCGAGGTGCAAAGCGATCTCGTTTCCACATGGCTCGATGATGGCGAGGGAGGGTACTTCGAACGCCAGAACATTCGTACAGCAACGATTCCGGAAGAGACAAACCTCGGCCTGCTCAATCACGAAAAGATCATCGAACACTTCCGTACGGAACAAACGTTGCTGGTCCAAGCGTCACGTGGCTTGCGGTTTTTCAAGGCCCCGCCTGAATTGCCTTTATCGTCCGTCGTGGCCGTACCTCTGCGCATTGGCTCCAAGTTCATGGGCTTCATCACGCTCATGTCCTTCACCAAGAGTCGGCGTTTCGAGGAAGGTCAGCGAAAGCTCCTCAGCATCATCGCCTCGCGTGCGGCAGCAGCGATCGAGAACGCGCGGCTTTATCAAGACCTGCAAGACACGTTTCAACAGACAATCCAAGGTTTGGCCAAAGCGATCGACAAGATGGATCGCTACACCTCGGGACATTCCGATCGCGTGGCGCTTTATGCAGTTTATCTAGCCAAGCAGTTGGGTTTGTCGCCGGAGCAAATCGAAATTGTCCGGCAGAGCGCCTTGATGCACGACATCGGAAAAATTGGCTGCGTACTCAACTTGAACAAGCCCGGCAAACTCACGAACGACGAGTACGAAGTCTTCAAGAAGCACCCGATCTTCGGCCGCGACATCCTCGATCCCATCAAGTTCTTGCACCCGCTCATTCCCGGTGTGCACTTGCATCACGAGCGCTGGGATGGTCGCGGATATCCGCTGAAGCTGAAAGGCAACGACATTCCGCTCATCGCCCGCATTATTTCGATCGCGGACACCTACGACGCAATGACGAGTGATCGTTCATATCGCCGGTCTTTGCCGCACGAAGTGGCGGTCGCCGAGATTGAGCGATGTGCCGCAACTCAATTCGACCCTGATCTTGCAGCGAGTTTCACCGAGAACATCGAGACGTACCGCGATGAATGTCGCGCGTCGGGCATCAAGGTGCCAGAGTAGGCCGCGTGTCGAACGCGCGAGGTCCCATTCGAACTTGTTTCATCGGTCGACGGCGTTACGAACCGATCCATGAATTGCAGCAGCAACTCGTGGCTTTGCGCGCCGGAGGACACACGCAGGACGTGATCCTGCTCGTCGAACACGAGCCGGTCGTGACCCTCGGACGGTCGGCGAAAGAGACAAACCTTTTGATGGGACAAACCGCATACGCGAACATGGGCGTCGACTTGGTGCGCACGGCCCGCGGCGGAGACGTGACGTATCACGGCCCTGGACAGCTGGTTTGTTATCCGATTTTGCAGTTACCGCCCGAGCGCCAAGACGTGCGCAAATACGTGCGTTCGCTGTCGGAAGTGATGATTCTGCTAGCGCGAGAGTACGGCGTCGAAGCTGGGGTCGTGGATGGACTCATTGGCGTGTGGGTCGACCGCGCCAAACCTACGGAATGGGCGGGATCACCGTGGGCTGAAGATCTCGCGAAAATCGGCGCGATCGGCGTACGTTTGTCGCGGTGGGTCACCATGCACGGGTTTGCCCTGAACCTCACGGTCAACCTCGCGGCCTTCACGTTGATCATTCCGTGCGGCATCAGTGACCACGGAGTCACGTCGATCCAGGATCTCACTGGAAAAGCTCCCACCATTCGGGAGGCCGCGTTTGCGGCTCCCGCCTTATTGGCGAAAGGTCTCGACCTCCCGATTGCTCCAGTCGAAGATCTCGCGGACGCCCCCGACCCGCTCGAAGCGCTGGTTGGGAAAGATCTGGCAGCCTTGGGACGGCAGATGGAGCTGAGCAACTAGGGCGTGGCACGATTGCGGAGCCGTGTGCTACGGTCCGCATCGATGTCGGTCCTGGCAGCAAGTGCTCTTGGATTGGGCCTGGGCGTGAAGCACGCGTTCGAGGCGGATCACGTCGCGGCGGTCTGCACATTCATCGCGCGTGGGGGCACTGTCGCGCGTGCGGCACGTTCCGGAGCGCTCTGGGGTTTGGGACACGCGGTGGTCCTGACCTTGGCCACAAGTTCGCTCGTCTTGGCAGGAGTTTCCGTTCCGAAGTCGATCGAGCATGTGCTCGATGCCGCCGTGGCCTTGATGTTGATTGGCCTGGGCATCCACGCGTTGCTGCGCCGGCGCAAGTACCAAGACGAACCCGCACCCGTACAAAACAAGCGCCCCTTCTTGGTCGGTTTGGTGCACGGAGCTTCAGGCACCGCAGCCTTGACGCTGCTTGTCGCCGGCACGATGAACACGCCAGCCGCAGCCCTGGTCTTCGTTACGGTGTTCAGCTTTGCGGCCGTGCTCGGAATGGCCCTCGCCGCAACGCTTCTAGCTTTGCCCCTGCGATCTTTGGCGCGCTTGTCTCCAGCCTGGATTCCCTATGTGCAAACGGTGACCGCGTGCGTCTCGATCGCTGCGGGGATCTCGATCGTCGTGTAGATCGGTGCAGCATTCATGCTGCATTGGGACAAATCGGCTAAAGAGGGCGCGTGACCGAAGGCTCGTCTAGCCGAACGATCCTACGAAAGCGAACGATTCTGCGGCGGACGCTCGTCGGAGCTGGAGTGTTTGTCGGGGTCGTTCTTTCCGTGGCAATTCCCGAAGCTCTATTGAGTCGGGGCACCAAGCAAGCGCAGGAATGTTTCGCGCGATTTGCCGCACCGCGAGGGCCCGAAACGCCGCCGTGTGGGGAAGCGATCTCGCCTTTGCGCATTGCCGGGCGGTTTCCTTGGACCACCAACCGTGCCCGCTACCGCATTGAAGAAATTGGCGTCCGCATGGCGCATGAAGAGTACGTCGATGCTGCCGTAGGCAAACCAAGTCATGAAGCCCTCGCCCGAGCTGCAGAAGCGATCGAGCATCAAACGCAGGTCGTCCAAAACGGCTCGACGCGCGTGACGCTGGTCGAACTTGGACCATCCGTGGGAACGCCAGATTTGGGGCGTGATGCGGATGAAATGGGCGACCGACAAACGCTGCTCGAGCGCGGTGAACAATGGTTCAACTGGCGGGTGCGTTTGTCGACGTTGCGCGCGGCGCTCTTGAACGGGGACCTCGAAAAAACCAAGTCGCTGGCCAAGCGTTACGCGGTCGATGATCCGCGCGACCCCGACATTCGTTCAGCCGTCGCCACGTTGTTGTGCATGGGACCGGATCTCGACAAGGGCTCCAAGATGCTCGCGTTTATTCAAGACGATCGGGCAAGCCGGAAATACGAAGGACTTTCCAGGGATTACGGCGAAGTGCGGGCGCTCTTGACGGCATGTTTGGCGCAGCTCCGTCTGCCTCCACCCCCGATTCCGACAAACTCCAATGCCGGAAGCGCTGACGCCGTAGAGCAACGCGCCCTCCTTCGTTTGCGACTCGCGAATACTCCAGCTGCGGAAACTTCGCAAACGCCGGCATTGGCGACGATCGTGCGCTTGCTCGAAGGAGGCCCGCGTAGCCCAGGCGCGCGCCTCGCTTTCCTCACGGCTCTGCTCACGACCGACCCCAAGCAAGATCCCGCACGTATCGTTCGTTTCGCCAAACCCAAGTTCGATGAGCCGCCACTCGGGCCCTCGATCCTGTTCACGGCGCTCGAATGGGTCACCGACCATCGCCCAGCCACCGGCGACGAAGAGCCGCCTTCGATTCTACCCGGACAAACGTTTGTCCTGGCCGCACAGACGCTCGAGAAGCTCGAAGCGGATCTCGCCGAGCCCGCCGACACCCCCAAGGATGCGCCGACGGAAAAAAGCGACAAACCAGCGACGGAACCAACCCGAGATGCTGCGGTGAGCGAGACGCTTCGGCGCGAGCTGGTCCAGCTTCGGGGCGCGATTCTTTTGGAGGCCGCGGCATCGCTCACGCGTGATGGAGACATCGACGCTGCGCTGCAAGCTGCGGATAGCGCGGCCCGAGCGCTGGAGCTGAATGCGGCCGCGCATCATCTTTTGAGGTCCAACATTCATTGGTTGAGTGGGGATCGCGAAAAAGCGTTGGCCGATATCGAGACGGATCTCTCGGGAGAACTCGCCCTCGATCCCAAGGAAAACCGTCTTGGGGCCGTGCTGCTCACGCAAGCATCGGAGCTGGCCATGTCGCTGGGAAAAACCGATCAAGCGCGAAAACATGCGCAAAAAGCGGAGGGCCTGGCCGCTTCGGCCAAAGATGCCCGCACGTTTGCCCGAGCGCGATGGATGTTGGCCGCGTTGGGTGACTTGAAGCTCGAACCCATGAAGCTCGAAGACCTGAGCCGTCCCCTGCCCTTTCCCTCGATGGGTTTTGCCAACCCGATGTCTCCCTGGCGCGTGGGTGACCATGACAAACAGCGGGCCCTCGTTGATCAAGCGTTGTCCCCTTGGGTGAGCCTTGCTTCGGCGGAACCACCAACGCGTCGTGCGGGTCGATGGGCTGCAAGCCATTCGCGTGGCGATGCTCCACCTTGGCTCGCAGTGCATCTGCTCTTGGCGAGTCGACTCTTGAATCCGTCCGAAGGCGACATGGAGGTTTGGTTCGACGCACTGTTGGCTCTGGACCAACGCCGCTTTTCACTCCGGTCGTACGCGTTTGCCCGCGCCGAGGCTGCGCGCATGCGGGGCGACATGGCTACGGCGACCATGTGGGACGAACGATTCCGCAAGCTCTGCAAACTCGCGAGCGAAGTGCCCTACTACGAGTTCACGAGGCACCTCGACATCTGATATCCTGCGAAACCACGCCATACGCTCGGACATCCCCGCTTTCCGCGCTCTCTCTTTGCCGCTTTCAACTTTCGTCTC
>DAOMZH010000397.1:0-9305 GCA_035437985.1 Polyangium sp. (in: bacteria) | reverse complement strand
AGGTTTGTCTGGTCGCACGATCCGCGAGCGGCATGCCGCTGCGCCAAACGGCCATCGAAATCGCCGTGGACGAACCTGTCGTGCTGCGCCTCGATGAAGGTGATGGAGTCGATCTTGTCGCAGCGCCGAAAATGCCGGTGAAGATTACGACCAACGCGGCTGGCAAAGCACGGCTCACGATCAATGCGCACGGATTCAAGGCGAATGAGGAAGCGGTCGTGCGTTGTCCAGCCTTGAAGCTTCGGATTGCCGATATGCCGGCGGGACAATACGAAGTGATCCTCCCCGATCTGCAAGCATTGGAAACGCTCGCGGGCGCGACCGGAGATTCACTGACCAAAGGAATACCGGCGCGCACCGGGCGAAAACCAACGCCCTCGCCGTTTGGCCAGAAAGTCACTGCGGAAGATGCAGCCGAGCTTGCCTCCACCGTGCGGGGCCTCATGCAAGCGGCTTTGCAAAGCACGCTCGAGTACGAAGAAGGATCGTTGTTATCATTTGCCGAAGGTTCGTCCGAGGAGACTCAAAGCACAATAGCGTCTTCGGTGCGCGCGGGTGTGGCTGCGCGCGTGGATGCCGATGTTCCATTGCGACGAACCATTCCTGGTGTTCGGGTACCTGTGCCCGAGAGCGACGTGCTGAGTTTCTCGGCGGGTGAAGCGGAGAGCATTCTGGAAGTGCGAATGCTTGCGGCGCCTGGATTCGGGGCGATGGACGAAGGATTGATCTCGTTTGCCACCGCGGCCGAGAGTAGGATTCGGCGTGCACGCCGGCTGCGTAATGAGCGAGATACGCTTGCTGAACGAATTGAAGCTGCGGGCGACAAGATTGAGGAGGCTTTCAAGGAGTTTGGCCAGAAAACCGAAGCGTTTTTCAAGGACGTCGGTGATCTCGTCAAAGAAGCGGTTATCGAACCGGCCGACAAGTTCTTCCGGAATCTTGGCGACAGAATTGACGACGCAATGATCGTTGTCGTGAAGACTCTCGATCCTCGAGGCTGGGCGGTCGAGGCGTATCAAATTGTTGTCGAGGTCGGGGGCAAACTCATTCGGACCATTGTGGACAGTGTGGAGACGGCGGTCGCTGCGATGTCTGCATTCTTCAAGCAAGTTGCGGCCTCGATCGAAAAAGTGATCAATTATGTGGCGGCGCTTTTCGATTGGGAAGACATTCTCGATACAGCCGATGCATTGCACGAGATGCAGCGGGCGGCATTGGCGCGTTTTCCAGGGACGATTCGCGCGGCCCGTAACAAGTGGAACGCGCTCATGACCAATGCCGAGACCACGATGACGACGGCGCTCGACAGGGTCATCAATTCCATGGGGGTCGCCGAGGTCGAGTCCAATCCGAGCGATCCGGACGAACGGACCTCGTTCCTGATGAACAAACTCGAAAACAATTTGGGGCGTCTTGCGCTTGATTCGGTGATGCCCAACATTGATTTCTCGTTATTGGATAGAATCGTCCAAGCGTTCGACGTCCAGGGAATTCGTAAAGAACTCGATTCGGCCATCGATTCGATTGATTGGAAGGCGGCGGTTGCCGATCCCAAGGCCTTTTTCACAACGGGGGCCACGGTGATTTTGCTGGGCGTCAGGGCCCTGTTGCAGTTGCTCATGCGCCTCATCAAGGTGGGCGGCGCGCTGCTTCTCGAATTGGTGGAACAGGTCGCCGATTGGCTCGTGCGCTTGGCCAATGGGCGGATCGACATTCCGTGGGTCACTGATTTCATCGAAACGACGATTCTGCGTGGGCGTCCATTGACCCTGCTCAGCCTGTTTTCGGTGATTGTGGCAGTCCCGTACACGATCATCTACAAGATCGCCAAAGGTACGAACGAGGGGCCATTTGCAGAATTCGCCTCGTTTGCGGCTCAGGACGATGTTGACAAAGCAAAGGTACAAGCGGAGATTGAAGCGCAGATCGACGCTGCCCTGGCGGAGACCGAAAAAGCCACGGCCGAGGCTGAGAAGAATCGTCGGACGATGGGGCATGTAAAGGCTGCGTGTGGTCTTTTTGGCGGGACCATTTGCTCGATCTCTACGATGATTGCCGATCTCGGCGACGAAAAGAACATGGCCTCTCGTGCGGCACGTTTGGTTGCGGCCATTGTCGGAGCAGCGATTGCGGGCATTACTGGATTTCCCACCGAAGGTACGAAGCTCGAGCGAGGATTGGCGACGACGGCATGGTTTGTCGGTCTCATCGGATCTGTCATTGCAATGGTCGATGGTGTGGTCGGTGTGCTGGGCGTCAAGGCCAAGGGGGACACGTACAAAAAGATCGGCGAAGCATTTGCGTACGTGACGGCCGGTTGGGGAGTCGTCGTTGTCGCCTGGGAAATCGTTTCTGCGTGCGTAACGGCAGCGACGACGAAACAGACGCAAGGCGAAAAAGGCGTTGCGGGATTTGCGACGGGGGCGAACGTTTGCGGAGGACTTTCGATGATTTCGACGTTGATACCCGAAGAAAAAATAGAGATTCAAGTTGCCGTCAATGGCTCGCTCATCATCCTGCAGCTCTGCTTCGGCGTCGCGTCGCTGAGCTGGCAGATGGCTATCGATAGCTGAAAACTCGGAGGTCGCCGTTCCTCTGACCCAAGCGTCCCCTCGCGGACGTTTGTCATGGTAAGCGCATTTCTTTGGGCCCCTTGATTGGCCCGACAATCCCTCCCTCCAACACACCGAAATTCTCGTGGTCGAACCTCGGACGATCTTTGCGGATTTTGTTGACGCGTCTGCAAATTCATGAGACGTTGGATCCACATTTGGGGAGTGTTCGATGTTTCCCTGGTTCCGACCGATATGGGCGCTGTTGCCGCTAGGAATGCTCGCGAGTCCCGCGCTTGCGCAACAAGGTGACATTGCGGTAAGTAGTGACAAACCCGAAGTCGCTCCTGTCGAAACGCTCGAGCAACGTGCGGCGCGTTTGGAGGCCGCAAAGGTTCATTTTGCCAAGGCCATCGCCCTGCGCGACCAGAAAAACTTGGCCGCGGCGGCGGCTGAATACCTCGAAGCCCGAAGGATTTTTCCAACCTGGTCCGCGACGGCTGGCGCGGCACGTTGTTATCAATTGCTTTTTCGTTACGACGAAGCGCTCGATTTGTACGACGTGTTGTTGCGGGACTTTTCCGACATATTGCCCAAAGCGGCGAAAACCGAGGCGCAAAAAGCGCTGATCGAAATGCGCGGTCTGGTGGGCACGGTCGAGATCGTCGAAGCTGAGGTCGATGCGGCCATTATGATCGATGGTCGAAGTCGCGGGACGTTTCCTTCGCCAAACCCAATTCGCGTACCGGCGGGGGCCCACGTCGTGCGCGTATACATGGAGGGGTTCGAGCCTTTCGAATCGAGCCTCGATATCGTGGGTAATCGCGTTCATACGGTCGAAGCACGGCTACGCAAGCTGGATCTCCGGGAAACAGGCCGTCTTCGGGTGAGCGAAGCCCAAAATCGCCCAGTGCAAGTCGTCATTGACGGCAATATCGTCGGAACTGCACCTTGGGAAGGGACGCTTTTGGCGAGTGAACATACCGTGACGCTCGTGGGTGACGATTCCTGGGGTACGCAACCGGTGCGGGTGCGTGTTCCAAAACAACAAACCGAGACATTGGCGATGATCGCGGAAAAGCTCGATGCCGATCTGCGAATCACGCCGACTCCGGTTGGGGCGACCGTGGCCATCGATAGCGTGAATGTGGGCCTTGGAGTTTGGCAAGGCAAGCTCCGTCATGGGAAGCATCGCCTTGAAGTTGCGTCGGAAGGGTTCGTATTGGATGTGCGCGAGGTCAATCTTCGACCGGGCGAGCATGAGTCCCTGGCAATCAATCTGGATCGCGATCCGTTGTCGCCGTTATGGAAGGACAATCGCGGGCGAGTGTTTGTCGAAGCAGCAATCGGGCCGAATTTGATCCCGACACTCGGGGGGGCGCTCGTTGACGAGTGTGTTGATGTGTGTTCCCAGGGGATAGGGGTCGGGGTCAGCGCAACGGGGCGCGGAGGTTATCGATTTCCGTCGGGCTTTTTCGTGGGAGTCGAAGCGGGATATTTTTATGCGCGCCAAGCATTGTCGGGTCGTGAGACGCCCATTCATCCGGCGGGTTTGTCGGACGAATATGGGACGGTCGACGACACGTTATCCTTGCGTGGGGTTCGTCTTGGAGCAACTGCGGGCATTCGCCTCGGAACCAAACCGGTCATGTCTTTGCGGCTCGGTGTTGGTGGCGTGGTAGGTGGGCTTTTTCGTGATCATCGGGTGGGCACGATGCAGACCAATGTGCGTAGGGTGGGAGGCCAGAGCGTGCCTTCGCAACCGTATTCATTCGACGTTGTCCAAGCATCGCACGTGAATTCGCTTTTGGTCACCCCAGGTTTCGATATTGCATTTCCTCTTGCGGAACGGCTCCAACTCCTGACGAGCCTCGAAGTGGGGGTGCTTGTCACGCCAAACAAATCCATTCCAACCTGGTCCCCGGAGGCGGCAAAGATTGATGCGGGTCCTTCGGGGCAGGCAGTTTTTTCGGCGCAGCAGTTGATGAGCAGCGTCGTCGTGTTCATTACCCCGGCAGCGGTGTTGCGTTACGAATTTTGAAGGAGTTGACCATGGTCATCGGATTCCGAACTCGATTGCTGTCCGGTTTTTTTCTCGCATCTTTGGTTTTTGTGGCCTGTGGTGTCGAACATGAGCCGGACGTTGCCGTCGATGGTTTGTCTAGCGCAACCAATCTGACTGAACTCGGGAGTAGCGAGCATACCGCGCTCGAGGGGACTGCGCCCTCGCTCATGGTGACTTTGCAGCAGGCGGAGCTTCGGGCGGCGGATCCTGGGACTGGGGATACATTTGGGACTTCGGTGTCGATTGATGGGGATACGGCGATTGTTGGCGCACCCTACGATAACGATAAGGGGAGCAATTCCGGCGCGGCGTACATCTTCGTGCGCGCGGGAACGCAATGGAGCCAGCAGGCGAAAATCGTTCCCAGTGACAGTGCGGCAAACGATAATTTTGGTTATTCCGTGGCGATTTCCGGGTCGACGGTCATTATTGGCGCCACGAATCACCTCGTCCGCGGCGCAGCTTATGTGTATACGAGAAACACCTCCACGTGGACGCTACAGGCCAAGCTCGTCTCATCGACATCTTTTCGTTTTGGGGCTTCGGTAGCTCTGCAGCAGGATACGGCAGTCGTTGGTGCTCCTGATACCTCCGTATCGTTTCCTACCGAGGGTCGTGCGTATGTATACACACGGTCGGGGTCCACGTGGTCGTCGGCGTATACATTGAATCCACAGGTCTCCGCGAGCGGCGTGCAATTGGGTTATTCGGTCGCAACGTCGGGTGACGTGGTCGCTGTGGGAGCTGTCAATCGCGACTTTGCGCCAGGCGATAGGAAGGGTGCGGTGGATATATTTGTCAAACCTACCAATGGCTGGCAGTCGACGAATGCAGTCAGAGCAACGCTCAGGAGTTCCGGGGTCGTCGGAGCCCGATTCGGTGCATCCGTGGCCATTTCCACCGATGGCGCGACCGTTCTCGTCGGCGCACCCGATGACAATGACGGCCTCATGATGGAAGGGTTGGCCTATGTATACGACAGACCCGCGGGCGGGTGGACGTCGACGTCGGTATATACCGCGAGACTTTTGCCGTCACTTCGGCTCACCGGGGAAAACTTTGGAATTAGCGTCGCATTGTCGGGTTCCCACGCGCTCGTTGGGCAATACAACAATACCGCGGGGACAGCGTATTTGTATCGACGGAATGTGGGCAATTGGGAACCTCAAACGCGCATTTTGGGTACGGATGCACGCACATTTGACGGAGAAGGTATAAGCATCGCCATGGGCGAGGATACCGCCATCATGGGCGCTCCTTATCATGAACATACGGCAAACCCGGCAGACGCCGGTGCGGCGTACATTTTTCTCTATGGGGCCATCGGATTGGCGTGTTCGACGGGAATCGATTGCGCGCGCGGTTATTGCGTCAATGGCGTTTGTTGCGACAGCGCTTGTACGGGGCTCTGTCAAGCGTGTTCGGCGGCGGCGAAAGGCGGGGGAACGAATGGAATATGTGGCAATGTCATTTCCGGAAAAACTCCTACGCCTTCCACACAATGCACCGCGAGCCCACCCTGCGGGTTGGACGGTACATGCAATGGCGGAGGATCCTGCCGCTTGTATGGTCCGAATACCACGTGCGGAAGTGGAACGACGTGCTCGAATGGTCAACTCAGTGGTCAGTCGTGTGATGGCTTTGGCAATTGCGTGACGAAATCGGGTCAAAGTTGCGCGCCTTATGCGTCGTGCACTGGGAACATGTGCGCGACGTCGTGCACGACGGATGCGAATTGCACGACAGGGAATTTCTGTTTGGCCGGGAAATGCGCCGAGAAATTGAATTTGGGCGTGTTTTGCTCTGCGGCTGCGCAATGCAAGTCGAACTTTTGTGTCGATGGCGTTTGTTGCAATACACCCTGCAGCGGATTGTGTCAGGCCTGCACCAGAGATTTGCAAGGTGGCGTGGGTGACGATGGATATTGTGGCAATGCGGCGGCCGACGACATTCCAGACGCCGAATGCGCAGCGGATTTGCCCTCGTCTTGTGGACATGACGGATATTGCACGGCCGGCGGTCAATGCGGTTTGTATTCTTATGGTGTGGAATGCGCTCCGTCCGAATGCGTGAGCAATCAAGTCATCCGCCACATCTGCAACGGGTTTGGCTCGTGCAAAGTGGATCCCCTCATTGACGATTGCACTCCGTTTGCGTGCATTGATGGCGCATGCCCAACCTCGTGCACCACGGATGCCGAATGCGTCCCCTCTGCTCATTGCGTCGAACAGCCCATTTCGAGTGGTAATGGTGGTGCTGGTGGTGCTGGTGGTGCTGGTGGTGCTGGTGGAAGCGCGGGGGCCGGAGGTGCTGCTGGCGCCGGGGGCGGATCTATGGCCACGGGATCATGCGTCCCGAAAAACCAAATCGGTACGTCGTGTACAGTTGCGAGCGATTGCCTTTCCGGATTTTGCGAAGGCGACCGATGTTGCGCCACCGATTGCGTCGTCGATTCGGCCAAGCCTTGCGGATACACGGGCCAATGCAATGAATTCGGAGCTTGTTCGTTACACGATTACGGCGAAAATTGCGGCGGGAGTCTCTGCGCCGGAGGGCTCGTATACGAAACGCAAGTGTGCAATGGGCTCGGGAGTTGCATTCCTAATCCCGAGAAACTCACCACGTGTTTTCCATATGTTTGCGATGACGACGAGCGTTGCAAAACGGTGTGCACCGAACAGCCCGAAGGCTCGACCGTATCTGATTGCGTCGAAGGTTTTCAATGTCGCGCGGGTACGTGCGTACCCGTCACGCGCACATGCGTGAGCATCGACGATTGTAACTCGGGCGAAGTATGCGATGCCGTCAAAGGTCAATGCGTTCCGCGCCCCGAACAAACGCCGGTCGATACATCGACATGTGATTGCCAAGTACCGGGTCGTTCTTCCGGACAAGCCAATTCACTCGCCGCCGGTTTGGCGCTGCTCGTGGTTGCGTTACGGCGCAGCCGACGAAGATAGATGAATGGGTCGCTTATTTTTTCAACGAGGCAAACCAAGCCAATGCTTCGCCTTCATCGCGGCAAAATTCGACAGGGAACGTGATGAAGTCTTTCTTGAGAAAAGTACCCGCGCGAATGACCAAGTTGAACATCGTGCGAACCGTATAGTTCGCGCCCCAGACAGCTGCGGCGCGGGCATTGAATGATCGACCATTGCCATTGGCAAAGACGTTCCGAACCCGAGCTCCCGATGGTCGAAACTCTGTTGCGTCGACGCCGATGAAAATGGATCCGAATCGATCGCCGGCGTCGTGCATGAGCCGGACGATTTCTTCGGCCTCTTCCACTGTAAACACTCCTCCCATCACGATGGTGATGCGATCGGGCGCGTAAAAACGGAAGCCATGTGATCCCACGAATTTCTCGTCGTCTGGGACGCGTTTTCCCTCTTCCCTCCCTGGGCGCATCGAGCGATACTAGCACGTCCCTTGTCGATGAGGACCCCATGGCTGACGCGATTGCCGCCCGAAAAGGTGATCACCACCTCTGCCTCCAGCACGTTGGTGACAATATTTTGCCTGCGTGCGCGACGACGATTCTGGTAGGCGGACAACCCGCTGCTCGAATTACCGACCTGGCCGCATGCAAAGGACCAGTCGATATCGTGCAAACAGGTGAGCCCACTGTCCTTTTGGAAGGGCAACAAGCCGCACGTTTCGGCGATGGAACCAACCACGGAGGGCTCATCGATGCCGGTTGCCCAACGGTCATCATTGGCTCGATGAGCGACGCGGCCAAACGAATGCGGCTCATGGAACGTTTGCGTTTGATTGACGCAGCCCGCAAAAAAGCCGCAACCATGCCGAATGGTCCCGAACGCGATCGTTTGACCAATGCGGCCGAACGCCTGGCCACGAATAACAAAGCCGTCGAAGACGCGCGTCTCGTTAGCGATGTTTACAACACGAGCGGCGCGCCCGACGGCTGGACGCGATTAAATCAATCCGATTTGCCGCCGGAATTGCAGAATGCCACATTGCACGATCCCAAGTCGGGTTTTTATGCCGACATCTATCGGTCGAACATCGATGGAAGTTACCGCCTCATCATGCGCGGCACCGAATTCGAGACCTGGAAGCAATGGAATGGCAATGATTGGCTCTGGGGAAATCTCTCGCAAGGCACGGGATTCGAATCGACGCAATACACGCAAGCGGTCGAGCTTTCTCGCCAATTCGGTCAAGTTTATGGGGGTAATGCCAGCATTGCAGGACATTCGCTCGGCGGAGGTCTAGCGTCGGCAGGATCTCTGGCGTCGGGTTTGCCCGCGAATACCTTTAATGCCGCGGGTATTCATTCGGATACCTTTTCGCGGTATGGGCTCGATCCTTCCCAGGCGGGAAGTTTGGTCGATGCATATCAAGTGGATGGCGAAGTTTTGACCTGGGCCCAGCAAAATTCCCCCATTGCGGGCATGATGCCCGATGCCATCGGCACGACGCACCCGTTGAACGCCGTCAATCAAAATCCCGACGGCTCCTTCACCGCGCGACAGTTTCCCCCCGAACCCCACTTCGACAAACCCGAGAGCCGGTGGGGATATCTGAATCCAATCGACATGGCTCGGCGCGCCAAAGATTACGCGGCCGCAGAAATCGATTAATGGCGAAGGCGTTGTCGAGCACGACCTTAGCGCCGGCCTTGTGGGCAAGGTCGCACACCGCCTTCACGTCGACGATGTCGAGCA
>DAOMZH010000396.1:0-9322 GCA_035437985.1 Polyangium sp. (in: bacteria) | reverse complement strand
ATTTCGATCTGGGACAGCGGCACGAAAAAGCGGCCGACCATTGGGAAGCGGCTGCGCGGCGAGCCCTGGCGACGAACTCCTTGCAAGACGCCGTGAAAATGGCCGACAAAGCGCTGGTGTTCGCAACAGACAAACCCATCGCGTTTGCTCGGGCCGTGCTGCTCGATGAAGCCCACAGCCGCCTCGACGCTCGGTCGTATCAACGGAACGAAGCCATCCAAGCGATGGCCGAAAACGTCTACGACGAAGAGAGCGAGATTCGTTCGCTTGGAGCGCGCGTGCGGTACGACTACGCGCTCGGCACCGGGATCCACATCGAGGAACGGCTGATCGAGATTCGCGATCGAGCGAGCAGCATCGGTCTGGTCGAGGAGATGGCTCGTTGTTCAGCGGCGCTCGCCAATCTCTATGCGTACGCAGGTCAACTCGCGCTTGCTGAGCGCGAGACGCGCGTGCTGCTCGACCTCACGGCCAAAGGCGAGATCGATTGGGCGGCTGTCGATGCGTGGCAAGCATTGGCCGTCGTCCGACAAACCCAGGGACAACTTGGCTCAGCTCTCGACGCCCGTCGTAACGCCGCACGTTCGGCGAAGCAGGCGGGATTGCAAGAACGAGAAGCGATGCTCGTGACAAACCTTGGGTTTGCCTTGACAACCATTGGCGCACGTAACGAAGCGCTCTCGCAGCTCGAGGGTGGGTTGACGAAAGCGTCAGCCATCGGCAGCCCTGGTACCGTGCGAAATGCCCAGATGAACTTGCTCTGCTGGGCAGCAACGTTCGGCGCCGATACACGCATCGACAGCTTTCTCACCGAGACACGAGCTCACGCCGATGAAGCCGCCACAGGGAACTGGGTGGTTCGCGATCGCGTGACGCTGGGCACGTTGTTTTACCGCGGTTGCGAACTGTTGCGCGTGAGCGGTACGGGCAACATTCCCCGAGCTCGCTCGTTGCTGAAGCTCACGACGGAAGCTTATCGCTCCACGGAAAACCGAGACGTGCTGCCTGTAGCGCTTGGGTTTTGGGCCGAAGCCGAACGTCGACTTGGCAATCCGGAACAAGCCATCGAGCTCGTAAAAGAAGCGTCGCGTCTCGTCGAGTCGGGTGCGCCGAGTTTGCTGAACGAAGCCTCGATCTTCCTGACGCTGCACGATGCACACGTGGATCTGGGCGACTTGAAGAATGCTCGTGATGCCATCGAGAGGGCGATCCCGCTCCTCGAGCGCCGCTTGAAAGGTTTGGAAGGAACGCCCTATGCGCGAGCGTTTTTGTCGAACCTACCCCACAACGCCAGTCTGCTGACGGCAGCCGAGGCGTACGGCTATCTCACACCGACCATCGAATACATTTTGAGCCAACCCGCAGCAGATCTGTAGTCGGCCAATGCCGCTACAGCTCGGGCGGATGCGTTTGTCGGGGATCGGTTTGTCCTCGAGCGCACACGATATTTTTGATTTGAGGAGCAAAGAAAAACGCCGGATGGTTGGGGCCACCCGGCGTTTTTCATTTCGTACGCAGTCGGATCATTCGGTGCCGATAGCGATACCGAGCGATTGACGCAGCGTGAAGTACTGGTCGGAGCAGGAGAAGACGATCAGCTCCTTGAGCTTCTCTTGCGGCGGCAGATCGCCGGGCTGTTGCGGCTCGGAGGCAATGATCTTCTTGGCGATCTCGAGATCACCGCAGAGGAGGAAGCCTGCGCGAGTGGCGGTGATGTCGACGCATTGCGACCAACGCTTCAGGTTTGCCTTGGCTCCATCAGCGACGAACTTCTTCACGACCATCTTCAGACCTTCGAGTTGCACGGGTTGCATGAACTGCTTGATGGTCTGCGCGGTGGCCATGACTTGCTTCTCGATGTCCGGCGGCGAAGGCGTGTCAGGTTGCACGAGCTTCATCGCTGCAAAGAGGAGCACTGTCAGTTCGGTGACCGTCGGGAAGAGCGTCTTGATGTAGTGCTCGCCGCGGTACATCGCGAGATGTTTGCCAATGATGAACGTGAGTTCTTGCGGGGAGAACCCGGTAAGAACTGTTTGACCAGCAATCGATGACGGCGGTTCGGCAGGAACGGCCACCAACGCGCCGGGCACATCGCTGCGCACGTAGAGAGCGGGGCACGAGATGCCGAGCACCTGCGAAGCCCACCCGAACGTACGGGCAAACGTGACGGTCGACGTCGCTGGATCCTGACGGAATCGCGGATCGAGAACCGGTCGTTCCTTCTTCGCCTCGAGCGTCATGATCTTCGCTTTGAGCGCTGCGGAAGCGATCATTTCGAAGATCTTGCCGATGTAGAGGTTCTCTTCTTCGTGGAAGAGATTCCGGAGCCACGCTTCGTTGTCGAGACGGCTCTTCACCTGGAGCATGCCTTGCGGGCGATAGTCCTCGAAGAACTTCTGCTCGTCTTCGTCGGCGGAGCGCAGCAGTGACAAGACAGACACGGTGCACCACGCCGGGTCGTACGCCTTTTGCTCGACGTAGAGGCGATAGAGTTCGTGGTACGTCTCCGAGTTTGTCGCGTCAATCCGCGCGAGCGCTTGGTACTCGCCGATCGCGTCGTCGTTCTGGCCGAGGCCTGTGAAGAGTTGCGCGAGGATCTGGTGCTCCTGCACATCTTCGGGCTTGAGGCGTGACGAGATCCGGAACGTCTCGATGGCCTTTGCATGGTCTTCGAGGCGATCGCGATAGATGAGACCGAGGGCGTGCCAGAGGGCGAACTCGAGGTCCACGTTCCCCTTGCCCGCGACGCGATGGATCATCTTGCGATACGCGCGTTCGAGCTGCTTCCACTCTTTCTGCTGCGTGAGGACCTTGTTGATGCGCTCGAACGCGTCGAGGAAGCCTGGATCGAGATCGAGAGCATCGTTGAACAGATCGACTGCGCGGCCCATGTCCTCGAGTTTGTCGCGGTAGAGCTGCGCCATCGTGAAGAAGTAGCGCGACTTCCGCTTCGGTTGCGGCTCGAGATCTGCGATGCGCTGCAAGCAATCGACCATCTTCTCCCAGTGACCGAGCTTTTGATAAAGCTCGAGCAGCCTGTGGAGCAGCTTGTGATTTTGCGGCTCTAGATCGAGAGCTTCTTCGAGAGCTTCGACAGCCTTCTGCTGGTTCTGATCCTTGTCCCACGTGTCGGCGATCTCGTTGAGGACCTTGAAGCGTTCGCCACCATCGATGATGTTGTCGAGGATCTGGCGCTTGTAGTGCGCCACTTGCTTCCAGTCCTTCAGCGCGTCGTACACGCCGACCATCGCATCGAGCGTCGGGCGATGTGCAGGCTCGACTCCGAGAGCTTTCTCGAAGTTGTTGATCGCCTGCTTGGCTTGCCCTTGGCCCTGCTTGATGAGGCCGAGCTTGTAGTAGACGTTCGCGCGTTCTTCGGTCTCTTCCTCGCCGAGGGCCGTGAGTACCTTCTGGTAGTTTGTCAGGGCACCGGCCCAGTCACTCAACCGGAAGCACACATCGGCCAAACCACGAATGGTCTCTTGGCTCGTGAGATCGAGCTGATACGCCGCTTGATACGCCTTCAGCGCTTGTTCGTTCTTGCCGAGTGACACGAGCACTTTGCCGAACGTGTTCTGGAGACGATGTTGCTCGGCCTTTTCACGTTTGCCGCTCTTCTTGACGAGCATTTCGGCGAGTGGTTCGGCCTTCGACCACTTCTCCGTAGTCACGTATTCGGTCAAGAGCGGCATCGCCGCGTCTTCGTTGTCGGGGTCGCTTTGCAACGCAAGCTCATAGGCCTGCACCGCAAGGTCGTGCTCACCCAACATGTCGTCGCGGAGTTTGCCGAGTTCAACGAGCAGCTTCGCGCGTGGACGCGGCAGCTCGGTGTTCTGTTGCTCTTGATCGAAGTAACGAGCTGCGAGAACCCAGTCCGCCGAATCGATGGCAATGACGCGCAATGCGGAGAGCGACGGGATGTGTGTTGGATCGAGATCCAACGCCATCTCGAAGCGTTCTTGCGCCGTGACGCGATCGCCGATCTTGTCTTCGAGTTGTTTACCGATTCGGTAATACATCTCGACACGTTGCTTGCCGTCGGGCGTGAGATCCGCGACGCGCATCATGTACTCGATGGCGCGATGCGATTCGTCCTGCTTCTCGTAGAGCTTGGCGAGCGCTTCGAGCGCGACGATGTGTTTGTCATCCAGATCGGTGATGTTCAGCCAGCTATCAATCGCCTTGCTGAAGTCCTGGAGTTCCTCGGCGTAAACCTTGGCCGTTGCCATCCACAGGTCGATCTTCTTCTGCCGATCGATCGTCGCGTTGATGTGACGATCGTAGGTGTTGATGAGATCGTGCCATTGGCGCAGGCGGCGATAACAACGCTCGAGTGACTCGAGGGCAAACTCGTGGTGCGGGTCGATGTCGACGACCTGTTCGAGGCGCACAGCCGCAAGGTCTGGCTTGAGGAACTGCTCTTCCTGATTCTTGGCGATCTTGAGCAGCACTTCGATGCGTTCACGTTCGGTGGTGACGACGTCGAGTTGCATCTCGAGAACAGCCACGAGATCCGGCCACTGATGCGTGTGGTTGTAGACGCGTTCGAGACCCCGCATTGCCTGCAGGTTTGACGCGTCGACTTCGAGCACCTCGCGATAGACCTGACCAGCCTTCTCGATGAGGTTGAGTTCCTTCTCGTAGATGCCGGCGTTACGCAGCTTCGTGTTCGCGATCTGCACTGGATCCGTTTGCGACTTGCCCTTGCGCGTCAGGATGTCGACGAGCTCGTTGAGCATGTTGCGATCGGTGTAGATGCGATCGAGAGCATCGAGGGCCGGGAGGAAATACGCATCGACGTCGAGGGCTTGTTTGTAGAAAGAAACGCCCTGATCAACATCGACGTTCTTCTCGAGAACCTCGCCGAGCTCCGTGAGCACTTCCTTGCGATCCGTGTCCTTGACGGCGATGTCGCGCGCCTGTTGCAGCATCTGACCTTGTTGCTGCCACTGGCCACCCTTCTTGTGGAAGTTCGCCATTTGTCGCAACACGGCGACGTTGTTCGGATCGAGCTGACGAACCTTCATGTAGTACGCCTGCGAATACTCGGGATGTCCGAGATCCTCCGCGTACCACTTCGCCAAGTGCAGGCAGAGCGTGATGGTCGGCAGCGGTTGCGTCTCTGCTTGGAGCCATCGGTTCGCGTTCTGCACGAGCTCCGGCCAACGGTTTGTCGCTTGCGCCATCCGTTCGAGATAACGAACGGTGTCCATGTTGTCGTAATCGAGCTCGAACGCAGTCATGAGCGCGTCGAAGGCCTGCGGTTTGTCGTCGAGTTCCTCTTCGAACACCCGGGCGACTTTGCGCAAGATCTCGGTCTTCTCGTCCGTCTCTTCACGCGTGTCGAGGCGTGCAAGGTAGAGTTCGATGAGTGGCTCGGCTCGATGCGCAACGCTGTGCAAATCTTCGAGGGCCAAGTACGCACGGGTGTGCGTCGGTTCGATCTCGAGGACCTTCTCGTACGCAACCGAGCCCTTGTCCTTCTCGTAAACCTGGTGCTCCCAGATATCGGCGACCTCGAGGTACTCGCGAATCTTCTCTTTCGCCTCCTCGAATGCCGCAGCGCGACCCATCTTCACCTCGATCACTTCGACCCAGCGCTCTTCGGCGCGGAGCAAAGTTTCGAGCGCCGCCATGGCTTCGAAGTCCCGCGGATCGACGGCCAGCAACTTTCGCCACGCATCAATCGCGTCGTACGGCTGCTGCAGGACGTTCTGGTACGTGAGACCAAGTTCGCGGAAGAGCGCGATCATGTTCTCCGGCGGAAGCATTCCACCGCAGCGATCCACCGTCTGATGGAGAACCGATACGAGTTCGTTCGGTTGTCCTTCATGCGTCGTGCGCTTGCGCCAAATCTCGGCGATAGCGTACAGCGCCTCGGCATTCGCATACTCGATGTCGAGTGCGCGGTTGTAATCGTCGAGGGCCATGTCGTCGCGATGAAGTTGGTCGTTGTACAACTTCGCGCGGCGCAGGAGCACAGCGACTCGGCCCTCATCTGTCTCTTCAGCGTCGAATTGCTGTTCGAGCACTTCGCACAACTCGCCCCAACGTGATTCACGTTCGTACAAGTTTGCCAAGGCAAACAGCGCTTCGGTATCCACGCCGAGATCGAGCACCTGTTTCCACATGTCGATCGCTGCGCTGATGTTGTTCAGATGATCAGGCGCTGCGAGCAACCGGGCCATCTTCGCTCGCACATCACGCTCGTTCGTCGTGATGTCGAGTTCACGGGTGTAGACGTTCATGAGATCGGTCCACGCGCCCTTGGTGCCGTATAGGCGTTCGAGAGCGTAGATCGCTGCCTCATTCTGCGGCTCGAGTTCGTCGAAGAGACGACGGAACGCACGAATGGCGTCGTCGGTTTGTCCGAGCTGCTCTTCGTAAACCTGACCGAGACGACCCCACAATTCTATGAGCTCATACGGTTCGAGCGGCACCTTCACACGTTGCTCGAGGATCTGCGCCAACTCGGGATAACTCTCGAGGGACACGTAGATCCGATCGAGTTCGACGAGTGCTTTCGGTTCGAGCGGTTCGACGCCGAGCACATAGCGATAGGTCTCTTCAGCCTTCGTGATGTCGCCGAGTTCTTCTTCGAAAACCCGCGCCAAACGCAATCCGGTAGCCGTCTGGACTGCCTTGTCGTTGTGCAACCCGAGCACGTCTGCGTACGCATTCGCCACGACTTCCCAACCGCTGTCGGTGGATCGACCAAGACGCTCGATCTCCTCCAGGGTCTTCTCGTCGCTCGGATACTCCTTCAACGCTCGCACGTAGATTCCGAGAGCGCCATCGAGAGCCACGAGTCGTTCTTCGTAGGTCTCGGCCATGCGATAGAACATCGCGCGGCGTTCTTCGGATTCCTTCAGATGCGTGAGTTTGGCTTCTAGAACCCCGAGCAACTTCTCCCATTCATTCGAAGTCTCGTAGAGCGGCTCGAGGGTCTCGCCGATTTCGAGCTGACGAATGCCGCGAGCGAATAGGCCTTCGAGGGCTTCGAGTGTCGTTCGGTGATCAGGCGCATTGCTCAACACTTCGCGATACGCAGCAATCGCTGCGCCCACATCGTTGAGCTGATGCTCGTACACCTGACCCAAGCGGCACTTGAATTCCAAACTCTCTTCGCCGCTCGCGATCTCTGCCTCACGCGAGAGCACTGGAACGAGATCCGTCCAGCGCTCGGTCATCATGAAGAGGCGATCGAGTGACGAAATCGCTTGGACGTTCTCAGCGTCGACTTCGAGAACGCGGCGATAACGAGCAACTGCGTTGTCCACGTCTTCGAGTTGCGTCTCGAAGATGCCCGCCAATCGCAGACCAAGTTCGACGAACAAATCCGGCTGCTCACCGAGCTTGTTGAGCTCGACGTCGTACAGCGCGGCAACGTCCTTCCAGCGAGCGACGTACCCCGCCAAACGCTCGATGTTCGCCAACGAATCTTGATTCGTGATGTCGCACGTCACTGCCCGCGCGTACGTGTCGAACGATGCTTGATGGTTGCCGAGCATCTCTTCGTGCAGACGCGCGATGCGATGCAACAGATCGACCTTCGCATATTGATCGTCGGCCTTCGCAACCTGCACTTCGAGGACGCTGATCAGTTTTTCCCACGACTGCGCCGTGTCGTAGATCGGCTCGAGAACGAGTGCTGCGCCGAGCGGATCACGATCGCCACTCTTGATGCCTTCGAGGGCAATGAGTGTTGGTTCGTGATCGGACATCACCGCCAACAGATCGCGATAGAGCTCAATCGCTCGCTGAATGTCGTTCAGGTGCTTCTCGTACAGCTCCGCGATTCGGTAGTTGTACGAAATCTGCTCCGCAGGATCGCCCGTGATGCGTGAGAGATGCTCGAGGATGCCGAGCAACTCCGGCCAGTTCTGCGCTTGTTGGTAAAGCACATCGAGGCGCCCGAGTGCTTGCAGGTCATCTGGATCGAGTTCGAGCACGCGTTGATACGTGTCGATCGCAGCCGTGACGTCCTTCTGCTCGGACTCGTAGACCGCACCCATCTGGTAGTAGATGTTTTTCTTCTCTTCGGTCTCGGCGACGAGGTCGATCTTCTTCGTGTAGACCGCGAGCAAGTCCTGCCAACGGGACAAACCGAGGTAGAGCTTGATGAGTTGATCGATCGCGCTGAGATCCTCGGGATCGAGATCCAGGATCTTCCCGTACACCGCGATCGCTGCATCGTGCTTCTGGAGCACGTCTTCCTCGATCGATGCGGCTTGGAACAGCGCGCTCTTTTTCTCGCCAAACTCGTCGAGAATCTCGGCTTTCTGCTGCAACACTTCGGACAACTCGGGATACCGCTCCGCTGCGCGGAACAGATTCTCGAGAGCTTCGGCTGCCGCGAGATTGCGCGTATCGATGCGCAAGACGGTGCGGTAGTGCTTGATGGCGCTTTCGACGTCCGCGAGTTCCTCGTAGACGCGGGCACTCATCATGAAGAGCTGGCTACCAAGCTCGGGATCTTGCTGCGTCGCCGCGAGATCTTCGAGCACCTTGGCGTGATCCGCCAATCGCCCCGTTGCGCGGGCCAAACGATCGAGAGCTTGCTGCGTCGTATCGAGTGCAGGGTCATGCGCGAGAGCTCGGGCATGCGTATCGAACGCGGCATTCAAGTCGCCGCCCTGGTCTTCGTACAACGTCGCGATCTGATGCAGCAGCTCGACTTTGCGCGAGAGATCATCGGTTCGACGAACCTGCACTTCATGCACGCCGATGAGCTTCATGAAGTCCCCAGAGGCGCGATAAAGCGGCTCCAAGATCTCCGCGATCTTCTCCTCGTGCTCGGCAAGTTTGCCTAGTCGTTCGAGAGCTCCGAGTGCTTCGCCATTCGCCGGCTCACGTTCGAGAACCTGTCGGTATCCCTCGATCGCCGTATCGAGCAGATTCATCTTCGTCTCGCGCAAAGCCGCGAGGCGGAGCATCAACAGAATCTGAACTTCGTCTTCGGTCGCGTAGCGGAGTTGTTGCTCGAGGTTGTCCGCGAGGTCTTGCCACATCGATTGCCGCGTGAAGAGGCCATCGAGTTTCGTAAGGGCAATGTGACTCGTCGGATCCTCACGGAGCACTTCCTGGTACGCCGCGATCGCATCTTCGGGACGCGAGAGTTTTTCCTCGTACACCATCGCCATTTGGTCGAACAAGACCTCGCGATCGGTGAACTCGGGAGCGATTGCAATTCGGCGTCGGTAGACCTCCATGAGGTCCTGCCAACGCTCGGTGCGCGTGTAGAGCGCGTCCATGCCGGAGAGCGCTTCGGCATCGGCCGGATCGATCTCGAGCACGCGTTTGTAGCCATTGGCTGCGTCTT
>DAOMZH010000395.1:0-9344 GCA_035437985.1 Polyangium sp. (in: bacteria) | reverse complement strand
CTGGGTGTAGCTCAATCTGGTAGAGCACCGGCGTCGGGAGCCGGCGGTCGGGGGTTCGAATCCCTTCACCCAGACCAAGGGTTTTACAAGAAAACCTTTGTCTCGAACATGTCGCCGTGTTCGGAATTGGCATACGTAACAGGCTGAGATCCTGTGCCTCGAAAGGGGCGTGTGGGTTCGAGTCCCACCGGCGACACTCATTCGTACATTTGGGGCTTCGAGTCGCCTTTGGCGTTCGTCGCCCCAAACCCTTTGTCCACGTGGCGTAACGGCAAACGCGGCGGTCTTAGAAACCGTACTTATAACGATGTGGGTTCGATTCCCTCCGTGGACACCAACGAAAAGCCCAAATGATGTAATTGGCAAACATAATCAGCTCAAACCTGATTTCCTGCGGGTTCGAATCCCGCTTTGGGCACCTGTATTCGTTAGTTGGAGAGCTGGGTAATGAAAAAGAAGAGATGACTGGGAAGGTGGATCATGACTGCGCAGACATTGTTGCTCACGCCTTGGATGGCCCCGCATCAGGTAATCTCCTGGCAGGCCGCCGTGACGTTGAGCTTCTTGGGCAAGGTGGATGTTCTCGAAACGTACGATGACGAGATTCGTTCGCCAAACATGACGATTCGGGCCCCCGCCGTCGTCCGATTGAAGAGGCACGCTTATCCGCAAAAGCGGGGCGTGAAGTTTTCCCGGACGAACGTATTCGTACGCGATGAGTTTCGCTGCCAATACTGCGGTGTTGCGAAGGACGGCGAGAATCTCACGTATGACCACGTCGTGCCTCGCGTGCAGGGCGGCCGCACGGTTTGGGAGAACATCGTCGCGTCGTGCCGGGATTGCAATGCGCGCAAGAGCGGTCGCACGCCAGAGCAAGCGGGAATGAAGCTTTTGAAGCGACCGGAGCGCCCTCGTTGGCTTCCGACTTCGCTGATCATGAAGTTTGGTTCTCGGCGAATTCCCGAGGTCTGGACGTATTACTGCAATGCGAGCTGAATTCGATTTGGGTTTGGAGCGACAGACGCCGCTGGCGATCTGAAGTTTCAAATGTGCAAAGAGACGTTTGGGGCGACGGACGCCGCTGGCGGTCCCGAACCCCAAACGTCTAGCGGGTTTGGGAGGAAGAACTGATCAGGGATCAGGCCTGCTTGGAAAGCAGTGCGCGCCTACGGGCGTGAGGTTCGAATCCTCCTTCCTCCGCGAAAGGTTGGTCATGAAGAGCATTCCGAGTGTGGACTCGGCGCCGTTTTGAACACGGAGGGCAGTGAATGCTGCGGGGTTCGACTCCTCTGCTCTTCGTTTTGGAGAAAGAACTGATCAGGGATCAGGCCTGTTTCGAAAACAGTGCGAGCCTGTTTTGGGCTTGGGGTTCGAGACCTCCTTTCTCCGCTATGGAGATGAGAATCGGCATTGGTGCCGAGCCCGACTGCTAATCGGTGCGTGCCTTCGGGCATGGTGTTCGAATCACCCCACCTCCGCTCATCGTTTTTCGTAAAGAATCGGGATTGCTTGGCGCAATAAGGACGACGCTTGGAGCAAACCAATCACGAATTTCGAGCGTCTTCGCGCGCAATCCGCTCCGGTGCAATGGCGCGCCACGCGACGCTCTCGAGTAATTCGGTCGCCTCCGACAAGGGAATCGGCGCGACTGCTCTCCATGGCGCTGACCACGTCGCGATGCATGAGGCGCACACATTTCAAAGCGCGGCAGCAATGCACCATGCTACAGTGCACAAGTCGAGCCCAGCCAAGCCCACCGGACCATTGGGTTTCAATGTCCCGCGGGTCGCTCGCCGCTGTCCCACTTCCTCCCAACCTAGTGAAAACCCGATTGATGTATTCCCCACGATTTGCCTTTTTCATCGCCGGAGCATCGTGCCTCGTCGCCAGCGGTTGTCGCCCGCCCAAACAGCCGCTTGAAAAGCAGCCGTTTGTCGGTCGTTATCTCACCAACAACGATTACGTGCGGTATTGGATCGATGTACGTGCCGACCGAACATTTTCCTTTTGGGGTTCGTCACGGCGAATGGGCGACCGCGGTTTTCAGGGCACATGGCGGCCTAGTTCCGATGGTTGCATAACGCTGGATTCATTACCCCGGCAGGTTCGATGCTCGTCCGATATCGACGACAGTGGACCCGACGTCATTTGTTGTATTGATCCCAGTGCCTGCCCAGAGCCTGGCCCATTCGAACTCTGCGACATCGACGATGCAACTCGAAAATCCAATACCGGACCAAACGACCGCGTCATTTACAAGCGCACGTCCGGAAGTCCTGCGAAATTGGAACGTATCGACACCGTGACGCGCTACGATGCCGCTGCGGACAATCGTCTCGACGAACCGTGTTATCGCAAATCCAATGCGATTCATTGCTACTGCGCATTCGAACGTGACCTGGCGTCGCTCGACAAAAATGCTTTGACGGGCCACCTCCATATCGACGCCGCCGAGCCTTCCAAACTCGGGCATCTCCGCGGCAGCCACCTCGAGGCATTAACCATCTATGACCCAAGCCTCACGTCGCTGGACGATTTGCCCCCCATTACAACATTAAAAACCCTCGTCGTGCAGGCTCCGCTTCGCCGTTTGCCCGATTTGAGTGGATTTACATCTTTGGAGACGGTCGTTCTCGACAAAACGCATCTCCGCGACTTTGGTCCACTCGCGGCTGGGAACATCAAAGCCCTCGACATATCGACCTACCAGCCGGTCGATCTTGGTGCGTTCGCACCGCCTGCCCATCTCGAATTGCTGCGGATCAAGTCACCACATGCGTTGCATTCGGAAAAGCTCGATGAATTGTTGCGTGATCGACCAGAACTCAAAATCGCTTCCTGGCCACGTTCGTCCTCGGACCGTTGGCCCAATCTATGCGGAGTGCTTTCACCACCCACGATGCAACCCTGTGGTTGGATGGAGGAATGCTTTGCAAACGGTCTTTGTAGCACGAATGCCCAGGGGCAATGTTTTGCGGCCAATGATGAAGATTGCCAGCAAAGTGACGAATGTACCGCAAAAGGAAAATGCTCCGCGCAAAATGGAATGTGCGTTGACGGCAATCCCTCGAAGCCGACCGGTGGCCATTAAATACGGACAATATACCTTCTCCGTCCTGTGTGGCTTTTGCTCGCGCCCGGAAATAACCTCCTCAATCCTTCCAGTCGGGTATTGACGTACCATTCCGTGGTCGCATAGTCGCTTTACGATTTTCCATCGCTATCGAGCAGGGGAGCGGATCTCCAAGATCGAGCATTTCCCATGAGCCAGCATGGCCGAATCCGCGACACGAGCCCCACGTGGTACAAGGATGCGATTATTTACGAAGTGTACATTCGGGCCTTCAGGGATTCGAATGGCGATGGCGTCGGTGATCTGAATGGGCTCACGGAAAAACTAGATTATCTGGAGGACCTAGGGGTCACGGCCATTTGGCTTTTACCATTTTATCCGTCGCCGTTGCGTGACGGTGGCTATGATATCGCTGATTATCGTTCGATTCACCCTTCTTATGGGACAATTCGCGATTTCAATCGATTTCTGCGCGAAGCACATCGTCGAGGAATCAACGTCATCACCGAGCTCGTGCTGAATCACACGTCGAGCGAGCATGCTTGGTTTCAGCGCGCGCGCAAGGCTCGGCCGGGGAGTCGGTGGCGCAATTATTACGTTTGGAGTGACACACCCAATCGTTACAAGGATGCGCGCATCATTTTCAAGGATTTCGAGACGTCGAACTGGACTTGGGATTCGGTGGCCAAAGCGTATTATTGGCACAGATTCTATGCCCACCAGCCGGATTTGAATTTCGACAATCCCGAAGTGCAGGCGGCCATGCTCTCCGTGGTCGATTTTTGGATGGACGCAGGCGTCGATGGTTTGCGTCTCGACGCGGTACCGTACCTTTTCGAGCGCGACGGGACGACTTGCGAGAACCTACCGGAAACACACGGTTTTTTGCGCCAACTTCGGGCGCATATCGACGCCAAATACCAGGGCCGCATGCTGCTTGCCGAAGCCAACCAATGGCCTGCGGACGCTGCTGCGTATTTCGGTAATGGCGACGAATGCCACATGAATTTTCATTTCCCGCTGATGCCGCGGATGTTCATGGCCGTGGAGCTCGAAGACAGTTTTCCCATTGTGAACATTCTCCATCAAACGCCAAAACTCCCTTCCACGTGCCAATGGGCGACTTTTTTGCGAAACCATGACGAACTGACGCTCGAAATGGTCACCGACGAGGATCGCGATTACATGGTTCGCACCTACGCGAAGGATCGTTCGGCGCGTATCAATTTGGGAATCCGTCGCCGGCTCGCCCCTCTGCTCGAAGAACGGCGCAAAATCGAATTGATGACCGCGCTCTTGTTGGCCTTGCCCGGCACGCCGGTGCTCTATTATGGCGACGAGATTGGAATGGGCGACAACATCTATCTCGGGGATCGAGATGGCGTGCGCACGCCTATGCAATGGACGTCCGACGCCAATGCGGGGTTTTCCCGCGCCAAGCCTCAGCAATTGTATTTGCCAGTGAACATCGATGCGGACTATCACTACCAAGCGGTCAACGTCGAAACCCAACAGGCCAATACGTCGTCCCTCTTGTGGTGGACGAAACGAGCCATTGCCCTGCGGAAACAATTTAATGTGTTTGGCAGGGGAAGTATTGACTTCCTGCACCCGGAAAATGGCCGAGTAGTTGCTTTTCTCCGCGAATACGAAGGCACGTTGGTCCTCGTCGTAACCAATCTGTCGCGATTTGCCCAATTTGTCGAGCTCGACCTCGGTCGATTCCAAGGACGAATTCCGATTGAGCTTTTTGGGCGGACACGATTTCCCACCATTACGGATCGCCCGTACACGATTACCCTGGCTCCCTATGCGTTTTTCTGGTTTGCCCTCGAAATGCCGCCAGTCGAAGGCAAGACCGCAGCGGAACCGCCCGTCATGCACACGCAAAAAACGTGGCGGGGATTGCTCGAAGCAAATCGACGACCCGAATTGGCTCGCGTATTACTCCAATACACGACCGAATGTCGCTGGTCTCGCGGAAAGTCCCGCACGATTGATCGGGCCGCCATTCGTGATGTATTGCAAGTTTCGCCCCGAGATGCAGAAGCACGGCATGCCGGGATTGTTCTCGAGGTCATTTACGCTGAAGGTGCAACCGAAACGTATTTCGTACCCATTGGTTTTGCCGAAGGCCCCATGGCCGACGAAATGTACCGATTGCGCCCGAAATCGATCATCGCGCGGGTGGCGATCGCCGAGCGCCCTGGAAGAGACGGTATTCTCTTCGATGCACTCACGGACGCACGCTTTTCCGAAGCGCTTCTCGCGAAAATCATCGGGCGCAAGTCCCTCGTTGGCGAACGCGGTCAGCTCCTGGGCGTGCCCTTCAAAACCCTGAAATCCATGCCCAAAAGTGGCGATCTCGTCGCGCGGCCGTTGAATACCGATCCAAACAATCGTGCAATCGTCTTCGGCGATCGGTTCATCATGAAAATCGTCCGCTTGATGGAAGAGGGGCCGAGCGTCGAAAGCGAAATGGGGCGGTTTCTTTCCTCGGCCCGAGGACCACTCGCCATACCCAAATTCGCGGGCACACTCGAATACCGTGCTCGCGGCGGGGACACCTATTTCGTCGGCATTTTGCAGGAATTCATTCCCAACTCGGGTGATGCCTTCCGCTTGACCCTCGATTCGCTCGACAGGTTTTTCGACCGCATATTGTCAACCGACGTGCACTATCAATTGCCGCCAGAACTTCCTCGCTCACCGCTCGATCCCATCGACAATCACCTGCGCGCCTCGCTCGCAGATCTCATGGGGCCGCATTACGAGCGCGTGCAATTGCTCGGTACACGAACGGCCGAATTGCACTTGGCCCTCGGGCACGAATTGGAAGATCCAGCGTTTGCCCCGGAACCATTCACCATGATGCACCAGCAATCGCTTTACCAATCGGCGCAAAATGTTTTGGCAAGGACGTTTGCCATTCTTCGTCAGCATTTGTCGAGTTTGCCGGAGAACACGCGCGCACTCGCCACCATGACACTCGAGCGCGAACAGGCGGTGCTCAATCGTCTCAATGCCGTGAACGGGCGAATGATCCAGGTCGATCGCATTCGATGTCCTGGCAATTTCCACCTCGGAAAGGTTTTATGGATGGGGACAGATTTCGTGTTCATCGATTTCGACGGCGAAGCAGCTCGTCCGCGTTCCGAACGGCGATACAAGCGTTGCCCATTACGCGATGTCGCCGAAATGCTCCGGTCATTTCATTACGCTGCCGCAAAGGCATTACGTAGCGGTCGAGTTCGTCCCGACGATATCAAACGGCTCGAACCTTGGACCAGGGCGTGGATTCGGCTGATGAGTTCGGCCTATGTCGAGGCATATGTCGCGAAAGCAGGATCGCCTTCGTTCCTGCCGAAATTGCAGCAAGATCGCAGCACGCTCCTTGCTTTTTACACGCTGGAAAAATGCATCAATGATGTCGCTTATGAACTTCACAATCACTCCGATGGCCTGGAAATTGCGCTCGGCGGCCTTCTGGAGCTCATGGAAGGCACCACGTGATGGACGACAAACTTTCGCCCATGCCCAGTTCCCCACCAATGACGCCGGACGTGCGCGAATCCTTGATCGAGCGCATAAATAACCATGCCAAACTCGTTTTCCTGCTCGATTACGATGGAACGCTGGTTCCTTTTGCCTTGACCCCGGGAAAAGCATTCCCGGATCCCGAATTGCTCGACCTCTTGCGCGTTTTGACCCAGAGGCCGAATACCGCAGTGCATATCGTCAGCGGGCGCGATCGCCAAACGCTCGAACAATGGTTTGCTGGACTCTCGATCGGATTGCACGCCGAACATGGATTGTGGAATCGTCTCGACCCTCGGGACGATTGGCGCACCGAACACCCATTTCCTCCGCCTTGGAAAACTTGCGTATTGCCATTACTCGAACAATTCACTCGCTGTACGCCGGGTTCGCTCATCGAGCACAAATCCGCTTCGATCGCGTGGCATTATCGTATGGCCGCCCCGGAATTCGGAGCTTTCCAGGCCAAGGAATTGCACCTGCATCTCGCTGAAGTTCTGAGCAATTTTCCGGTGCACGTGCTTTCGGGCGACAAAGTCATCGAAGTCAAATTGCGAAGCGTGGACAAGGGCCAAGTCGTGAGCGCGTTTTTCTCGAATTTGCCCGATACCCTTCTCGTTGCGCTGGGTGACGATCGCACCGACGAAGACCTCTTTGCCGCCCTGCCCGAAAATGGCGTGGCCATCCATGTGGGAGCGAATTCGAGCCGTGCACCTTATCGATTGGATGATTATCGCGCGGTGCGCAGCTTGTTGCGGGCGATTTTGGACAAACGCCCTCCGCGCTGACGGCTCACACCTGACGGCGCTCCCGTCTTGTGCGACTCTCGTTCACGGACGTTTCCGAAGGACGAATCATGCTCCGGCATATCCCCACCAGCATCGAAGACTTTCGCAAATTACGCGAGCGAAATTTCGAGTACATCGACAAAACGCATCTCATCACGGAGCTCATCGATCGTGATAGCTACAACGTCGTTTTGCTCCCTCTTCCGCGTCGGTTTGGCAAGTCGCTCAACATGTCTACGTTGAAATGGTTTTTCGAGAAAACTGACGAAAACGTTTGGCATCTCTTCGAAGGGCTACACGTCGCGCGAGCGGGTGAAAAGTATCGCGCCCACTTCCAAAAATATCCGGTTATTTCGATTCGTTTGAAGGAGACGAAGGCGGATGATTTTGCCAACTGTCAAGAAGCCGCTAGGCGAGCGATTCGGAAGATGTACGAGGTGCATCGAAGCGCCGTCGAGGGGCAAACTTAGCGGCGCCAATCTGCGGGACTTCAACGCAATTTTGAACAACGACGCAACCGAAGGGCTTTACCGATGGTCGTTGAAGAACCTCACGCAATGGTTGCACCAAGTTCACGGCGTACGCCCGATCGTGCTCATCGACGAATACGATGCGGGCATTCATGCCAGCCATACGAATGGGTTTTACAAGGAAGCCATCGGTTTTTTTGGTGGTGCTGAGTTTTGTGCGCTTCGTGTTTCAGAAGCTCACGGTGGTGCGATTGGGCGGTGTTTGAGCGGGCCGATCACAAGGTGGGATCGGAGGTGAAGCAGCAGCGGAAGCCCGCGTCGGGGAACTTCTGGTTCGAAGCTACCGAGTAGAAGTTGTACGCGCAGGCAGCTCCGGAATCGAGGACGGTATTAAATGCGCCGCCCATCAAGCGATAATCGTTTGCCGCGTTAAACATGATTTCCCGCAAGTTACCCGTCATGTCGTAGATGCGGTTGGTCGCCGCTGTATTGCCTTGCAAATTCGCCCAATCCGCCCAGCATTGTTGCAGCAACGTCGATCCAGTGGGGAGCAGGCCGTCCTGATCGCCGTTTGTTGCATTCATATCGAAGTCGAACGAAGGTCCGAGATTGCAGAACTTGTTCGTCGTATTGTATCCGCTCGTGCAAGCTGTTCCCCGCGGATTATAGGCCCAGGTGCAAGGCTGTGTGGCTTGACATGCAGCTGTGTAGGTTGTCGCCGAGCAGATTGCACCACCCATGGCAATGCAGACCTGTTCGACTTCCGTTGGCGTGATATTGAACCACGGGATCTTGCTCTGCACGGAACACGCCCGCGTTTTGTCGAGGGTCGTACCCATGGGAGCACTCGTCCAGTAGCCATTGCCAGTGCCTGGAATCGCCGTAGTTGCATTCGGACGACTGGCCTCAAACGAATACATCCACGTGGTCGCACTGATTTTCGTCACATTGGGTTTGACGAAGTTTGCTGTATTCGTGCCTTTGCCCGTGAACACCTCGTCAATCAAACCGTCGCAATCGTTATCGATCCCGTCGCAATTTTCCGTGCAGCCGCCGGGAAGCGTCGTGCAATTGGCGCGTACTGCATTGCACGAGGTCGTCGTTCCGCTCGCACAGACGTAGGTACCCGTCGTTCGGCATGCGCCATCGCCTGGGGAGGGCGCCGCATCGTCGCTCGCGCAAGGCTGCCCGAAGTTTGGGACGTTTTCATTGAGCAGCCCGTCGCAATCGTTATCGAGCGTGTCACAGATTTCGTCGTCGCTCGAGCAACCGCTTGTGCATACGCCTGCGGGGAATGCGCAGACCCACGATCCGCTCGTGCATGTGAGGGTCACGCCCGTCGTGCATTCGGGCCTCGTTGCCGATGGGCTCACGCCGCAGATTTGCACGGGTGAGGGGCGCGGGACCATTTCGTCGACCGCACCATTGCAGTTGTCGTCGACCGCATTACACGCTTCCGTTGCGGAGATGTACGTG
>DAOMZH010000394.1:0-9346 GCA_035437985.1 Polyangium sp. (in: bacteria) | reverse complement strand
AATCACGTCTTCCCGGAGCGAACCCAAGGTGAGCACGTGACGATGACGCATGATGCGGTGGTCTCGAGTCGCACGAGCGGCGGAGTCGGCTACGTGAAAGAGACCATTGTACAGCATCGTCGACGTCCTTTTTTGCGCTCCGATGTGACGCGGCCCAAGATGTTCAGGCTACTGTGCGCGAACGGCGGATCGTTGGAGGTGCAACTTTCCGAACCGATTTGGCTGCTGCTCGTGCTTGTGCGCGTCGCTGACGCTCGTCGTCTTTCTCGAATCGAGCTTGAATCTTGAGCTGCACGTCCTCAGGAAGCGTCTTGATGTACTTCGTCGAAAGAGCGCGGAGCATCTCGATGGGAAGATTGACGACGAGTTTTTCGGTCGAGATGCGGCGAAGCATTGTTTGAGGAAGCATGCCTTCGAGCCGCTCATCGGGAGGAAAGCGCTTGATGAAATCTCGCCTCATCGCAGCTCGTTCCAAGCGGTTGGGGTGTCGAATCGGTTGCATGTTTTGCTCCTTCATCCAGCACGAAATCCACGACCGAGCTTCCGGATCTTCGACCGGATGATGGCTAAAGGCCCGTAAGAGGTCGTTTCGTTCTTCCTGACACACGTCGTCGATGACGACAATGTAGCAAGCGTACATCACTCCTTGGACGCGTGCATAGCCCTTGCTCAATGGTTCGAGCGTCCACCCCATCTGTTCTATTTCGCCGATCAATGTCGGCGTCAAACTCGCAACCACCAATACAAGTGTGAGTTCGTCCGAGTTAACCAGTTTTTTCAAATAGCGCGAATGATACTGAGCTCCATAACTGACCAGGCGAATGAGGTCACCCCGTCGAAACGACGAACGGACCGGACTCTTGTATTCGAGGATCGTGTACCGACCGAGCAGCTCCCAAAGTCCCTTGAGAAGGTAGACTTGAACTTTGGATTTCTTGCCTCGACGCACAAGCAGAATATCAGCTCTGGAAGGTTCGAGGCAGAGCAGCACCTCTGCGAACACGTCAAATCCTGCCGGAGCGACACTCTGAAGCAGGCTTGCGAAGGGCAAATGCCAGGCATCTCGACGTCTGGAGGGCACCGAGGGGGGATGGTTTTTCGTGCCCGACCTGCGGGAACGGTTCTTCGGCTTCATACGGATCCATCGATTGGCGCGGACGAGAGTTGCGTAAAAAGTCGAAAAAAAAATTCGATGCGCACCGCCTCGAGATTTGGGCGAGTCGACGAGTTGCCGAAGTTCCGCGAAGCGAGGCAAATTCTCGCGACAAAGTTTGACGTCCAACCATCACGGGACGTATGTCCAGCGGGCCCTCGTCGATTTTCTTGCGCTTTTTTCTCGCCCCCTGGCCTCATCCGCGGCAAAGATGGGGCTCCATGTTCCGCTCGTTGGCCTCGTCGATCGCGATCCTCACCGCCCTCGTTTGCGGCTGTGGCGATTCGACTTCCCCAACGTCGATGCAACACCCCGTTGCTTCGAGTGGAGTTTCTTCGGCCGCTCCGCTTGCGTCGTACATCGCGCCGAGTCCCACGGCAGTTCCTGTGACTGGGTCGCTTTTGCCAAACCCGCTTGGACTGCCGGCGCGTCACGTCAAACTCGACCCAGGTCGTCGCGTCTTCACCTTCTCCGAACCGATGTTGTCACGCGCGCGACTCGGCTCGACGCTCGTGCTGTACGCGGCCACTGTCGCGGGGCTCGATGGAGATGACTTGGTGATCGAAGGACAAGCGGGCGGTGCGTCCTACAAGGTTGGAGGTGCGTACGTCATCCCGGTACCGGATGGCGTGAAACCCAAGAACAACGACCTCGTGCTGACCGAGTGGAACGGCGTGATGAAACACGCGATCGCGAAGCGGTACGTCAAGGATCGCCTGGCGGTCAAGTTCACGGATGTCGATGGTCGGTCACCCGAAACGATGCTCAAAGGTGTACGTTGGATCGTGCAAACGGAAGGGCTCGTGCCGGGCAACTATGCCGCGTACAAGCAAGATGCCGAGCTTCGACACGTGCTGCTCGTGTCAAGGACTGACGAACCTCAGGCGCGTTGGTTCTGTTTGGGGTTTGGCGGAGCAGCGATGATCGTGAACGAGAGCGACCTTTTGCCCATCCCGATCAAGTGGAAAGGGAAGGTGGGAGCGCCAGTGCTGGCCGAGTGGGCGGGAACGATGCGCAAGGCCGTTTTGCAAGCCGAGAACGAGCCCGGAATTTTCACGGTGAAGTTCGAGCGCGCTGGCAAACCCGAGATCGTGGGCTTCGGGGCCATCATGAATCCACGCTGACGCCGTTGAGATATAAGCGGGACACGAGGCGTGACATGAGGGTGGAAATCCTGACGCAACGGTGATAGAACGCCATTGACATGAACCTTCTACATGCTGCCAAGTTTGTGCACCAATGGGGGCCATTCTCCGTGCGCACTGCCGGATATGGCACCATTTCGCTGGTTGCAGGGCCACTCACGAAAGAGCATTGGGCCAGTACGTGGGCGATGCGCCAATGGTGTATTAACAGCGCCAAGGCCTTGGGAATTGATATCGAGGTTGCTGGCCTCGAAAACGTGCCCAAAGATCCGGCCTACGTGTATGCCTCGAATCACCAAAGCATGCTCGACATTTTGGTGCTCGGGGCGGTATTGCCTGGTGATTTCAAATGGGCGGCGAAGCGCGAATTGATGAAAGTGCCATTTTTGGGCTGGCATTTGCAGCTGGCGGGACATGTTCCGGTGGATCGGGGCAAGGGACCGAAAGTGGTGGCGAATGTGGTGAAGCGTTTCGAGAAGGTGTTGGCGTCGGGCAAACCATTGCTGATTTTTCCGGAAGGAACGCGGAGCGAGACGGGGGTGCTCAAACCCTTCAAAGCCGGTGGGTTTGTCGCTGCGGTTCGTTCACAAAAACCCGTCGTGCCCGTGATGCTCGATGGAACATGGGACTTGATGCGTGGGGGAATCGTCACGAAAAGAACCATGGTGAAGGTCCGCGTCGGGGCGCCCATTATTCCGAAGACCGAAGGGCGTGAAGGAGCGCGGGTGGAAGACTTGCGAGCTCGCGCGTACGCGAGTGTGGCGGAGCTATTGAAAAGCGTGGGGGGCCAGGTGCCTGAAACGCAGGAAACCAAAGCTTCTTCCACCGAAGAGGCTTCCTCGTCCTGAGCAGATGTATCGCGTTTTCGTGTTGTTTGTGAGTCGAGCGCTGGGAAATTGAATCAAGTTTCTGGCCATCCGTCGAGAGGCAGTGTATGAACGACGGGTGTCTGGGACTTGGGTGGCTTGGTTGCGAATGAAAATGCGTGCACGTCCTAAACACGACCTCGCGCGTGTACTCGTGACGTGCGCGCTGGGACTCGTGATCTTGCCTGTTTTTCCTGACGATTTTTCGCTGGCCAATGCTCGTGAGGGTCAAGCGTCCGCGAAAACGGCCAAAACTGTAAAAAACAAATCCAAAACCAAGGCGACTTCGGGCAAAGGTACGTTCGAGAATGGTTGCCGGGTGCAAAGTCCCCAGAAATCGCTGGAACGTCGAAACTACATGACGAGCGGCGTGATCGACATCAAGAAGCAATCGCAGGCCGTGCGGTATCTCGCCGAGCATTATGGGCACGTCAATGACGATTTGACGCGGCGATTCAATGGCAAGTCGGCTTTGTCGAATTCCACGACGATGCGCTTCATGGGGCTATCGGTCACGGTGCATTCGAAGATCGCGCCGGCGCTCACGTGCGTGGAAAAACGCATTCAAAGTACGTGTGGTGGAAAATCGGCCTATACGCCCAAAGCCGTTGGTGGATTTCGCGGGTCCAATACGTACCGCGGCGTGGAAGTCTCCAATCACCTTTTTGGAATTGCCATCGACGTCGATCCTGATCGCAACCCGTGTTGCGGCTGCGTAGCGCCTTGGCCCGAGCACCCGAAATGCAAAATGGCGTCGAAATCGCCCTACGATCGCGCCGAGATGCCGCGATGCTGGATTCAAGCCTTCGAACGATACGGATTCGATTGGTTAGGCCATGACAAACTCGAAGATACCATGCATTTCGAGTTCTTGGGTGATCCTGACCGCATCAAAAAATAATCTCGGCCGCTAAAAATTGGCGCACGGATTGCTCGAAATGGGTTCGTCGGGGGAAGGCTCGTACGCGCGGCAAGCTTCGGCTTCCTCGATACACGCGGCGAACATGCGCGTCCAACCGGTTGCTGCCTCGAACGGAAGTGCTCGGTATGTGTCGAAAAGCGTGCGTCCGTTTTGACGATACAAGAGATCGTACGGATTGCCCCACAGAACACTCAAACCGCCGAGATGCACGCCTTGTGCAGGATCGACGCGTTGAGCTTCGACGACGAAGGGGCTCGAGGGATTGAATTCAGTGATTTCTTGGTATTGTCCGCCGTAGTCGAGGGGTGCTGCTCGTTTTGGAAATCCCAGAATGGCCAAGGTACGGGTTGCAGCGCGAGAAATGTCGTCTTCGGGCAAGAGGTTTTTCTGGGACGAGGAGCTACAAGTGGGGCCATGGGTCAAGTGTTTCAAGAGAGCCAGCAAATCGACGGAGGCTGCTGCTGCTGGGGTTGGGTTCGTACGTTGCGCCGATGCGGAGGTATCTCGCGGTAATGCCACCTGTGATTCGTCACAGGCGTTTACGAGAAATGCTTCGACGTCCGCGCAGGAAAAACCACCGGGGCGGTTTTTCTCGACGACCGCGGCTAGATCGGCGAGGCTTTGTTCGAGACCGGCGATGTGTCGCAAATCGAGGCCGATGCTCGTGACGGAGGTGCCCACGTATTGTCGGCCTGCGGTTGATACTCCTTCGACATAGGCGCGAACGTAATCGGTGACGACAGCTTCGACGAGCGCGTGGGGATCGGCATCGGGTTCGTCTTGGGCGATATACCGCAAAGCTTGGTAGGGATGTCCGGCGTGGGGCATCGATTCTTGCGACGCAATCATGAAATCGGCCGCGCCACCCAATGATGTGGCGACTTCGATGGTACCCAAACGACAAGCATCGAAGGAAATGACATCGATTCGATTGGACGTATTCGGGCCGGCGTATTGCGGTTGGGTACGGATCTCCGAGGCAATGACTTGCGAAGCTTCAGTCAACGCGGACGCAAGCCCGGCCAAATGCAGCCGTTTTCCTGGAGCGGCGGATGCGTCATGCGCGAGCCCGGCAAACCCGTCACCGTGGCCGGTGAACGCAACCCAATAATGCCGCGCGGGAAACTTGCGAATGCCATACACCAAAAAATCACGTAATGTCGTGGAGCTCGTCGTATCCGTTTCTCCGAGGAGCAGAGCTTCCGGCGCGCCAGAACCTGGTGGATATTCGGGGTGATGACGTTCCTCGCGGTAAATCGCATATCGTTCCGAGGGGCGAGGTAGGTTGTCAGCGTCGAATTGAAACGGCGCGTAGTCGCGCTGAACGAGAATGCGAAATAGGGCGCTTCCTCCGAGACCGTGTTGCCATTCGTCGGCATCTTCATCGAAGGCTGCGACCAGGTTGGGATCGAGATCGTCGTTGGCCGCGTAAATGAGCAACGTCCAATCGGCGACCCAATCCCTAGGTGCGGCGCGACGAACCACGATGTCGCCATCGTGGTTCGAACTCGGTGCTGGTTGGTCTACGAAAACCCGTGGCTCGCAGGCGACCGCCACAAGTCCAAAACACACGAGGGCGACGAGTTTGACCAACGTGGTATTCATGGGTTCGTTGGGGCAGAAGTAGGTGCAGGTGTACGAGACAAACGGAGTAGTTCTTTTACGTTGGTCGAGGATAGGTAGGGATTGTCCACACTTCCTCCGCGGTCGTTACTGAATTCGGTCGTCGCCTCGGATTGGACCGACATGAAAATGAAATCGGGATGCAATTCCTTGCTATTCGGTCCGTTGCTCGTAGGCGACGTGATCCATTCACCGCCAAGAATCGTACCGCGTCCGTCGAGTTCGAGGACGTATTCATACGTGGACAGGGTAGGGGTTGCTTGACGGGAAAGTGGTGCGTCGAGCAGCCCTGCTGGCCGCATTTCGTAGGCGACGATTTGCACGGCCATCTCGATGCTGGCAAATCGGGTGGCATTTTCGTTCCAGCGGAAGCGGCGACAACGGCGCGGTTGATTCGTTCCGCGACAAACGAGACGCGTGGCTTGCGCGGCGCTGATGTATTGGGCGCGCCGAATTTCATAACCCACGATGGGAAATGCCCAGACTTCGTCATAATAGGTGAAGTCCATGATGAACGGGAGACGTTCGGGCGGCGCATTCGAATTCGACAAGGGCGACGCTCCGCGGCCGAGTAACCCGGTCAGCGCGATGTGTAGTGTACCAGGATTCAAATCGCGGCAGGCCGGATCCGTTGGGCGACCTTGTGCGTCACGCTCGATTTTGTCGCGGGCGAGATTGCACCGACGACCGGCGATGGTTGCCGTATCGTGGAAATAGATCTCGCTCATGAGGGCTTCGATATCCGCCATGCGGAAGAAAACGCCTCTGGGGTCCGATTCGGCGCATTCGACGATTTTGCCGTTTTCGAGACGCACGGAGATATCGCGAAGTGGGGCACCATCTTTTTCGGCCGTGACGTACGACGACCAGCCATTGCAATGGCCCCACCACGTCTCGGGATAGATTGGTCGATACGTTCCATGGTTGCTCATTTCCCACCCGGTCGTGGGTCCGACGACGGTCAGCGCTGGTCGCAAAATGCCTTCGCCGCGTTCTTCGTCCGGGTTTTGTGAATCCTCGAGGGAATACGCGCGAAATTCATCGAAATGGAAAGATTGACCCGGGTAAAACAGAAGGTCGTATTTTTCGGTGGGCGCGAGATTTTTTCGGTCCGCTGTCCAATTCGAATAATCCTTCACGTTGGAATTCCAGCGCGCAGCGGTGCCTTCATTACGCATCGGCCACCAGCTGGATGGAAATACCTTTCGGTTTGTAAATCCCGAACGTTGCCCATTTTCAAGCCGCAGGGTATCGGGCCGTAACGATGGGTGCAGTTGTGTCGGGTCATTGCTGGGATCCATGGGTTCACGTCCATTCGTTGAAGGTACGACGACGTCGTGGGTATCTAGGTTATTGCCCAGCGAAAATCCGGAAATGGCGCGCGACACGGCCAAAGTGTCTGGCGCGCCAAACAAGACGCACAACGGGACCACAAGCGCAATGCGCGGAAATTGTTTCATTGCAGTTCTCCGGCTGGACGAGACGAACGTCCTGACCGGGCTGCATGGATCGCGCCAAACGGATGAGGTCGGAGGTGAGCGTAAATTGCTCGCGTCGAAATCAGAAATCGATGGCGGCGAGCGAGGATCTAGCTGGGTTTCAGTTGCAAGTCGTCGCTTCGGCTTGGCACGTGATGAACAACGTGGAACCGAACTGATTGGCACTTTCCCCGAGAAAACGGATATTGCGTTTTTCGTTTTCTGGACAAGCGAGCAAGATTTCTGGATTTCCTACGGGAGGATCCACCGAAGCATCGACATAACACCAGCCGTTGGCGTTTTTCCCGTTTACTTGCGGCAATTCACTCGAATCCTGCTGACACGCCACGAGTTCGTCCCCCGCTGCTTGCGTCATTTCGCAAAAGCAGTTCAATTTTGCTTGGATCGTGATAGGATCGTTTTGGGCCGCCTGCGCAACAGCCTCGGCCGCTGTACCTTGCACGATGCTCTTGCGCCCGGGTCGCGAATCACAATCACAGTTTGGCATGGCGCGTCGGCCTTCGACAATGACACAAGGGACTTCCCCGTTGGAACTGGCGGTGAGCTTACGCGACATGCATTGCCCAGCGATGGCCGGCTTCAAACGATCACGAATGGCGTCGACGGCCGCACGATATCCAAAATCAGCCGCCGATTCGCTCGGGTCGAATAGTTGGGCCGGACAAACCGAAGCAACGACGCCTTGCATGCCCATATCACGCAGAACCTCGAGCGGGCGCAGGCTCGGATATGCCTTGGCGCGCACTTGCAACGTTTCTGCATTGCCCAAGTTGGGATCGGGGGCACACAAGGGATTGTCATTCGCGGCGGCACGGCAATCACAACTCGATAAAGACATATCGGTGCAATCGCGTTCGGAGCCGGGAAGGAGCGGGAAGATGCATGCGTATTGCAAATCGTCGTTGGGAATTGTCCATTCGTGTCCGTGAATGGGATCAGCAAGGGGCGTTGACGCATCGGCCAAGCCTGGACGTTTTTCGACGCTCTCGATCATGTGGTGATCGAGTGGCTTGATGCCTCGGGCTGGATCTCCGAGGATCAGGTCCCAGGTATTAAACATTCCTGGGCTGGCGGATTGCAATTCAGAGCTGTCTTTAAAGCCTTTTTTGAGGTCCGTCGGGTCACGAGCGATGGCTTGCCAGGGAACGCCGACGATTCCAGCAAGAAAAACCAGGCCCGTATCGCGAATATTCGAGGTCCCATCGGTCGGATCGAGGTCCGAAAAAATAGGATTGGGTACGACATTGCCCTCGCGATCCGGAATGAAGTTGCTCGTCAACGCGACGACGTAGCGATCCGTGGGATAGAGGAAATCAATGCCAAACCGACGTTTTTGCTCCCAGCAGCGCAAATTGACATGATCTTCCGAATCCGACAGCAATGCGGGACCTGGTCCACCATTGGGATCGGTGCAGGTAGGATCGGGAGGGCAGACTCCGGCAGGTTGTCCGCAAGATTTGCAGCACGGATCGTTGGGATCTTTGGCGCATTCCTGACGCGCGCGTGGCAGGCGCACGGGTGATGCACCATTACGCAATTGACCAACGTAATAAAATTGGCCGAACTCCTTGATGGAGCAATCGTTTTCATCCGTCAGCATTAGCACCGCGAGCAGCGAATCGGGGCGCAGAAATGCCTTTCGCTCTTCCAGCAACGCCGTATCGGTGCCCATGGGAATTGCCTTGTAGTTGTCGACGACAATCGATTCGTATGGATTTGGATCCGCTAAAAATCGATAGATGGATTCGAGTTGCGATTCATAACCGCAACCAATCTGGCCCACACCAAGCACCATATCGCGCAAGGAGGGTATGATGCCGCTATTCATTCCGTCGTCGAGTTGGGTTTCACCGGGGGGATTATTCGTTTGCCGCGGATCCCACGCCAAAAACCCTTTGTTTGCATAGGTCGGGACCGCAGTAGAGCTGCAAGGATCGCGCCGCGACAACAAATGCCCTGCGTCATTGTTCGTCGTATTCGTGCCTGCCGCGCATTCGTTCGAGACGGTATCGACATTGGGACACGAGTCTGCGCCATGTCCCCCAAGGCTCGAGCTGATGACCCCCAAATGGATATCCAAGACTGGGGGAAATTCACGTTTCGCGCCGGGAGGGCAGGGCTCCAACGGGCCGGCAGGT
>DAOMZH010000393.1:0-9355 GCA_035437985.1 Polyangium sp. (in: bacteria) | reverse complement strand
CGTTGGCGTAGGGAACTCTCATGACGGCTCTCGGTCTCGGGCGTCGACGGTAGCATGGGGCGAGCATGGAACGCAAGTGCCGTGGCAAGAACGATTTCGGTATGCTGAAGGTACAGACTGTCGACACTCAGTTTTTCGCATGAATGGATCGGGCGGGTCAGATGTGGCCGTGACAAGCGCATGGTATGGGCACCCAACACAATCCACAATATTTTCTTGACCGTGAGCAACAGGTCATGATGTAAAGAAAAACCATGATCGACCTACGACCTGGCGATGTCATTTCATATTCGGCGGGCAGCACGGAAACAGGCCCGTACGGATTTCGCAAAACCAAAGCACGCGTCAATCTGCTCACCGAAACGGAATCGCGTTTTCCAGGTAGCACGGCGGCGATCGGAGACCGCACCATTCTTTTCATCAACGCATATCCCGCGACCGTAGGGCCATTCCTTCCGGGTATATCCGTGGACACCTATTTGAGCCCGCGAATCATGTCGCGTGCATTGACGCTTGGAAGCGTCGCGAATCATCCGGTGATCCTGGTGGCACAGCCGCTTTTTCTCGCCGATGCCCTCCTAAAACACATCAGCGACGGACGAAGCTTGCCCGATACGTTGCTGCTATGGGTTGGCGGATACGTCATGCACCGATCGCTCGAAAGAATGCTCTTGACGCGGCTCGCACCCCTCGTAAAACATGTGACCCTCATTCAGTATTTCGGGACGGCCGAAGTCGATGCTGGGTGTATGATGGCGCGAGATCGCAACGAAGAAGGGCAACTCATATACTACCCACGATCTGACGTCGATGCCGAATTGGACGGCGAAGAACTGCTCTTGACGCTACGCAATTCGGACGGCTCGAAGGTCATCGAACGATTTCGCAGCGGCGATCGAGCGCGACGATACGCAGATGGTTTTATCGTCTGGAATTCGCAGCGCCTGCATCCCTCGGTGGATTCCGCGCTCGAAGCCTTCAGTGACGAGGACTGGACGCGCCGAACAGGATACGTGAGGCGCGAAGGCGAAATCATTTGGAAACAACTACGCGAAGGCGAAATGCCGCGCGAGGCGGCGGAGCTCGAGCATTATGACTTTGCCCGTCGATTTGGTTTTTCATGGCTGAACAAACCATGGTGGAGGTAACCCTTGGACTTCAAGTTTCGAGTTGCAAATACGGATGAAGATCGAGCTGCAATTTACCGATTGCGGTATGAGCTGTACGTGGAGGGGCAGCGCCTATTTCAGGATACGGCGGATCACGAGCGGCGATTCTTGTGCGATGAAGACGATCCGTATTCGCACTTGATCATGGCCGAGCTCGACGGAGAACTCGTGGGGACCGTTCGCTTGACGGGTGGCGCTAACGCTCCTTTGTCGGACGAGCTGCGGAAAACATACGAGTTGTCACGCTTTGCGGGCATCGTTGATGACAACCGCATCGTCGTCGCCATGAGGCTGCTGGTCGTTCCGGAGTTTCGCGGCAGCTCGCTCGCAATGTCATGCATGCTGAAGGCGGCTGAAGTTGCAGCGGCGTTAAATGCCGAACTCATCGTTGGCAATTGCGAGGCGCATCTGCTGAACCAATACATAAAGATTGGTGCGCATCCGTATGGGGGAATCTACAACCACCCGCAAAACGGGGTGCTCGTACCATTTGCGCTCGTTCCGGGCGATCTCGCCCATTTTCGCAAAACGCAATCGCCGCTCCTGCGAGTATTCGAAGCCGCGGGCTTGGAGTCCTCTGACGACAAAATCGCGCGAATTCGCGTGATTCTGTCCGATGAAGCCGCGGTACGTAGTAAGCTCGAAACGTCGACCCGCACCTACATGAACGCGATTTCGGAGATCCTCGATGATGAAAAAGGGTTGAGCGCGATCATTCCGGATCTAGCCCCCGAGGAGGCTCGCGCGCTCTTGAAGATGAGCCACATCATGAATTGCAACCCGGGAGACGGGATCATCGTGCAAGGCCACGTCTCTCGCACGTTGTACATTTTGCTTTCGGGATCTCTCGAAATTCGCCGGAACAATCGACGCGTCGTCGAGCTCGACAAGCGTGGCGAAATCGTCGGCGAGGTGGCGTTTTTCACGAGTGGCAGCCGAATGAGCGACGTTCATGCCGGATCAAACGGCGCGCGGGTGCTCGCGCTGAGCGATCGGGTTTTGCGCGAAATGATGAAGAGCCAAGGGCCCGTGGCGGCCAAGTTCCTTTATTACGTCGCGCAAAGCGTCTGTAACAAACTCCGTCTCGAAGCGAACCTGCGCACCGAATAAGCTTGAAATACGCAGGATTACTCTTTTGACGTTGGGCGTTCGGGGACCGGCTTGGGCATTCCCCTGAGCTTGTACACGACGAGGCGGAAATATTTCGCAATGCCCGCGCGCGCGCGCATGTAGTTCACCGAATTGTAATCGTCCACTGAAAATGCAGGCAAGAGTGCCAGCGAGGGGGGCGTATGACCCACCGAAAAACGCATCAAGTTGTTCTCGTCGAGCGATAACACGGTATCCAGCTCGACGGTGGCGAGGTCATGGTAGGGATGCGTTTCGGGATCCCACTCCACGTTGCAGTTGAAGATCTCGTCGGATTCGCCTGGAACTGGGGTATGGATCTGAATTTGCAGCATGTAGCGAACTTTGTCCTTGCGCATGCGGTCGATGAATTCGTGTTTCAGGTAGTTGGGGCTGCGAGTTTCCCCCGGCGCCACCTCCTCGCTCCATAGGCCATTAAAATCGCGCCGATTCACCAGGCCCGTTTCGAGACCGCGATCGAATGGAATGAGCCTAAACTTCGCATACCTGCGCACGCCATCTTTACCGATGAAGAGCTGCGCGCATTGCGAATGGTAATACAGCTCGGCGAACGACGTCGGATATTTACGAATACCGTCCCAGGCAGCGTCGAGCCCTCGAGGGTATTTGTCATAAAATCGGACGAAGGCCGTTCCGTTCGTCTTCTCGCGACATTTCACGAATTCGATGAAGTTTCGCGCGGACCAGAACAGGGAGATGGTGCCGGTGTTCATTTCCAAGTCGAGTGGGCTTTCGTAACGCGAGTCGGCGAATTTGAGCGAAGCCGCTCGAACTTGAATGATGGTGTCGTCCATGTACGACACGCTCGCATGCCGCAGCCGGCACGGGAAGGTTCGCCCCGGCTCGAAGAAGTCATGCGTTGTAATGGTCAGGTCGTCGAGAATATGCACGACGCCCTTGGAGGTAAGGCCATTGTCGTGCGACATGCGTTCTCTGCGCAGAGATCCGAAGACCACGACGAACCAAGCGTAGACGTAGGTGTATAGCCACAAAACAATTTGATCCACTTTTTTGACAGGCATGACCAAATGAAATATCACGCGCACACGCGAAGTCCATCGAGGCTGTGGTGTGCGTAGGAGCCAAAGTGAAAGAAACGACTCTACCCGGTTCTGCCAAGTATTCGATTCACGAACTCCTTCACGAAGGGCGCGCCACCAAGATTTGTCGCGCGGTGCGTAACGAAGACGGGCAGCACGTCGTACTCAAGTTATTGAAGGGTACATTTCCCACTATCGAGCAGGTTGCTTGGCTGCGTCGCGAATACCGGCTCACCCGCGAAGCTCGAGGCAATGGTGTCGTGGTTGCGTACGACTTCGAGAGGATCGAAGACACATTTGGAATCGTGCTGCAAGAGTTGCCCGGGGTGTCATTGGCGGCGGTATTGGCCGAAAAAGTGTTGGATGTCGGCACGACATTACAACTAGCCGTAAAACTGGCCGAGATCCTCGAGAGCGTTCATCGCCGCAAGATCATGCACAAGAACATCAATCCGTCGAATATCGTTTGGGATGCTCCTTCCGGCGCGGTTACCATTATTGATTTTGGCATTGCGACCGAATTGCAAATCGAAGAGCAAATCCTCTTGAACCCCAATATGTTGCAGGGCACCTTGCCATATATGTCTCCCGAGCAAACGGGGCGGATGAATCGGCCCATCGACAATCGGACCGATCTTTATTCTTTGGGCGTCACGTTGTACGAGATGCTGACCGGGCGTTTGCCGTTCGTCTCGGAGGATCCAATGGAGCTGGTACATGGCCATATTGCCGTCGTGCCCCCGCCGCCGCACGAAATCGATCGGCAAATCCCGTTGATCGTATCGAAGATGGTCTGTCGATTGCTCGAAAAACGCGCTGAAGATCGTTATCAAAGCGCCAATGGGTTGAAGTGGGATCTGGAACGGTTTTTGGACATTGAACAGAAATCAGCCGGCGAGTCATGGTCATTGGGCGAGTCGGATATTCCGGATCGGCTTCATTTATCGCAGAAACTTTACGGGCGCGAAGAGCAGGTTCGCGCGTTGCTCGATGCGTTTGCCCGCGTCGCAGGTGGGGCGAAAGAATTGATGCTCGTTGGCGGTCATTCGGGCATCGGAAAAACCGTATTGGTGAAAGAAATTTGCAAGCCGATCGTCGAACAGCGCGGACATTTCATTTCCGGCAAATGTGACCAACTGGATCGGTGTGTCCCGTATGCGTCGCTCATCATTGCTCTTCGCGAGCTGATCCGGCAAATGCTGACGGAATCTGCCGAGGTGCTCGATGGTTGGCGTCAAACGATTTTGAATGCTTTGGGACCCAATGCCCAAACCATCATCGAGGTCATCCCCGAAATCGCGCTCATCGTGGGCAAAGTCCCGCCGGTCCCCGATGTCTCGCCCAAAGAAGCAGAAAACCGATTTCGAGTCACCTTCGAACATTTTCTGCGGTCTTTGGCGGGAATCAAACATCCCTTGACCATATTTCTGGATGATTTGCAATGGGTCGACTTACCATCTCTCGAATTGATCGAGCGGATTATGGGGGATTCCCAATCGACGCATCTCTTCTTGATCGGGGCCTATCGGGAAAACGAAGTGGAGCTCGACCATCCATTGCTCGTGACTGTCGAAGCCATGCGTAAAGCCGGCGCGAGTTTGTCGTCGCTTCGATTGTCCCCGTTGCGTTTGGAACATTGTAACGATCTCTTGGCGGATACGCTCCATTGTTCATTGCCGACCGCGGCGCCGCTGGCCAAGCTGCTCGTGAAAAAAACGCTGGGTAATCCATTCTTCATCGGCCAATTCTTGACCTCTTTGCACGACGCTGGCGCCATTGCCTTCGATCGAAGCGCTGGGGGGTGGCGATGGGATATCGATCGAATCGCGCAGATGGACACGACGGACAATGTCGTCGACCTCATGGCCTCGAAAATCCAAGGGTTGCCGCAGGATACGCAGCGTGTATTGCGGTTCGCTGCGTGCATTGGGAATACATTCGACCTCGAAAGTCTCGCGGTGGTTCTGCAGGCATCGAATATCTCGACTGCACAATCGCTTCGGCCCGCACTTCGCGACGGGCTCGTTCTACCGTTGTCCGATGGTTGCAAGTTGATCGACGACGAAGCCGCAAGTCGCGAGTTGATCGACTCGCATTCGAGCCGCTCTGGGGCAATGGGCGACGGTAGCGTTTTCCTGCGCGCCACATACCGATTCTTGCACGACCGCGTGCAGCAAGCGGCGTATCAGCTCATCGCGCCACACGAACGACCGGATGTTCATTGGCAAGTCGGGCGCCTTTTGCTGCAACACGCGTCGAATCTCGCCACGGACGAACGCTTGTTCAGCATCGTCAAACATCTCAATCTCGGTGCCGAGCGTATCGTGGAGCAGCAGGAGCGCGACGAATTGGCTGTGCTCAACGTCGCCGCCGGACAAAAGGCAATGGCCTCGGCTGCTCATTCCGTTGCGCTCGACCATTTTCAACGGGCTCTGTCGCTCGTCGACGAGTCGCTATGGTCGCGAAATCCAGATCTTGCGCGCATCATGCGGCTCGGGGCAGCAGAAGCAAGTTATCTCGACAAACAATTTGGCGCCATCGATACGCACGTCAATGCCGTCCTCGCGCACGCGCCGGAAATCCTCAATCAAGTCAAAATTGCCGAAATCCGCATTCTCGCATTCAATGCACAGAATCGTCTTGGGGACGCGGTCGCGACATCGCTCGAGATTCTACGCACCCTGGGGGTTCATTTTCCGGAACGACCGACAGCTCAGGATTTCATGGCCGCCGCCAAGGAAATCGATGCAGCGCTCGGAGATGGGCCCATCGATTCCTTGATCAACTTACCAGCACTCGAAGATCCGGTGAAAGCTGCGGCCATTCGCATTTTGGCCATGACCATTCCGACGTCGTATCTCTACGATCCGGCGCTGTTTCCTCTCGTGGCTGCACGGCAGGTGTTGTTGACGATCGAGCACGGTACGACGGGCTCGTCCGCGAGCGGATATGCATCGTGGGGGATTCTGCTCGTTGGCGCCCTTGGTCGAATTGACGATGGATATGCATTTGGCAAGCTCGCGTTGCGCGTATTGCGCGCCTATGAAGCAAAACATGTCCAAGCGCGCACCGAATACATGATTTATTGCTTCCTGGCTCATAACAAGGAATCCGTCAAGTCCACGGCCAACGCATTTACTGGCATTTATCGCACGGCGCTCGAAGCTGGGGATCTCGATTTCGCCGCCTACGCGTTGGTCACGCGAGCCACTCAGCTATTTCTTGGAGGTACCGAGCTCGGCGAACTCAGGGAGAACTTTGCCCTCAGCATTCCCGCTTTGGCGCATTTGAATCACGCGCCGGCATTGCAGTATACGAAAGCGGTTGCCCAACTGGTCGAGAACCTTGTAAAACCTTCCGAAGATCCGTGCAGGCTCGTGGGAGATCATTACGACGAAGTGTCGGCGGTCGAATTTCATCGCGGAGCCAACGATGCTTATGCATTGGGCAGCGTCTATTTGTGGAAGCTCATTCTCTGTTCCTTTTTCGAGCGATACGATGAAGCTCGTGTGTATGCCGACCTGGTCCGTGCTCAACTTCCCGGCCTCGTCGGTCAATACCAAGTCATTCCGTTTTTCTTGTACGACTCGCTCGTGTGGTTGGAAAAATACCCACGATCGTCTTCGGACGAGCGACGCACATTGCTGGAGCGAGTCGATGAAAATCAGAATAAAATTCGACACGTCGCAAGATCGGCGCCGATGAACCATGCGCATCGATATTGGATTGTCGAGGCGGAACGATTTCGGGTTGCAGGGGAAAGGGAACAAGCGCGCAAGGCGTATCAGCGCGCAATGGCGTATGCACGCGAAAACGAGTGTCGCGGCGAAGAGGCGCTTGCGGTCGAGCTATTTGCACGCTTCGTGCAGCAAGACGGCGAGACCGAGGTGGCGCAGTTGTTTTTGACCAAAGCGCATCATTTGTATGAGCTTTGGGGGGCAATCGCCAAGGCGCGTGCGCTCGAGTTGGCTTATCCGACGTGGTTTGCGCCAAAACGATCGATATCTTCTTCGGGCGGCGGACAAACTGCCCCTGCGCCCTGGGAATTCGACGTCTCCGGCGTCGAATTGGATTTGACTTCGGTCTTGAAGGCATCACAGGCGATTTCCAGCGAAGTGGTCCTGCCCGAATTGCTCAAGAAGTTGATGCATATCGTGATGGAGAACGCCGGAGCACGTCGCGGATTTCTGGTGTTGGAAGGAAGTTCGCCGCTCGTCGTTGCTGCCGGAGAAGGCATTCAGGCAGGCGACATTTCGTTGCATCATGCGCCCGTCGAGCAGCGGAATGATTTGTCCACCGCGATCGTACGGTACGTGCGTAGAACTCTCGCTCCCGTGGTGATTAATGACGCCGCAACCGAGGCCGGACCATTCCAAGCAGATGACTATCTCATCCGTCGCAAACCCAAGTCATTGTTGTGCCAGCCCATTCTACGACAAAAGGAGCTGATCGCTGTTCTGTACCTCGAAAATGACTTGGTCCACAATGTATTTACGCCAAGTCGATGTCGCCTGCTGGATCTGCTCTCCGCACAAGCTGCCATTTCTCTTGAAAATGCGCGACTCTACGAGACGCTCGACAATCGCGTCAACGAGCGCACGCGTGAATTGTCGAAAGCGCTCGAAGAATTACGCGAAGCGCACGAACGGCTCGTCGTCCAGGAAAAGCTCGCGTCGCTCGGCATGATAACCTCCGGGATTGCCCACGAAATCAAAAATCCGCTGAACTTCGTCAACAACTTCGCGATAATTGCGCGAGATCTCGCTGGCGAGCTGGACGAAACCGTCTCCGACATGTCGAGCTCGAGCGCTAGCGCGGATGGACAACGAATCAGGGATATCGTCAACGACATCAAGGAATGCGCCACGAAGATTGAGCACCATGGGAAACGTGCGGATGGAATCGTCCGCGCGATGCTCGAGCATTCTCGGGGAGGAAGTGGAGCCACCGAAGAGATTGTACTCAATGAGCTCGTTGCTGAAAACGTGCGGCTCGCATATCAAGCATTCCGATTCCAGCACACGAATTTCGACGTCGATATCGAGTTCCAATTGGCGACCGATTTACCACCGCTCTTCGTTGCTGCTCAGGAGGTCGGCCGCGTCATTCAGAACCTCGCAACTAATGCGGTTTATTCGATGCACAAAAAGGCGCAGACCAATTCAGCAGGTTATACACCAGCTCTGCGAGTGACTACCCGAGGCGAAGGATCATCCGTGGAGATTCGAGTCTACGACAATGGCGCCGGCATTCCCGCGGCTGTACAATCGAAGATCTTTACGCCATTCTTCACGACGAAACCGCCGGGGGAGGGCACAGGGCTCGGTCTGTCCATCAGCCATTCCGTCATTACCCGAGGCCATAAAGGAACGCTGGAGTTCCGATCCGTCGAAGGTGAATGCTGCGAATTCGTCGTCACGTTGCCCAAGGTTTCGCGTGCGGCACCGACTCCGGGCGGGAGATCAAATGTTGATGCTTTGCGGAACTTGTGACGGCAACAAGAACGGATAAGGCCCCAACCGAGTCTCGTTGCGCTTCTTGATCGTACCTTCGATCTGCGCGAGCTCGTCCTGGAATGCGCGTAATGCTTCGGCGACGCGTTTGTCGGTAAACCAATTCGCAGCGTATTGACCAAGGTTCGTATGCACGACGCCGCCGAGCAGGGTCAAAAATTCCATTTGCAGATTGGCCATTTCGAGCGGCGCGAACATGTCGATGAGCGGCGATGAACCAGCATCGTCTACGGAAACGGGAGCTGCCCGATACCCCGCACAAGGCGCTGCGGGCGTAAACGTCATGAGCCCAGCCTGCGGCGAATTCACTGCCGCATGCTCCGCGCTCGCCGTGAAAATGATTCGCGTCAGTGCCGCGATGAGATACCTCAGCGTCTCGATGCGGCCCGATTCGTCCTCGCCAAACCCTTTCACGCGTCCGCCCGTCTCCGCTCGCAATTCCTGCGCCCACGCTTGTAGCGCTTCGTCCCGCCGAACCTGAGCG
>DAOMZH010000392.1:0-9355 GCA_035437985.1 Polyangium sp. (in: bacteria) | reverse complement strand
GTTCCACCCGGCTCTTTGGACAAACGCACTCGGCTCGAAGATGCCCGCGCCCGAAGGCGACGTGACGCTGGGTATTGCGCAAGCGCTCATGCCGCTGCGCCCCGATGCGAAGATCTGGGTTCAACTCGAGAAGGAAGACGTTGCTCATGCAGCGCGTCTCGGAGCCCAAGCAACGTTGACCGTCGTGTTCGACGAAGGTGAAGACAAGGAAAAGATCGTGAAGGTGCCAGTGCGATTCGCACGCGATGGCTCGAACGAACAAGAATTCACGCTCGATCAGCTACGAAGCTCGGAGGGCAAGCCGTGAGCGACGAACGAAAAGATGCGCCGGAATCGACGCCGGCCGCCCCTGCTTCCGAAAGCGCAGCTCCGCCGACGGTTCGTACTGACGAAGCCCCGGATACGGAACCGCTGGACGTATCAAACGAAGCCGAGCTCGAAACGTCGTCCAAGCCGACGAGTGCAACGAAACCGGCAGCTGATGACGACGACGATGATGATGACGACGATGTCGTGGCAGCTCCGCCACCGCCACCGGCGACGCCCAAAGCCGTCGAACGAAGGATCGTCGTCGTCACGCGCGAGGACAAACTCGACACGGTCGAATGGTTGCCGCTGAGTGATCCGCGAGCGATTGCGCAGTATCACCGGTCAAACAGTTCAGCACCGCAACCGCAAGGGATGAACATCCCGCCGGCTCTGTTTGGGCTCGTGGGTTCGTTGGTCGTCATCGTGGCGACCGTGATGCTTCTGCGCGGGCGCGGAGAACGAGCGCCGACGCAACCGCTCATCGCCACGCTTGCGGATGTTCAAGCGGTGCATTCGTCCGTCAAAACCGCGGGCACACCGGTGCACAAGACCCGGCGTTTGTCCATTGGCGACGTCGTCACGACGGACAACGATGGACGTGCACGCCTTCGCCTCGACGATGGCAGTTCGCTCGTCGTGGATCGGGAAACGAACCTCAAGCTGACGGAAAAAGGTTTGGAGCTCGAGTACGGGCGCATCTTCGTGCAGGGAGCACTGGGAGCACGGACCGAGATCAACGTCGGCGGGGCCGTGGCGATCGTGAGTGGTGCGAACACGGGCATCGAACGTCCGAAAGCAAAACCTTCGAGCTCAAAGCTTTATGCGGCGACCGAAGAAATCACCGTGCGGGCCAATGGTGCAGAAAAAACTGTGCACACAGGTGAAACTGCATCGGTGGAAGGACAAACCGTCACGGTTGCACCCGAGCGTGGTTACGACGATTGGACCGGAGGCATGGCTGCTCCTTGGGGTGCCAAAGGTGCGCCGCGTCGAGCCGTCGGAGAGCTCTGGGGTCGTCCAGCAACACCAGGTGAAGCAGGTTCGCCGCTGACGATTCGCGCGCACGATGTCGATGCGATCGTGGCTCGTGAGATCGCCGAAACCGAAGTGCGCACGACGTTTTTCAACGCGGGCAGTGACACGGTCACCGGCGACTATCGCTTGGCGATTCCACCTGGTGCGATCGTGTCGCGGTTTGCCTCGGCACGTGGTGGCTCGATCCGAGAAGGACGCATTTCGCTTGCGACCCGAGGGCGTGGCGATGGGTCGGGACAAGCTACGGAACTGCTCGAATGGGCCGGCGAAGGCTGGGTTCGGGCACGCATTCCAGGCATCTCGCCAGGTGCTTCGGTCGACGTGATCGTCCGGTACGTCGAGTGGCTTTCGCCTCGTCCAAAAGCAGATGGAACGTGGGTCGTGCAGTATCGCTACCCGATGGTGTCCGATGCGACGCCGCCACTGATTGGTGAATTTTCCGCTCGTGTTGATGCAACATCTTCGAGTCCGCGCTCCATCGGCGCAGGTCTTGGAGCACGCGTCACGGGAAGCACGGTCGAAGTTCGTCGCCCCGATTATCGACCCACTGCGGATCTCGTCGTCGATGTGGAAGTCGACAAACCGCCGAGTCCTGCACGCATGTTCGTCGCGCCGCCGTTCGATGGCGACACGGAAGATCCTGCATCAACGATCCTCGTTCGCACCGAAGTTCCCGAGGTTGCTCAAGAGGACGGGGTCACGTTGGCCCTCGTGCTCGATACGTCATCGAGCGTCGAACCAGCTCTTTTCGATGCGGAACGAGCTCTCGTCGATGCAGTGCTTCTCGGTCTTGGAGCACGGGATCGAGCGGTCGTGCTTGCGGCCGATCAAACGGTTCGTCAAGTCGGACCGGCGCTGGGTCCTGTCGACGATGCTCGCCGCAAAGCAACGCTTGAAGCGCTGTCGAAGCTGTCGACGGGCGGAGCGACGGATCTAGGTCGCGCGCTCGAAGCAGGTGCAGATGCAATTCCGGCAAATGCACCTGCTGGCATGGTGATTTACGTCGGCGATGGTTGGCCAACCGTTGGAGATCCAACGGTCGATTTGATTCACGCCCGTTTGGCTCGACGCAAGGGTGGAGTGCCGCGTCTTGGCGCAGTCGGTGTTGGTCCACTCGTGAATCGATTTGCGCTCGCGAGTTTGGTGCGTGGTTCAGGACCGCTGCTCGAGATTGCCGACACGAACGATGCGAGCCGCGCAGCGACGGAGCTCATTGCGCAAGCTTTGCAACCAGCCGTGGCGAATGTGGAGATTGCCTTCGGGCCCGATGTCGAACGGATTTATCCACGTGCACCACGCGCTGTTGCCTCGGGAGAAACGGTCTTTGCGGTTGGTCGTGTAAAAGGAGAACCGCCGCGAGAAATCACGCTTCGTTATCGTGACGCCAAAGGCGAGCACGAAGAAAAACGAGCCGTGGTGGTCGAACGTGCTCGGAACGAAGCGGATGTGGCTCGTCGTTGGGCAGCGGCGCGTGTCGAACACATTGCGCTCGAAGGCAAAGGACGCGAAGCAGCGACGGACGTGGCTCTTCGCGCAGGGCTGCTCACGCCATGGACCGGGTTTGTCGCGAGCAGCGGCGGGATCTACACGCCGACGCTTTTGCAGACGCGCATTTTGGATTTGTCAGCGGGTCCCGAATCTGGTTTTTCCGCGGCATTCGCCACGCCTCGAACATCAGCGGGAACGTTGACGAACGTGCCGCAAGAAACCGAAGCTGGTGATGCTCCGGATGATGAAAAGGCGTTTAAGGCGGCAGTCGCCGATGCAGCTGCGCGAGCACTCGACGAAGCAAGGCCCTCGGTTCGGGCGTGTCGCGATTCACGTGCGGCATTACGACCCGAGCTCTCGGGCAAACTCGATGTGCGCTTCAAGATCGATGGCGAAGGAAAAGCTGAAGACGCGAAGGTTCAAGGCATTGCGGGAGCTGATGATGCAGCACTTGCGAGGTGCGTCGAAGTCGTCGTTCGCGGAATGGTTTTTCCCGCCAGTGGTTTGAATGTGACGATCGATGTTTCGCGCATTCTGGACCTGCCTCCGCCACTACCAACATTGCGTGGCCGCAAGTGTTCACCGACATCGTTCTTGCCTCTTCCACTGCGTCGAGGTGTTTGGCGGGAACGACTCGATCGCGCCGCGGCTGACGTGGTGTACGTCGAAGCAAAACAATCGTGCGAGCTTCCGACGTGGACCGATCGACGTGCACTTCTAGAACTGGTTTTGCTGCACGAGACGACAGGTTTGTCGCGGGTAGCCGTGGCGACGCGTTTGGAGATTGCCGGCGAAGCGGATGCTGCGGCATTGCTGCGTCGAGAAGCAATTCGCCGTGCGCAAAGTCCCGAAGAACTCATGGCGATCAAACTCGCGCTGCTCGGCGAAGAGAAATACCCCGTGGGTACTTTCCGGAAGCAATACCGAGCAGCGGCCGATGACAAAGCGCGCCTTGCAGTCGTGCGTCGTTTCCTCGGAATCGCGCCGCATGATGCGCGCTTGCGTCGCCGCCTTTTCGCGTTGCTCGAGAACCTCGACATGAAGACCGAGCTAGCAGACGAGATTCGGCGCGTGCGTTTGGATCCGTTTGCGGATGCGGGCCTTTTGGCAGATGCCGCATCAGCTCTTTTGCGCATTGGTGACGAAGGTGAAGCGCGACGAACGTTTGGCGAACTCGGAGAACGAGCGCCGCGTGATCCGTGGGCCCGAGCGTTTCTTGGTGATCGATTGCGGAATGAAGGGTTTTACGAGGACGCATCGCTTGCGTACGCCGTGCTCGAAGAACTGATGCCGGACGATCCTGCAGCGAGCATTCGATTGGCACTTGCGCACGCGGGAGCAGGACGTCTCGACATTGCGCACCGCATGCTCGGACGTGTGGCGCAAACGGGTGGACGTGCAGGTGATGCGAAGCTTGGTGAACTCGCAGGACGCCTTGCGCACGTGCTGCTCGCGGAAGGTCGAGGGACGAAAGACGTTGATGCAACGACGTTGGATCGCTTGACGCGTGCAGCGCTCGAGCTTCCCTACCCTGCGGACACGGTGGTGGTGCTCGTGCGTTCACCAGCGGGAGCATTGCCGGTCGACGTGAAGTTGTTGCGGGACAAAGACGAGACCGAACCTGACGTGATTGCGACGGGAATCGGTGCGTACACGCTGCACTTTGGAGCTGGAGAAAAGTCTCCGATTCAGCTGCGTTTGTCGCGGCCAGAAGACTTGCCGCCGGCACGGGCGACGAGCGTGAAGCTGTCGGTGCTCGTGCCGGAAGCAGATGGCAAAGTACCGCGTCTCGCGACGAGCGACGTCGAGTTACCGGCGACTGGCAAACCCGTGATGCTGCGCTGGAATGGCAGCGCGTTCACTCCTCCCTGAACGACGATCCCCCTTCAGAAATAGCCCGCCACGCCGCTTGACGCACTCGCGCGGTTTGACTGTACTGCGTTCAAACTGCCCACCACGGGCATTCGTTTCGAGACCAACCAAAGTTCGTCTGCACGAACGTCCTTTTGCGGACGTCGGTGAAGTCGTGCGAGAACGTTTGCATTCAAAAGAAAAGAAGGCGGAGCATGACGCTCCGGAGGCTGTGCGTATGTCGAACCGAACGATGACGCGACTACTGCATTTCGTGATGCTGGTGTTTGCGTTGGGCGTCGTGACGTTGTTGCCGCGCGTGGCAATGGCGACGATCATTGGTGGGGGCACGATAGGGAACGCCACGTGGACTCCCGCGGGCAATCCGTACATCGTGCAAGGTGACGTCACCATTTTGACTGGCGGCACGTTGACGATTCAGGCTGGCACCATTGTGCAATTCGCCGCGGGCGATAGCCAAGGCGCGGGGAAAGATCCGGCGAAGGGCGAGATCATCGTCATTGGCTCCTTGGTCGTGAATGGTACGGCAGCGAGTCCGGTGCAATTTCTGGCACAAACGGGTACGGCACAGGGGAGTTGGTACGGCATCGTCGTAGAGCCAACGGGCACGAGTGCGACGATTAGCAATGCGATCATCAAGCATTCGTACGCGGGTATTCGTAGCGATGCTCCGGGAATGGTGTTGTCGGTCAATGACACGTCGATAGAAACGACCTATTACGGTTTGTATCTAAACGCCGGCACGCCAACGTTTACGAATCTAACCGTCAATGGCAGCGTTTATGGCACGGTCAGCGATGGTTCGACATCGCCCACGATTACGGGCTGTACGTTGCTCGGGCACACGAATAGCGGTGTGTACATCAGCATGAACGGCACGATGACCACGACAAACATCACCAATTGTGCCATGTCGGGCACGGCGGGGGCGAGTTATGGGGTGTATACGTCCGTGATTGGCAACGGCAACGCGACCGTCAATGTGACCGGATCGACCATGCACTCCAATGGTACGTCCGGGCTCGGTGTTTATGCCAGTTCGAGTACGGGATCCATTGCCACGGTCAACGTGAAAAACAGCAACATCACCAGCCAATCGTATGGTGTTTATCGGGCAACTGGTGGCTCGACGACGATCAACGTCACCTACAGCAACGTTTGGAACAACGGAACCAATTACTACAACGTCACCCAAGGAAATGGGTGCATTTCTTCCAACCCGCTTTACGTCAATGCGCCGAGCAACCTCCGGCTGACGTCCAATTCGCCTTCGCGTTTTGCGGGTGAAACCATGCAGGACCTGGGACCGTTGCCTTACGTCAATGATCCCACGCCAGGTCTTTACGGCGTTCTTTGGGTCAATACGACTCTGAATCTCGCCGGTTCGCCCTACACGGTTGCGGGTGACTTGACGGTCGGAAAAAACTCGACGCTCACGATCGATCCTGGCGTCACCGTCAATTTCACAGCCAATTCCGACATCATGGGCTCGGGATTGGATGCGGCCAAAGGAGAGCTCGTCGTCAAAGGCACGCTCAATGCAGTCGGTACGACGATGAGCCCCATTACGCTCAAATCGTCCAACGTTACGCAATCGTCTTGGTACGGCGTTGTCGTGGATGCAATTGGGACGGCTGCGACGCTGACCAAAGTGAACATGCAAGGCACGTATGCCGGCATTCGCAGTGATGCTTCGGGAAATGTACTTTCGGCGAGCGACGTGTCGATCACGACCACGTATTACGGTTTGTATCTGAACGCCGGCACGCCAACGTTCACGAATCTAACCGTCAATGGCAGCGTGTATGGCGCGGTGGTCAATGGATCGGCGGCGCCAACGATTACGGGCTGCACGCTCTTGGCGCACACGAATAGCGGTGTGTACATCAGCATGAATGGCACGATGACCACGACAAACATCACCAATTGTGCCATGTCGGGCACGGCGGGGGCGAGTTATGGGGTGTATACGTCCGTGATTGGCAACGGCAACGCGACCGTCAATGTGACCGGATCGACCATGCACTCCAATGGTACGTCCGGGCTCGGTGTTTATGCCAGTTCGAGTACGGGATCCATTGCCACGGTCAACGTGAAAAACAGCAACATCACCAGCCAATCGTATGGTGTTTATCGGGCAACTGGTGGCTCGACGACGATCAACGTCACCTACAGCAACGTTTGGAACAACGGAACCAATTACTACAACGTCACCCAAGGAAATGGGTGCATTTCTTCCAACCCGCTTTACGTCAATGCGCCGAGCAACCTCCGGCTGACGTCCAATTCGCCTTCGCGTTTTGCGGGTGAAACCATGCAGGACCTGGGACCATTGCCTTATGTCAATGATCCCACACCAGGTCTTTACGGCGTTCTTTGGGTCAATACGACGTTGAATACGGCGGGATCGCCCTATACGGTGCCCGGCGACTTGACGGTCGGGAAAAACTCGACGCTCACGATCGACCCGGGTGTCACTCTCAACTTCACAGCCAATTCCGATATCATGGGCTCGGGATTGGATGCAGCAAAGGGAGAACTCGTCGTCAAAGGCACGCTCAATGCAATCGGCACGACGATGAGCCCCATTACGCTCAAGTCGTCGAACGTTGCGCAATCCTCGTGGCACGGAGTCGTGGTGGATGCAATTGGCACGGCTGCGACACTCAACAACGTCGATCTGCAAGGAACGTACGCCGGTATTCGTAGCGACGCATCAGGAAACGTTCTTTCCGCGACCAACGTGTCGAACACGACGACCTATTACGGTCTGTATCTGTACGCCGGTACGCCGACATTCACGAATCTAACCGTCAATGGAAGCGTGTATGGCGCGGTCATCAATGGTTCGGCATCGCCGACGATATTGGGCTGTACGCTCCGCAATCATACGAATAGCGGTGCATACATCAGCGTAAACGGAACGATGACGAATACGACGCTCACGAACTGCGTCATTACCGGAACGGCGGGAGCAAGTTATGGCGTTTATGCTTCGGTGATCGGCAATGGGAGCGCAAACGTCGATGTCACCAATTCGACGATTCACTCGAATGGGACATCCGGACTCGGCGTATATGCCAGCTCGAGTACGGGTTCACAAGCGACGGTCAATGTGAAAAACAGCATCATCACGAGTCAGTCGTATGGTGTATACCGTGCGACAGGTGGTTCGACCACCATCAACGTGACGTACTGCGACGTTTGGAACAACGGAACCAATTACTACAACGTCACGCAAGGAACCGGGTGCATTTCGCAAAACCCGAATTACGTCAGTGCTCCCACGGACTTGCATTTGCAAATGGGCAGCATTTGCATTGATACAGGTACTTCGATGGGGGCTCCTTCGGTCGATCGAGATGGCAAAACGCGGCCAATCGATGGCGATGGGCTCGGTGGAGCGGCCTTTGACATCGGCGCGTATGAATTCGCTCCAGCAGTGTTCTGCGGCGATGGCGTCATCAGCGGCGGCGAAATGTGCGACGACGGCGCGCAGAATGGCCAATACGGTTTCTGCAAATCCGATTGCTCCGGTGCTGGACCACGTTGTGGCGATATGATCGTCAACGGTCCTGAGCAATGCGACGACGCCAATATGTCAAACACGGACGCGTGCCTCAATACGTGCGTCAATGCCGCCTGCGGCGACGGATTCATTCGTACCGGGGTCGAAACGTGCGACGACGGCAATATGCTGAACACCGACGCGTGTCTCGCGACCTGCGTCGTGGCCAGCTGCGGTGATGGCTTCGTGCGTACCGGCGTCGAGCAATGCGACGATGGCAATATGCTCAATACCGACGCGTGTCTCGCGACGTGTAACAACGCCACGTGCGGAGACGGGTTCGTCCGAGCAGGCGTCGAAACGTGTGATGATGGCAATACGGTCAATACGGATGCTTGTCTGAATACGTGCGTCGCGGCGTCCTGCGGTGACGGCGTCGTGTATGCAGGCATGGAGCAATGCGACGACGGAAACATGGTGAACACCGATGCGTGTCTTGCGACGTGCAACAACGCTACGTGTGGGGACGGGTTCGTCCGGGCTGGTGTCGAGCAATGCGACGACGGAAATGCATCAAATACGGATGCGTGCCTCGCGACGTGCAACAACGCGGCGTGCGGGGACGGGTTTGTCCAGATGGGCGTCGAAGAATGTGACGACTCGAATATGGTGAATACGGACCAGTGCACTTCGGCGTGCAGGAATGCCACGTGCGGGGACGGGTTCATTCACACGGGCGTCGAGGAATGCGACGACGGCAATATGACCAATGGCGACGCGTGCCTCAACGTCTGCAAAAACGCGATCTGCGGGGACGGAATCGTCTACCAAGGCACCGAAGAATGCGACGATGGCAATGCGTCCAATACCGACACGTGCGTCGTGAATTGCAAAAATGCCACCTGCGGCGATGGCTATGTCCAAGGCGGCGTGGAATCGTGCGACGACGGCAATACCAACGACAACGACGGCTGCAAAAACAATTGCAGTTTGCCTGGTTGTGGTGACGGTATCGTCCAGCCAAACGAGGAATGCGACGATGGCAATCCAGTCAATACCGACGGATGTCTCTTTACTTGCAAAAACGCATTCTGCGGTGACGGCTACGTGCAGTCGGGCGAGCAGTGCGACGACGGCAACCAG
>DAOMZH010000391.1:0-9372 GCA_035437985.1 Polyangium sp. (in: bacteria) | reverse complement strand
GGAGCCCACGACGGCGAAGCCCATCATCGCAAGCTGCAGCAGGTGCAGCATCGCTCGCAGCGTCACTCGCAACATCGACGTCGGCCGCCGGAGCGTCCTCGTCGACACGTGTTTCATCGACGGGTGCGTCGTCGACGGGCGGTTCGTCCGCCACTCTTTCTTCCGAAGATGCGTCGTACGAAGCGGATTCATCGCGAACATCACCAAGATCACTCGGCTGTTCGTCGTAGTTTTCCACTTCTTCAGCATCTGCATCCGGAGCAACGTCCAGCGCTGTCGGGAGCGAGATGCTTACTTCGCGCTCGGCGCGTGCCGAGTCTTCGTGCGACGAAGACGATGAACGATCATCGTCTTCAGGACCCGAACCATGTTGATGACGCCCTGCTAGGTACGCGTCGAAATCGTCGGGACGAATCAGATCTTCGACATGAAGAAACGCTGCGCGCTCGAGGCCGATGTCGATAAAGGCCGCCTGCATGCCCGGTAGCACGCGACTGACCTTGCCGAGGTAAATGTTGCCGAGTGTTCCCTTCTGCGCATCGCGTTCGATGTGCAGCTCGGCAATGATGCCGTTCTCGATGAGGGCGACGCGCGTTTCGCGGATGTCGACGTTGATGACGAGGAGATTTTTGCCCATGCCCGTTGGATTGCCCTTGCGGGTTCGGGAAGGGTTACCACGACATCGTGATTCATTGAAGGGAGGATTGGTTCGTACGAACGATGGGCCAATTTTCGCGCGTGTTGCTCAGAGCGTGTTGAACAGGCGTCGCGAGCGAATCTTGGCTAGGGAGGCCGGCGGAAGCGTACTTCAGACGCTGAGCGAGGCCGACCGACGCCAAGATTTGCGCAGCAGCCTGTTCAACACGCGCTCAAGGACACGTGGTGGCAAACTCCGAGTCTTTGCACGAGCCGAGACAGACCTGACAGACGATGCACGTGAGCAGCGCTTGATACCTCTCTGCACCGATTGGATTCGATTCGGTACATGCACTCCGGCACATCACATCTCCGTTACAACCCGCCCAGCACTTGTTGAATTCAAGGCACGTCGCGTCACCAAAACATCCGTCATAAACCTCGGCACACGTCGCCGATACCGCACACCCCGTACACGCACTATCGAACGTCCCACACTCAGCCGCATCGTCACACACGCCCCCCACGCCCCCCACACCGCCCATTCCACCCGTTCCACTCGTAGAACCACTCGATCCGGCAGACGTACTCGACGAACTCCCACCTCCGGTTTGACCTTCTTCGGACGAACCGAAGCCGGTACTTTCGGATTGCGAGCAAGCTACAAAAAGGCCCAGAAGAACCGCAAAGAAAGCATTTCGCATCATGGCTCCACAGAGAATACGTGGGCGACAGGATGTGCACCACTGATCCTCCCCTCCTCCTGTCCTCTGGTCCTCCCCCAGCAACTCAGTTTGTCTCTTCAGAACACCCGCTGCGGCGTTTCCTACACGACCCCAGCGACGTCACGAGCCCACGTCCGAAATACTTTCGGCATCGACAGCTTTCTGCCTCTCGATTGCTGCTTGACCACGAGCGCGACTTGCTGGCAGCGTAATCACCACATGTGGCTTGAACTCGACCTTTCCGGCAACGGACCAACACTTCAGGTGCTCGGTCGTGGCTGTCGAGGTGAGCGACCTGCTGCACACGTGATTGCCGCATCCCCCAAGCTCGATCTTGACGACTTTTCGTCCCGAGTCAGTCGCGCCGCCAGAGCTTCGAGGCCACTCGATCCCAACACAATCGATCAGGCCCAGGCTCTTTATCGAGAAATCCTGAGCGGCGAGCTTCACGATGTCTTGTTGCGCCTCCTCGAAGCCTCCAAGGACCAAGCCCCCATCTTGGTGCGCCTGTTTCTGCACGACGAGACACTCCAAGCCATGCCGTGGGAAGCGCTCTGTAAACCCGGTACATCCGAAGGGTTTTGGGGGACAGACCCGCGCCTCGTCCTGGCCCGAGGCGTCTTGTCCACCGAGGTTTGGAATCCTGGAACCATTGAAGGCGCCGTTCGCGTGCTCGTCATTGCCCCCCAAGAATCGGAAACCACCATTACGACATTACGCCGAGTTCTGCCCATTGAATCAGGCGAGATCGAATGGCTCGAACCAATCACGGGCTCCAACATCGACGCCGAGCGACTTTACGCACGTCTCCGAAATGGCCCCGTTCCTCATATCGTACATTTTATTGGCCATGGCTCGGTCGATTCCACGGGCAAACCCATGCTTCGCCTTGGTGATGACGACGACGGCGATCCCATTTGGATTTCTGCAGAATCGTTCGCCCGGGAACTGAGCGCCCATTTTGCTTCAACGTTGCGCCTCGTCATCCTCGAAGCTTGCGAGGGTGCCCGGCCTGGTGTTTTCGGCAGTGCCGCCGAATGTTTTGCCAAAGCCGGGGCGAGCGCCGTCATTGCCCATCTTTGGCCAGTTCGAGCCGCAATGGCCCGCACCTGTTCATCCATTCTTTATCGATCTCTGATCGTTGAAAAACAAACCCGAGGCGATATTGGCGCTGCCATCGCCGCTATGCGTCGCACCTTGGTCGCCACGACCGCCGAGGCATTTTCGCCCATTCTTTGCTTACGCGGTGATAACTCGGTCATTTTTCAATTTCCCGACCGGAAAGACCCGTCCGAGCCCCACGACGACGAATTCGAGCCCGATGCACCAGATTCGGTTGGCCCGCCATGTTTTGGCCGAGAAAAGGAACTCGCGCGCCTGCGGACATTGCTCGACGAGGCGTTTGCTGGAAAAAACTCTGCCGCATTGGTCATTGGCGAAGCTGGCAGCGGAAAATCCGCATTGGTCACAGCATTTTGCAGACAAATGGCCAATGAGCAGCAACCCGTGGTGTTTGTCGGCGCGCGATGCCTGCCCCGCACCGGTCAAGAGGACCCGTATGCGCCCATTGTCGAGGTATTACTGCATTTGGTCGGAGCTGTACGCAATGCACCGATGCCGACGAATCGCCAGGCGCTTGGCAATCTGCAAATCGCGGCGCTTCAGGCATTGACGGCCATTGGCGCGGACCTCATTGGACCCTTGCTCCCCCAGTCCGTCGTATTGTCACGTCTAACATCGCTGGCCACGCACGGCCACACCTGGGCCGCGGAAGCGCACGCCCAGTTGTTGAAGACAAACGATTCGCATCGAAAACTCGTGACGAATGTCGTCTATTGGCAAATCACCGAGATTCTAACCAAAGTCGCGGCAGTCCACCCTCTTGTGCTCGTATTCGACGACTTGCAATGGCTCGATGATGCTTCCGGAGGGCTTCTGCTGCACCTTGCCGGACGATTTCGGGCCATGAAACTCATGATCCTGGGCACATGCCAAAGTGATGTCGTGGCTGTCGAGACAAACCCACCGCATCCCATGACGCTGCTTTTGCGAGAAATCACGCGCATCTATGGCGATGTGGTGCTCAATCTCGATGCATTGTCCGCCGAGGATCGGAAACGCTGCTCCGATATGCTCCTCGATGCCGAGGAATTGCCAGCAGACGCCGATTTTCGGCAATCGTTCTTCGAACACACTGGTGGTCACCCTCTTTTTGCGCTCGAGCTTCTTCACGCCGTGCGGACGCGAATGCAGAACTCGACAACTGCGCAACCCACGCTTACCAATTCCATTCCCTGGGGCGAGCTTCCATCACGCATTGAAGGGGTCATCGGCGAACGACTGGCAGGGCTCGAAACAGCCGAGCGTGAAATGCTGGGCGCAGCGAGTGTCGAGGGGTCGCAGTTCAGTGTGTATATGCTTTCTGCGCTGCGCAAAGAAGACGAGCGTTCGTTGTTACGAACGATTTCGCAAGGTTTGGAGAAGAAACATCGGATTGTCGTGTCGCGAGGTACGCAGCGGATTGGTCCACGACGAACATTTGGATATAGGTTTGCCCAGGGGCTGGTGCAGCAATACGTATACAGTGGTTTGTCCGAGGGTGAGCGGATGTTGCTTCATGGTGACATTGCCGAATGCCTCGAAAAAACACATGAAGGCCAAACGGAATCGATTGCGGTCGTCTTGGCGCACCATTACACGCAGGCCGAGGATTTCGACAAGGCCATTGGTTACCTGATTCAGGCCGGCGACCGAGCGATCCGTCTCAGCGCATATCGCGAAGCTATCAAACATTTTGAACGGGCGCTCGAATTGCTGAAGCGGATTGATTCGATGGATCCTACGGAGAAGATGCGGCGCGAATTGTCGATTCGCCTTCGTCTCGGCGGAGCCTACCTGGTAACTGTGGGGGGGACGAAGCAACAGTTCGACGCCTTTATTGCACATACGCGCGAACTATGCCTCACGTTGGGGGACAAGTTATCCCTCGCCTTGGTGCTCGTGAATATGGCGACTGTCCGGTTCGCGGAGGGAGATTTTTCAGCGCTCGACGCATTGGCGACAGAGGTCTTGGAGATTGGCACGGCTCTTGGTGCAGCGCACATTCAGGCGCATGGCCATATTGGCCTCATGATGGCGAGTTTTTGGCGCTCGAATATCGAGACGACAAACCATCACATCCGTGAAGTCATGCGACTTTGTGGCTCTACGGATAGCGAACTTTACGAAAATACCGGTTTGCATCCCTTGATTCTCGCCATGACGTATTCGATCTGGACGACTGCAATGGCCGATGAGCTCGACAAAGCATTGGAACAAGGTCGCCTCTTCGTGGCCATGGCGGAACAGCTCAACAACCCCGTTGCGCTCATTTTCGCCTTGCACGCAGTGGCCACCCTCGGATTATTTTGTGAGGACCGGGCTCTTTGTTATGAGAATGCTCATCAGGCCAGTGAAATCGCCACGAAATACGAGCTTCCTTTCCTCCTGTGTGGCAGCCAGTTGCTCGAGCGATACGGCACGTTCGCCATCGAGTCGGTCGCGGAATACATCGCCGAAATCGAATCGTTGTATCGAAAGTTTCTGGAGGGGGGGAGAGATGCGGTACTGTATCTATCTTATCGCATAGTGATTCGACATGCCTACCACCAGTCGGGCCAGGACGAACGCGCGCTCGCTGAAACGGAAGACGCGTTGTCATTCATAACAAAGTACGGGATGTACGTCGTCCAGTCGCAATGGCTGTATTGCAAAGCGGAATCCTTGCTGCGCCTTGGCCGGAAAAACGAAGCCGAGCAAGCCCTCCGCGAAGCCTTGGCCAATGCGCAAAAGATGGGCGTGAAGTTCGTCGAGCGGAAGATTTTGGCTTTGCTGGCATCAATCGGCGGGCATATAGAAAATTGAGGCCGGCATTTCTGATGAGCGGACGAGTTCAGGCTGCTTTGCGGCTTTTGCGCGAGCGTTTCGTTGCAGTTGTCGCGGAAGTGGTTTTGCGCAAAGAACGATCGGCGTTCTTGGTGGGTGTCGAGTTTGTTGCGGGAAGTTCGTCACGTACAACATCATCGATGGACGAAGCCGTGAGCGCTCGCAACATCATGCGGCTCAAACAAGCTTCGTCGCGACACGCGAGAATGCGGGCTTCGGTCGCCGGAGGAACCACGATGTTTCGGTTCCGTAAGATTTCCACGAGCGCCGAGGCTCTGCCTTCAGCCTTGCCTTCAGCCTTGCCTTCAGCTGTAGCTTCAGCATACCACCGCCTGAGAGTTTCACTTCGGTAGCGAACTGGTTCCATGATGTCCTGTTCAACCTCTCGCCGTTGGACATCGTCCAACATCCCGAGGATGACATCGATCAGCGTCAATGCCAAGCGGTTCGATGGTGGCTTGAATGTCAAGCGCAACGCTTTTTCCGTGACCTCTTTCCAACTGGGTTTGTCGATGTGGGCAGCAACCGCCAGGGGCACCATGAAGAGCTTGTCGCGGCAAAGCAGTTGCTTCAAGGGGATCGTGTCGAGCGCAATGACCGTAGGTTCCAGTTTTCTCGATGTTCCGCACGTTCCTGTCGGTTGCGCAATCGTGTCTCGAATCCAGCGACGAACCTTCTCGTGTGTCGTGACAACCACGAGCGCACCCTCGCAACAGTATCGGCTACGGGCAAACTCCAAACAAAACGGCCATGTGAATCGTTTCGAAGGGTCGTTACGACGTTGCACCTCGAGCAAGAAAAACCCTTGGGGCGCATCCGACGAACCTTGGAGGAACACTCGGTCGACTCGTCTTTCGATGACTGCGGCATGAATCTGCGTTTCCGGGGATCGTACGAGCAACCCCTCGGGAAGCGCATGCCCTTGGAATTGCAGCAAATCAATCAATGCCTCGGGATATCGCTCGAATACTTCCACAATGCCGGCATGAACCCGCGCTTGCATGCGCATGCCCGTAACACGTTTGGCCGAGAGGAACGAGTCGTTTTCCGTGTTACCGCGAAAAACCCAGATGCGCTGATGTGTTCAGGCGGCTTTGCGGCTGTTGCGCGAGCGCTTCGTTGCAGTTGTTGCGGAATTGGTTTTGCGCAAAGAGCGAGCGGCGCACTTGGTGGTTGGTCGGTGTCGAACCTGTCGTCGGGAGTTCGTACGACGTACCCGGCGCCTCATACGCGGCTGGTGCGTCGGCGAATCGGATAGATAGTTCTTAAATTGGTTTGGCTCGGGCGAACGACAATTTCCAAGTCAAGGCGACACGTCGGTTTTACAGGGCAACTCACCCAGAGTGCCCTCAAACACCGTTATCGTTTCACCACGACATACCCATTCCTCACAACGGGATGTTGCCGTGCTTCTTCGCCGGATTCTTATCCCGTTTGTCCCGCAATAACTCAAGCGCTCGATCGAGCCGAATACGCAAGCTCCGCGGTGCGATCACTTCATCCACGAACCCAAGCTCTGCCGCTTTGTACGGGTTCGCAAACTTCGCTTTGTACTCCTCCACGAAACGCGCTTTCGCCGCCACTGGATCCGCTGCCGACTGAATCTCGCGCCGGTACACGATGTTCACCGCGCCATCGGGTCCCATCACCGCAATCTCGGCTGTCGGGAACGCCAGGTTGTAGTCGGCACGAATGTGTTTCGACGCCATCACGTCGTACGCACCACCATACGCCTTGCGCGTGATGATCGTGATCTTCGGGACTGTCGCTTCGGCAAACGCGTAGAGCAGCTTCGCTCCGTGCGTGATGATGCCCCCGTACTCTTGATCCGTGCCTGGCAAGAACCCAGGTACGTCCACGAACGTCACCAGCGGGATGTTGAAGCAGTCGCAGAACCGGACAAACCTCGCCGCTTTGATGCTCGCCCGTATGTCCAGACAACCCGCAAGCACCGCCGGTTGATTCGCCACGACGCCCACGGGGCGACCACCCACGCGGGCAAACCCACACACGATGTTCTGCGCATAGCGCTCGTGCACCTCGAACAAGTACCCGTCGTCGACGACTGCGCGCACCACGTTCTTGATGTCGTACGGTTTCGAAGAATCGACCGGGATCATCGTGTCGAGTTCCACGACTTCGCGATCGGTTGGATCGGACGAACGTTTGCGCGGAGGATCTTCCGTGTTGTTCGACGGAAGGAACGACAGCAGCTCGCGAAGACGGGCGAGCGCCACGCGATCATCGGGCGCCGTCAAGTGACAAACCCCGCTCCTGACTGCGTGGGTCGAGGCACCGCCGAGGTCTTCTTTCGTCACGTCTTCGTTGGTGACCGTCTTGATGACCTCGGGCCCGGTGATGAACATGTAGCTCGAGTGTTCGACCATCAGGATGAAGTCGGTGATGGCGGGTGAATAGACGGCACCACCCGCGCACGGCCCCATGACCGCGCTGATCTGCGGCACGACGCCGCTCGCGAGTGTGTTGCGCAAAAAGATGTCTGCGTAACCTGCGAGGGACTCGACACCTTCTTGGATGCGCGCTCCACCGGAATCATTGAGGCCGATGATCGGGGCGCCGATGCGCATGCCGAGCTCCATGACCTTGCAGATTTTCGAGGCGTAGGCGCTGGAGAGCGAGCCGCCGATGACGGTGAAGTCCTGCGCGAACACGACGACTTTGCGGCCATCGACGAGCCCCCAGCCCGTCACGACGCCATCGCCGAGGACTTTGGATTTGTCCATGTCGAAGTCGGTACATCGATGCACGACAAACCGATCCAGTTCGACAAACGTTCCGGGATCGAGAAGCAAGTCGATGCGCTCGCGCGCCGTGAGTTTGCCCTGTTCGTGTTGCTTGGCGATACGAGCCGCGCCGCCTCCTTCGAGGGCGCGGGCGTTCATTTCATCGAGCTTGGCGATGAGCTGTGCAGCTCGGGCATTTTGGCTTTCCGACATGACGTCGGGGGGTTATCACGACTCCGCCCGCGCGGGGTAACGCTGAGTTGGCCGCACGTCGGAGGCTTCTTTTTCAGCCGCCATCACGAGGTCCTGCGTCAGCAGTGCCACTGGCTCCAGGCAAGACCCACGGATCCGGAGCGGAGCTTTCCATGGGTTTCACGTTCGCTGGCAACTCGACTTTCCCCAGCGCCGCATCGTTGATCTCGACGGGAAACTTCTTCCGCAACTCCGCTTCGAAAGCTTTCTCCTGGTCTTGCATCTTCTGTTGAAGGATGAGCACGCGGATGGAGCGATCGGCTTCTTGCACGCTGCGTTTGTGCGCCGCGGTGATCCCGTTCATGCGCACGATGAAAAACTTCCCATCGGCTTCGACGACTTTGTCAAAGACCGCTCCGACGTTGCCGATTTTGAAGACTGCAGCGCGCACCGGCTCGGGAACTTTTTGGTTTTTCCCACGAGCATCTTCGGGCGGACCAACGACCCCGAGATCTCCTGCGAGTTCGACAGGAGCTGCAGGCGTTTTTGTTTTGGGTGCCGTCGTCGAATGTTTCTCGAAGAGTTCCCCCCAAGCAGCAGGTGTGCTGACTTTGACTGCGTCTTCGAGGACTTTTTCCGCGGACTTTTTGTCGTTGAACACGATCGCGGCGACGCGACGTCGTTCCGGTTCGTCAAACTTGTCTTTGTTGGCTTCGTAGTAGGCGGTGACTTCGGACTGAGGGATCTCGCCGGGCGAGGGCAAACCTTTTCGAGCTCGGGCGACCATCGCATCGCGCAGAATTTGGCGAATTGCGTCTTGGGTTTCGGGCTGTTTGTCCAGACCTAACCGTCGGGCTTCGGCAGCCAAGAGTTCGACGTTGATCATTTCTTCGAGCAGTTCACGACGGCGTTCCTTCGTTTGGTAACGAAGGCGATCGAACTGATCCATGCGTTCGATGGTTGCGGCGAAGTCACCGAGGGTCAGGACGCGATCGCCAACTTTGGCCACGACGCGTGCGGCTTGTTCGGGGGACAAGCCCGCAGCTGGTGTTGCGGACGGACTCGCATCGACTGCGGCGGGAGGGTTGATCGCCCGGTCGTTGCAACCGACGAGCAGCGTGGTGATTGTCAGGACAATCACTCCGCGCCCA
>DAOMZH010000390.1:0-9373 GCA_035437985.1 Polyangium sp. (in: bacteria) | reverse complement strand
GGCGACGTAAAACTCTTGGATTTTGGTGTGGCCAAACTCCTCGAGACCACTTCGACCGGCACGGGTTTGACTTCGGTAAATAGGCAAATTGGAACCTTGACGATCATGGCCCCGGAACAACTCTTGTGCGCACCCGTCGACGCCCGCACGGATGTTTATGCCCTCGGCGCGTTGCTTTATCGCGTGCTCACCGGACGTTTGCCGTTCGAATCGACATGGGCCGGAGAACTCGTGCGCAAGCACCTGGAAGACCCTGCGCCGCGTCCGAGCGAACGGGCCCCATTGTCACGAGAAATCGACGCCGTCGTGCTGAAGTGCCTGGAAAAACGCCCTGAACGGCGCTACGAATCCGTCCACGCCCTCATGCGGGCATTACGTCACGCGATTTCCGCGGGCACGGAAACGCCCGGTACAGGAACCACCAGATTCGCCATTGGCATTTACGTCGAAATCCAAATTCGTTCCGATGTCGAGGACGATCCGGATACGCTCGATGCCGAAATCGAACACGTCTTGTCAATGACGGAAGAACGCCTGCAAACGCACGCCTTCGTCCTTTGCACGTGCACGAGCGCCGAAGTGCTGGGGGTGCAGATTTTGCCGCCCGATTCCGAAAAATGGCTCGACCAACGCCACGCGGCTTTGCGGGTCGCGCTGGATTTACATGACGAACTCGTCCACCGCCAGCCCAATGATGCGCGTGTGCATGTGAATGTCTCGATACATGCCGGAGAAATCAGCATTCAAGAAAACGGCGGAAATGGCGATATCGAAATAACCGGCGGACCTTTGTGCCGCACCAGCGATTGGGCATCCACCGAAGCAACCCAAGCCCTCTGCGCCACCTGGGAAATGCTGGACGGACTCGACGATTTCGAGGCTGCGCCAGGCCCCGACCCCCTCGTGCTCGTCAGCCGTCGCCCGCGACGATAACCCACGTAAAACCATTTACAATACACAATTCATTGGTGTTTCTTGCCAATCCAATTTTAGAATTGTGTTTTTTCATGCCAATATATTTATATTGGTACATCTCGACAAACAATTTAATGACAAACGCGTCAACACTAGACGCGGCGCGTCAATCGAGGCCGACAAAACGCAACAAAATTGCCAAAAATTAACCCCAAAATCAACCCAAGCACGGTAGCATCGCCCCGGAGATCCCAAAAATGTCCGGATTCGGCTGGCTGCACCTCACCGACCTCCATGTCCGCTTCCACGGTACACTGTGGCAACGCCCACGTTTCCGCGAAGAACTCGAACGGGACCTCCACCATATCGTCGAAAAGACTGGCAGCATCGATGTAATCATTATCACGGGCGATTTGGCCCTCTTGGGACTCGAAGGCGAGTTCGACATGGTCACCGAGGGGCTCGCCTCGTTATGCGATTTTCTCGGAAAATTCGGCTCGCGACCCGCGGTGCTCGCAGTACCGGGAAATCACGACCTCGTCCGCACGTCCCCGGCTGCAGCTGCGGATCCTGCTTCGTGGGAAGCCGATTCCAAGGCTCGGGACACCTTCTTTTCGGACCCCATGCATCCGTTGCGCATTGCGACGACCACTGCGTTCACTCCATTTTCTCGCTGGTTTCATGTTTTTCGCGAAAAGCATCCGGGTGACGCCGACATCACGCTTCATCCGGGGCTCTTGCCGGGCGATTTTGTCGCCACCTTGCAGAAAAAAGACCGGCGATTTGCGTTTGCCGGCTTGAACACCGCGTACCTCGAACTGGCTGGTCACAACGCTTTCGGCGCAATCGACCTCGATCCTCGGCAACTCGTTACCTCCGCCGGACCCCTCGACGATTTCATTCGAAGCCACGACGGTGCAGTTCTACTTACGCATCACCAACCGGGTGCCTTATCTGCGGGTGCTCGCGACCGTTTGCTGAAAAACATCGCCCCAGCGGGCCGTTTTGCATTACATTTGTCGGGAAGCCTGCGTGGTGCGCCTCCTTCAATCGACGCTACGCACGCCACCCTTTTCGTGGGGTATCCATTTTCGGGCAATATCGATAGCGAAGCAAAACGAGGTTATGCCGCAGGACGACTGGACCTCGACGAAAACAATCATTCCGTCATCATTTCTCTTTGGCCCCGCATTTTGTCGTTTGCCAAACGCGAGCCTTATTTCGGACCAGATCCAGCTTTTGGCCCATACGAATGCGTCATGCGCACGATGCAACTCGCGCATCCCCGCCCGCCAACGATTACCCTCACCCAAGCTCCGCCCGCAGACACGGACAAAAGCGAATACCGTCGACTCGACAAGACAGTCATTTTAGAAAGCTTAACGCCGCCAGCTCCAAGCGAAGACGACGATGTCGCAATCAGTATTTCCCAGAATCCGGCGCCAATCGAGCAAGCGGCTGAAAAAAAAGAAGCCGAAGTGGCGCTGCAAGACCAGGATTCCGAGCAGCCGTCGACGAGACCTGTGCCGCAAACCTTCAGCACGCCGCAATCGATACATCCGTGGCGAAAAAGCACGAAGGTTCCCATTCGACGTGCCAAACCCGTTGTTCCGTACACCCCGACGACGATGCCCTCTCCCCCTGGGGCCCCTCCCCCCGTCGCGGAGGAATTTACCGTCGAAGAAGCCTCCCTTCCCGCAAACGAGACCACGCTCCGCACCGTCTTGACGAAGACCTTGCCTTCTAGCGGCATTTCGCAATATCCAGCGCCCAATACGTCGGAGCCGGCAACGCTGAGGTTCGCCCCGGGAATGGCATTTGCCGGAAGCGTGACCACGGGCGTTTTGCCGACTCGACGCGTGAGTTTCTCGCCGGATGGCCAGATTCTTGTATTTCTTTATGCCAACGGGGTCGTCAAGACGTGGAACATTGCCACGAGCGCCCCGGGTTGGACAACGAGTCTCGATCATCGCGAATGTTTCGACATTTGTTTCGCGCCGGATGGCCGATTTCTCGCAGTTCGTTCCCCGGAAAAACTCTTTATGCTGGATGCGCAAACTGGAGCTGTTTTGCGCCAAACCACGTTGGGGGGACCCGATTCGGCGGGTTTGGCATGGTCGCCCAATGGAATCATTGCGACTGGTGAGCCCGACGGGCGCATTTTGTTTTTCGCGGCCGAAGATTTGGCATCCGTGGGGCATTTGGAACACGGCTTCTGTCCGCAAGGAATTTTGGCGGTCGAGTTTTCCCCCGATGGAGATTGGCTCATTTCGGGCGGAAAAGGCGAAGGTACCGTAGCCATTTCCGTCGTTCCTGCTGGTGTTTTGGCCGATCGCGCGTTTACCCGCGCGACTCCTTACCAGCGCGGCTCGATCCTCGATTTTGCCTTTCGCCCGAACATGAACCAAGTCGCCTCGGCCTCGGCAGATGGATCGATCATCATTTTTCATCTCGAGAATGGGTCGGTCATTACCCGCCTCGAAGGACATACGTCGGCCGTCGTGCACGTTGGATTTTCGTTCGATGGTCGATTGCTCGTCTCGCGAGCGCATGACGGGACGGTCATCGTTTGGAGCACCGACGCGTGGGAAGTCGTCTTGCGTTTTCAGCACTTTCCTCCGCATACGCCGAATCCGGTGTTTTCCCCGACCGCCCACATCTTGGTTTTACCCACGTCGACGGGCATTGGTGTCGAATTGATTTCGCTCGATATCGACGTCCTGTTGCATCGTCCTTCGACCGAACAAACCTTGCACACGATGACGGCAAAAGTGGTTTTACTCGGGGAAGGTGGCGCCGGAAAAAGCTGCTTGGCTTTGCGTTTGGCCGAAGATCGGTACCTCGAACAACCTCCGACGCACGCCATGCGTTTTTGGAAGATCTCTGCAGATCGCATCGCGTCGAATCGCGTCGACAAATTGAAACAGCGGCGCGAGCTGGTTGTTTGGGATTTGGCCGGGCAAGACGAATATCGCCTGGTACATCCACTGTTTTTGACCGATACGCAACTAGCGATATTGGCGTTCGAGCCGCGACGCGGGAGCGCTGCGGAATCGGAAGTTGCAGCCTGGAACGATCATTTGCTCGATGACGACGACCGTGCAAAACCACCCGGCCGCATTCTCGTGGGCACGAAAGTCGACGATGAACATGCGCCCGAAGATCGCGAAGCCATCGAGCGGCTACGTACGCGTACCGGCGCGATCGCGTATGTAGCCACGAGCGCGCGTCACGGGCGCGGCGTGCATCAGTTGCGACAAACCATTATCGGAAATGTCGATTGGTCGATCGTCGCCCCCACCAGCCGCCCCGTGGTCTTCGAACGCATTCGCGAGCATATCGATCGCGTGCGCCAAACCGGGCGGATGATTCTGCCCTTGGCCGAGATCGAAACGGAAATGCAAGCGCACGATGGCGAGGAGCTCGGCGACGTGGACAAACCCACGATCGTTGCCGTGGCCCTCCAGCTTGCCCGTCAAGGCTTCGTAGCGTTGGTCCGTTTGACTGATGGAACCCTGGCGCTCGTATTGCACGTCGAGCAAATTGCGCGTTATGCGGGTTCGCTCGCTCTTTTGGCGAAAAAGAGCCCCCACGGCGTGCCCGCTATCGAAATTGCATCGTTGTTCGGCCCCACAGCTAGGTTCCCGGGCATTGCTAACGCCGAACGATTACGCAAAGACCAAGAGCTCGCCGTGCTCGATGGCGTGATTGCGCTGCTCATCGAGCGGGGAATGGCGTTTTTGCACGAAGGGCTTTTGGTTTTTCCGGGAGCATTTCCGTCGGACCAAGGCGCGGATGTTCCCAACGACAAAGTTTTGGTGCCCGCAATTCGTTACGAAATGAATCGTCCCATCACGGACGTTTATGCTTCAGCCGTGGCGGCCATCGCGATGTCGCGGCGATTCGGTCCGGCACGCCTCGGCGCAGGGCGCGCTGATTTTGGAAGACTCGACGAAGGGCTTTCCCGTATTTCCGTCGAAACAGGTCCCCAAGGCAAAATGCGTTGGGCCTTGGCGCTGGCGTTTTCGCCCGAAGTACCGGACGAACTGCGGCGGCTATTGGCTGGTTTTCTCGAAGATCACCTGAAACTCTGCGGCGTGCAATTCATCGAGAAACAAACGATTCGCTGCGTTTGCAATTACCAATTCCCCCACGAAATCGTAGAAAAGCGGCTCATTGCCGGAAATCCGGACGTAGGTTGTCCGGAGTGCGATCGGCGCACCTCACTCGTGCCCCGCCAAACCGATGACAATGCCTTGAGCGAACCGATTCTTGCGCTTCGAAAAGCGACGGAGCAACGTCGCGATGAAAGTGTACACGCGGTGCAAATGACCATGACGACAGCCCGTATTTCCGAAAAGGTACCTTTGCCGGCCCTCCGCATTCTCCATTTGTCCGACTTGCACATCACGGCCAAATGCGATCCCGATGTGCTCCTCGGTCCTCTGCTCACCGATTTGCGCGATCGACACGAAGGTTTGTCGCTCGAAAAGGTGGATTTCGTCATTATTTCCGGGGACATCACGAATCGGGCTTCCCCTGCCGAATTCGAAAAAGCGCATGAAGTCGTATCGGGTTTGGCGCGTCATCTGAGTTTGTCGGCGGGGCGGCTCCTAATCGTTCCTGGCAATCACGACCTCGATTGGGACTGCAAGGTGTACGAATACAAGCGCAAGAGGCACGTCGATCCCAAAACGCTCGTCGAAGGCGCATACAAGGCCGAGGGTGATGGCTATTTGATTCGGGACGAAGCTCAGTACCCACATCGATTTCGCAATTTTTCGCATCACTTCTACCACCCGCTGCTCCTCTCGGAGTACCCGCTCGAACCGACGGCGCAGGGTTTGGCAATGTTGTTCGTCCCGGAACGACTACAGTTTTTCCTCTTTAATTCCGCGTGGGAAATCGACGAAGAATATCGAGAGCGCTCGGGACTTTGCCCCGGAGCGGTTTCTCGGGCCTTGGAAGCGGGTAATCGTCAGCTGCGCGAGGCGCAGGAGCGGGGCGAATTGGGCCCGGATGACCATGTGTCACGTTTGGCCATATTTCATCATCCCGTGACGGGAAACGAAAAAATTCACGACGCTGCATTTCTCGAACAGTTTCGACGTAACGACATCCGCGCGGTTTTTCATGGCCATGTCCATGAAGAGCGGGTGGCCATCGAAGGGCATTTGTCACCATTTCGGCATTTGCATGTCGTTGGTGCGGGAAGTTTCGGAGCGCCAGGATCCCATCGGCCGGAAGCGGTACCCCGCCTCTACAATTTGATTACCATTTCCCGCGACTTGCAGCGCATGCGCATCGATACGCGATGCCTGCGCAAATCCACAGGCGCGTGGGAGGCCTTTACGGTTTATCCTGGCGAAAAACCAGGCGCACCAAAACGGGCCTATTATGAAGTCGAATTGAAGTAATCACCTCCTCGATCCCTCCTCACCTGCCCCGAGAAGCCGCCCGAACCGCGGTTCGCCATCGTCTCCTGCATTTCGGCGACGATGATGTTGACGACAGGCAAATCGCACGGTATTGCGCAAGAAGTCTCGTCCTGCCCTCGCGGGACGGCATCTGTAGAGGCTCCGCGAACGCATGTTTCGAGTGACGGAAGAAGTTCGTTTTTGTTACGGCCACCGCTTGATGGACTACGTAGGCCCATGCGCCCGAATCCATGGCCACAATGCCCGCGTCGAGATTGAAGTGTCAAAACCCAATCTCGATGCCAAAGGCTTCGTCATCGATTTTTTCGACATCGAGAAAGCTGGAAAGGCGTGGATCCTCGAGCAATTCGACCACCGATTGCTCCTGCGCCACGACGATCCGGTCATTCCTCATCTGGAACTAGCCAATGAACCTCACGTGCGCCTCGATGTGAATCCGAGCGCCGAGAACTTGGCCAAACTCATTTTCGACCATTTACGCTCCGAAGGAATTCCCGTCACGGCCGTGCGGTTTTACGAAACGGAAACGGCGATTGCAACATACGACGAACGCTGACGAACGCTGATAAAGCGGAGATGAACGATGAGCAAATCGGTCCTCGTGACAGGCGGTAGCAAACGAATCGGAAGGGCCATTTCCGAAGCTCTCGGACGAGATGGCTGGAAGGTGGCCATTCATTATCATTCGTCGCGCACAGAGGCCGAAGCGGTGGCGCAGGGCATTACCGCAGCCGGCGGCCAAGCATTCGTCGTGCAGGCGAATTTGATGCGCGAAGCCGAGACCATGGCGCTCGTCGAACGGGCCGAAGCTTTGGTGGGCCCGCTCGAAGCTCTCGTCAATAACGCCGCAGTTTTCGAGCGGGACACCGTCGAAAATGCCACCCGCGAAAGCTGGGACTTCCACCTCGAGACAAACCTTCGCGCGCCGTTTGTCCTAATGCAATCGTTTGCCCGTCGTCTGCCAGAAGGCGCGCACGGGTGCATCATCAATCTGCTCGACCAGCGCGTGTGGAACCTAGGCCCGACGTTTACATCTTACACCGTCAGCAAAATGGGACTTTGGGCGCTCACGCAATCGCTGGCGGTCGCCTTGGCGCCCCGCGTTCGAGTCAATGCCGTTGGACCCGGACCAACCTTGCCGAGCATTCACCAAACCCCGGAACAATTTGCTGCGCAATGTGATCGTGTTCCCTTGCGTCGAGGCCCCACGCCGGAAGATGTCGCCGATGCCGTGCGTTATCTGCTCGGTGCACGTTCCGTCACGGGGCAAATGATCGCCGTCGATGGCGGTGAGCACCTCGGCGTCGCTCGTCGACAAGGCAGCGAACCACCGCCTGAATGAACGAGTTCGTCCGGGAACATACGCTCAGGACAAACCAACCAATTGTTACGACGACAAAGCAAGCGCCGACGGGCCAGCATCGAAGCCCGTCTCGTGGCGTATCTTTGGTGAGGAGTAGTTGGTCTGGATGAACCTCGCAGACCAAGGAAATTCGTTCAAGGAAACTTGTTCAGGGGGATACGGTCAACTCGGTGACGCGCGAGCGAGCGGGATTTTTCTGCAACCGATGTCGATCGCGCACTGCGTCGAGCGCTTCATCAGGTCCGACATGCTCGACGAAAGCGCGCGCTGCGGCAAAGACCGACCAATCGCGCTCGCGCAAAGCAATCGCGTACGGACCGCGATCGTCGATGTTGCCTTCGTCAAAAGCCTGAAACACCTCGATAACCCGTCCGTCGCGCTTCCGCGTACATGCAAACCGCAGAGGCTCATGCACATGCGATACGCGACCGGCGACATACGCTTCGGTGCTCACGCGCATGCCTTCGAGCAACGCTGCACATACCTGTGAAATCGCGTCGAATTTCAGAGCTGCCGTGCGCGCTTCGTCCTCGGCAGCTTGCTCGAGCAACGCCTCGAGCTCTCCTCTGTTGATTTGGCCCCACCGCTTCGCCGGTTTTTCGCGACCGCGGCGGGGCTTTTGCTGCCCGTCGGTCGTACTGCCTTCGCTTTGGGATCGCATCGTTTGGTCTGCGTACTCCTGTCGACTCTCGCGGGGCAACTCTTCGCCCACGATGGAAGTCGGGCGAGGCTTTACCGAGGAATCGGTTACTGTGCAAGTGTTCTTTTTCGAGTGTCCCGTAGAGGTCGTGAACTTCGCTCTTCCCATCAGACGAAGGTCATGCAAAAAGTCCGCCGCTCTCATGCAAACCTCCACTTTCGATTGGATCGCCGACGACGGAAAACGCATCGTCGTGCACGAATGGACTCCTGACGGGAACGCACCGCCGCGCGCGATTGTGCACGTCGTACACGGCATGTCTGAACACGCGGCACGGTATGCACGTGTGGCTGAGGTGCTCACCTCGAGTGGGTTTGTCGTGGTCGGTCATGATCAACGAGGCCATGGGAAAACGACCTCCGAAGAGGACCTCGGATTCTTCGGCGCGCCCGACGGTTGGGAGCGTGTTTTGGCCGATATTCGCGGGCTTTTGGCCCATACACGCACCAAACACCCCGGCGTGCGTCAAGCCATCATCGGGCACTCGATGGGCTCCTTCATGACTCAGCGCATCATGGCCGATGAAGGACCGAACCTTTCAGCGGTTGTTTTGTCAGCGACGGACGGTCCGCCGAACGCGTTGGCGCGTGCAGGCGTATACGTGGCGCGGGCGGAGCGAGCACGTCTCGGAGAACGCGGAAAAAGCAGTCTCTTGCAGGGTTTGTCCTTTGACGGATTCAACCGCGCGTTTCGTCCCAATCGCACATCGTTCGACTGGCTGTCGCGAGACGAAGCCGAGGTCGACAAGTACGTTGCGGATCCCCGTTGTGGATTTGCCGTGACGACGTCTCTTTGGGTGCAGCTGCTCGAGGCTCTTCCGACGTTGCTGCAGCCCGACGTCGTGGGACGAATCCCGAAAAAGTTGCCAATCTACGTGCTCGCAGGGGCGGAAGATCCCGTGCACGGCAAGACGAAGAACTTGAAGGGTCTGCTCGACGCGTACGCGAAGACAGGTCT
>DAOMZH010000389.1:0-9374 GCA_035437985.1 Polyangium sp. (in: bacteria) | reverse complement strand
GCAAACCCTGGCCAACTCGGCGGATTCCCATCGATGCGCTGCTTGACCTTCGTGATGAGCGGAGCGTCTCGCGAACCAACACCCGTGATGATCGCTCCATCCGAAGCAGTCACCGTGATGTGGTACTTGAAGTCACCCTCGGTTTTCATGTCGCCACAAGGGACGTTGATGCCAAACCCTTGCTCGCCGACCCGCTTCATCACCAGCGTTTTCCAGTCGGCAGCACCAGGAGCCAAATACGTCACCGTGGCTTTTTCAGCGTCTTGCAAGAGTTCTGGCACGAGCTCCACATAAAGCGGGATCGGCGTACTGAGACGTTGTTCCAGCGGAGCCGTGTGCGACAAACCTCGCCCAGCTGGTGCCGGAGGTGCCGCGACAGTTCCTCCTCCATCGAGCTTGAGCTGCTTGCGCGCTTGCTCGTAGGCATAATTCACTTCGCTCGAACGCATCTCTTCTTCGGGTTTGGCGTTCTTGTCGACTTGCAACGCCTCGACGAACACTTCTTGCGCATCGTCGAGCTGCTTCTTGCCTCCCGCGAGCACAATACCCAACGACATCAAAGCCTTGGCTTTCAAGGCCGGGGTGCACTGGTTTGTCCCGCACGCTTCGATCGCCGTACGCAACCGCTTCTCCGCCTTGTCGAAACTCGTCTCGAGATACTCGACGTCCATCGCGGTTTTGATGGCGCCTTCGAGTTGCGCATCTTTGGGGGCAGCTGCGTGAGCAAACGGGGCAAAGGAAAGCGACGCGAGTGTCAAAAGGACAAACGGGACGCGAGAGAGACCAAGGCAAGGAGACGCCGGATTCCGCATGAGGGCTCGCACTCTACATTAGCGTCGACGTGACTCGGAACGATGGATCGTCGTTGGGCGTGATTGCCATTGGCCCCGGCAAGTATTCGAGGCTACAGCGCAATCAGTCGCCGACATGGGAAAGATGAGTTAAAGGGCTGTCGTGGACGCGGTCGAAAAACCCGAACGAACGAGTCGTGCACGGCGGGACGAGCAACTGGTCGCCTCCTACGACGCCCGGTCTTTGGCCGAACGTCTTGCGACCGCTCGGGTTCCGATGTCCACCGCTCGGGCAACTGCGGCGAAAGTCGTCCGGCATGTTTTTGCGAACGTGGGCGATGCGCCCTGGAACGTCGAAGCTTTGACGGCCTTGGGCATTGGCGCCTGGGCGCATGAAATCCTCCTCGCGATGGATTCCACCCCGGCGCTCGAAGTGGATCACGAAGCACCGGCAGTTGACGGCACGGTGCGTTTGGTCTTGCGCGCGCGTGATGGGGCATTGATCGAGTCGGTGCTCATTCCGGGACCTGGACGAACGACGTTGTGTGTTTCGAGCCAAGTAGGTTGTGCGCGGGCGTGTTCGTTTTGCGAAACAGGAAAACTCGGTTTTCAGAGGCAACTGTCGGCGGGCGAGATCGTGGATCAAGTGCGGATTGCGCGGGCGTTGTGGGCGCGTGAGAAAGACAAACCCGCGCTGTCGAACCTCGTTTTCATGGGAATGGGCGAACCCTTCGATAATTTGACGGAGGTGCTTCGCGCGCTGGAACTCCTCACGGACGAACGCGCGTTTGCCTTCGCGCCCTCACGCGTGACGGTGAGTACGGTGGGCGTCGTGGACAAACTGCCGGCGTTTTTTGCGGGTTGTCGGGCCGAACTCGCCGTGAGCCTCAATGCGCCGGATGACGAACGTCGTCGCGTCATCATGCCGGTGAACGTGCGTTTTCCGCTCGCGGTTTTGCGGGAAGCGTTGCTTCGTCACGTGCCCAAGAGTCGCCGCGTTTTGTTCGAATATGTCCTCTTCGATCGGTTCAACGACGCCCCTGAAGATGCCGATCTGCTCGCTGAATGGACCCGAGGAATTCGTTGTCGTGTCAATGTGATTCCCTGCAATCCTGGCCCTGATCCTGCGTTACGACCACCATCACCCGAACGTCTGGACGCCTTCGTGGCTCGTTTGTCCGAGCATCGCGTGACGACTCTCGTCAGGCGTCCTCGTGGGCGCGATGTTGGTGGAGCTTGTGGTCAGCTCGCTGGCGCGCGTCGTTTACCATTGGTCGATTCCGCTTCGGACATTCGTAGCCCCTGACGTGTTGGTGCCGATTGCGAGCTGCAGGCACGATTCTCTGCACCAGAGGTATGCCCCCAATGTCAGAGTCTGGAGTGTCGTTCGCTCCTGGCCCAAGGTACGAAATCAGTTGTGCTCGAGCCTTGTTTTTGCGTCTGTTTTTTATGATCCTGCCCGTGTCTTTGCGTGGCAGGGGGAGTCTAGGCGCCGTATAGGACGGTGGCCGTTGAATCGCCCGGCACCTACATCCCTTGAATCATGCCCTCCGACAGTGAACAGACCCTCCGTCCTGCCGACTCTGGTCCCCGGCGTTTTTCCGGACCACCGGTAACGCTCGAACCTGGGGTCGTCGTTGCTAATGCTTACCGAACAGAGGCCGAGCTTGGGCGTGGGGGCATGGGCATCGTCTATCGCGCCCGAGATGTTTGGCTTGACAGACCTGTCGCGCTCAAGATCATCGTTCCGACGTGGGATGGCGATCCAACGGCTGAGCAAAAGCTCCATCACGAAGCCAAAGCCTTGGCAGCCCTACGTAATCAGCACGTGGTGCAGGTGTATGCCTTTGGGCGACATGGCCCCTCGTTTTTCTTTGCGATGGAGTTTCTCAACGGCCGTCCGCTCGACGCAATCCTGCAGGATTACTCGATGCGGCAAAGCCTGTTGCCCCAACATCGCGCCGTCACGATCATTGCGCGGATCGCCGAAGGATTGGATGCGGCACACGCTCACGGACTGGTCCATCGCGATGTCAAACCCGGCAACATCGTGATCGAGGAAGACACGGGACGTCCGGTGTTGATCGACTTTGGTTTGGCCGTGCAAGCAAGCGAAGTGGATCTCGAGACGATTGAGGGCACACCTGCGTACATGTCGCCGGAGCAAGCGGGGTTGGGGATCGAAGGTTCGCCCGTGGGGCCATGGAGCGACACGTATGCGCTGGGCTGTGTTGCGTTCGAGATGATCACGGGCCGCGCGCCGTACATCGAACGAGACGTCGTGCGGTTGCTTCATGCGCATCAGTTGATGCCTGTACCGAATGCGTCGTCGGTTCGTTCGGGCCTCGAGGCGTTCGACGAGATCTTCCATCGCGTTTTGGCCAAGGATCCTCAGCAGCGTTATGCGAGTTGCGGCGAGTTTGCGAAGGATCTCGTGCGGGTTGCGGCGCCGAAGCTGCATTCCACGCCGCCGCCGATGAGCATCAAGCGAGGGCCGGAATCGGAGGCGCCCGCGATTCGGGTTTTGGCCATCGATGATGATCCGATGTTTGGAAAGTTTGCCGCGAAAGCTGCCGAGCTCGCGATGCGCGGCAAACGCGTGCAGATTCAAGTTGCGAAGTCGGGCATGGATGGCTTGGCCCGTGCGCGGCTCGAACCGCCGGATCTCGTGCTGCTCGACCTCGACATGCCGGGGCTCGATGGCATTGAGACGTTGTCGTATTTGCGTGCTTTACCCAAAGGTGATCACGCACGTGTCGTCGTGTTGAGTGGCCGTCTTGGTCCTCAAGAGCGCTGGAAGTTTGCGGTTTTGGGGGTGCGCGAGTTCGTGGCCAAACCCATCGATTTTCGGCGTCTCATCAGCACGATCGAGAGCATCGTCGAGCGTGCTGGTTGGCGCACCGTGACGTAACGGTTCGTTACCTTGTTCTGGGGCAAACCCGGCGACAAACGAACGCTTAGTACAGCGTTCCAGAAGTTTGTGACCACAAGGCTGCGTTCAATCCCACGGCGGGTTAAAACCCGCCGCTACACATAACGAAGTTACTCGCGCTGCCGCGCTCGAACTGCCACGATCCATCAGGGATCATCATCGAGATTTGGCATCGAAATCGCAGGAGAAACCACTTCTCGCAAAACACGAACAACGACAGTCCGGAACGGCAGTGGAGGACTTTGTCGTGTATAGCCCCAGGTTTTAACCTGGGGCGGGGCTGCGGGTCATGCGATGGTCACCTATTTGCGGGGCGCTGTACTCAGACTGCTTTACCCAGGGCCTCGAAGGCAACCGCCAGGGAACGTTCGATTTCGGGCCATCCTTGATCGGCGGGAAGCCAGCCTGCTTGAATGCCGAGCAGCCCGTCTTCCATCAGCCCCGCGGCCTCGCTGATCTCAGTAAAACGGTACGAGCCCGAAGTACCTTTCAACGCATGAGCTTTCGAGATGGCCGTGCGCAGTTCGTCGGGGGTGCCGTTTTTCTTGGCTGTTGTCACTGCCGAAGCAAGAGCGTCGAGTAGACCTGGAAGTTCCGCAAGATACTCCCGGCGTAGTTCTTCGAGCGCGGCTTGAATCTCATCATCGTGGTTTATGCTCATCGTCGTTGCTCGAATGGTTCTAAACAAAGAACGGACGCATCCACCGAATGCCCCTTGAATCTAGGTTTGTTGGAGCGGTGGAGGTCGTCGAGAGCTTCCTGGTGGGCTGCGAAGTAGTTCACGCACATGACGTGCGAATTCCGCTTCCGAAGCGCGAGATTTCGTAAGAAATCGCGTGATGCCCAAGCGCAACGTATCGCGTTCTCCATCAGATAGGTCGCGTCCAGTGTACACGATGAGTGGCAAACCTCGAAGGCGATCACCGCGCAATGCCGCAACGAACGCGAAGCCGTCCATACGTGGTAAGCCGACGTCCAGCACGACGAGATCGGGGGCCGAAGCTCGCGCCAACCGAACGCCTTCGTCTCCTGTCGAGGCCAAGACTACTTCGGCACCCTGCGTACTGAGTTGCCGGGCGACGAGATTTCGGAAGGACGGATCGTCTTCGACGACCAAGACCCGCGGACGCGTTTTGTCATGACAGACCCAGTGCAACGTGTTGGCCAGTCGCGACATGTCGAAAGGTTTGACGAGCCAATCGACCAATTCGGGTACGTCGTCCATCCGCCCGTCTCGCTCCGTTGCTGACAGAACGACCACTGGTGTATGCCGTCGGTGCGGCGTCTTGCGAAGGTGGCTGATGAGGTCGAAGCCCGAACCATCGGGAAGCATCAGGTCGAGGACGATGGCGGCAAGACTTGCATTCGACGACAGAAATGCTCTCGCGTCATGAAGTGTCGGAGCGTGGACCAATTTGAATCCTTCGTGCTCCAACTGTCGCCGAAACGCCCGCGCTACTACCGGATCATCCTCGACGATCAAGATCGTTTGCCCTGCAACGATCTCTGCGGGCCTCATCGTGTCGACAATCGGCAGCTCGAACCAAAACGTGCTTCCGCGACCGACTTCCGAATTGACGCCAATCGTTCCGCCATGTTGCTCGATGATCGCTTTGCTGATCGCCAGTCCCAAGCCCGTGCCGCCCTTGCTGCGGCGATCACCGGCATCGAGTTGCTGAAAACGGTTGAACAGGCGAGATTTGTCAGCGTCCGTAATGCCTGGACCTTCATCGACGATTGCAAACCAGGCGTTGCCCGACGGCAACGTGCCGACCCGAATTTGCACTGCTCCTTCTTTGGGCGAGAACTTGATCGCGTTCGACACGAGGTTTGTCAGGACCTGCATCAGCCGATCTTCGTCCGCTACGATTTCGCGTAATCCGCGCACGTCCTGCACCAGCTTCACGTGCGCTTCGGCGGCCAGTGGCCGCATTTGGTCCACGACCGACGCGACCATGTCGGCAACGTTGAGCGGCGCCATCCGTAAGTCGAATTGACCGGCGTCGATCTTGTCGAGGTCGAGAATGTCGTTGATGAGCCGCACCAGTCGTTCGGTATTCGAAATCGCGATCGTGAGCAGCTCCTGCACGTCGTCGGGTATCGGGCCCGTAACTCCGCCCGACATGAGGCCCAGAGCTCCACGAATCGACGTGAGCGGAGTTCGTAACTCGTGCGAGACCGTCGAGATGAACTCGTCCTTCAACCGCTCGACTGATTTTCGTTGCGACACATCTTCGAAAGCGATGCCGACAAACCGTCCGGGCAGCGGAAAAACCAGGGTAGAAATGAAGTAGCCACCAACTTCGATATCGTCGAGGCGGGCAGGTGAATGCGTGCGATGCACTTGCGCTACGACATCGGGCAGGTTTGCCGCGACCAGAAGCGGCGGTAACTCGGCCAAACTCCCGTCCGTGGACAGGGTTCCAAGCCGAGCGAGCATCTGATCAGCAGCTCCGTTCTTGGCGGTCAAACGATACGTCGACAGATCCGCAGCATTACCTTCCCACACGAGCAAACCGATCTGCACGTGCTCGACGACGTCCGCGTACAACCGCACCCGCTCCAGCGTGCGTCGTTGGTCGGTCACATTGCGAAAAACGCCACGTGTGGACACGAGCTCGTCGTGCTCGATGCGGGCCGTGATTCGACCTTCGAGAACGAGCCGTTGGCCCGTCTTGGTCAACGCCACGAGTTCGAACGAAGGAGGTGTTTCCCGCTGAGCGAGTTGCGTCATGACTTGGCTGCAATGCGCGACGTATTCCGGCGCAATCACCTCGAAAAGCGACAGATGCTTGGCTTCTTCGAGCGAATAGCCGAACGCGTCGCACCACGCTCGATTGACGTACGTGATCCGTCCCTGTGGATCGAGGCTTTGAATGAGATCGCTCGAGTTATCGAGCAGGTCATCGAGCTGGGCCCAGGCACTTTCTACTTCTCGGGCCCGCAGCGTCAGTGCTTGATTGATTCGTTTGAGCCGGTTGTTGACTCGCCGCAGATCAATTTGCGCCGCAGCTTGTCGAGCCAAACCTCGCAAGGCTTCGAGCTGTTCGGCGGACAAAACTCGGGGCTCGTGGTCGATGACGCAGAGTGTGCCGACGTTGAAGCCATCGTCGGAGGTCAGTGGGGCACCGGCATAAAAGCGGACGTTGGGCGCTCCACGAACGAGTGGATTGTCAAAGAATCGTTCGTCGTCATAGGCGTCGGGCACGACGAACACGTCTTCTTCGAGGATCGCGTGGGCGCAAAACGCAAATTCCCGCGGCGTTTCTGCAGCATCGAGGCCCACGCGAGATTTGAACCACTGGCGTCGAGTATCGACCAACGAAACGAGCGCGATGGGCACTCCACAGATACGCGCGGCGAGTTTGGTCAAATCGTCGAAGCCCGTTTCGGCAGGTGTGTCGAGAATTGCCGCTTCGGTCAGGGCCGCCAGCCGCTCGATTTCATTGGGAGGAATGGGGGCGGCTTTCATCGTTGGCGCTCGTGGTGCGTCAGTCCAATCTCCCGCTCGTTAGCGATGGTCAAGACGATACTACTATTTCGTGGTTGAAAGAATCTGCAGTATCTGCGCGGGCAGGGCCATTGGATCGAATGGTTTGGGAATGACGCCGATCGCGCCTGCAGCAAGGTATTTGTCGACTTCGTGTTTTTGAACTTTCGCGGTCATGAATATGACGGGAATACCCGCAGTCGCCTCGGCGGCTCGCAATTGCTTGAGGGTCTCCGGACCATCCATGCCCGGCATCATGACATCCAACAAGATGAGGTCCGGCTTTTCATTCTCCGCAATGGTCAAGGCGTCCGAACCGCTGGGCGCCAATACGGCGGTCCATTTTCCTACGCCTTTGATACTGAGCTCTCCAATACGGCGGATATGTGGTTCATCGTCGACTAGGAGGACTTTGGATATGGTTTTCACAATAAGGCCCAATGAATGGCACCTACGAACGCGCCAAATGCGTTCGTGGCCAGAGTCATGCTCTAGCGATTAGCACCAAATCGGGAAGGGCGGGGCGCTTTTAGGGGGGGAGGGCGGGCCTACTTGGCCCCAGCGGGTTTTTCGGCGGGAGCTTTCATGTCGAAGGCCGGAGGTGTTTTGGGATCGCAATCGGGCGGTGGGCCAAAACCATCGGCGTTGAATTCGTATTCGACCGATCCTGAGCCTTCGGGATCTCGTTTACTGATCGCTTTGATCGTGACGTGATGGGTGCCCTTACGTGCGGGCGTGCAATACGACAGGAGATAGAAGCGCTTCATGTGGGCTTCGAGGCGCGCGGCCATGCGATCGAAGGTCTCCTTGACTTTGGCGCGATCGGTTGCGGTTTCCGTACCATTGCGGCCAATTTCGCCAAGGTTTGCCTGCCCAATCTCTTTTTCCGCGCCCACGCCGATGGCAAACATCTCGTAGTTTTCGTACTCCGGTTTGTCCATTTCGGCCTTCATCTCGTCGCGGGTCACACGAGCGGCACGATCGGCACCGTCAGAGAAAACCACCAGCGTTCCGAACTTGAGCGGACGCTTGTCTTTGTCGAGCTCCTTCTTCAGCGTTTTCAAACCCTCGACGACGGCACCATTGAGGTTTGTCGACGGATCCTTGGGTTTGTACTTACGCAGCCCTTCGAGGCCACCTTCGACGGAACCCTGGGCTTCCGTAAAGGGGACGACCGAGTGAATGTCTTTCTCGCCGTCGAACGCATAAACGCCGACTTTTTGGGCTTTGCCTACTTTGTCGGCAAACGATTTCGCCGCATCGACCAAGGCATCGGCTTGGCCGGATTCGGTGATGCTTCCGCTCATGTCGACGAGGAGCATCGTGTACATGACGGCGGCGACTTCCGGATTCTGGATCGTTTGTTTGCTTTCGAAGACCGAAACGACGGAATCGTCTTCGGAGATCTCGAAGTCTTCAGCAACCAAGCCACCTACGGGCTTGTCTTTGCCAGCGTCCACCGTGAAAAACATCCACACATTGTTGGGCTTTTTCTGGGCGGAGTTGATGAGCCGCACGTTCAGGCCCCCGCATCCGACGACAAACCAGGTAAGTAGTGCCATCGTTGCTAGGAGCAAAGCGCGCGCGGGGCGGCGGTGAAGTTCGACGGTAGGTCGGGCGGAGCTGGGGTGTAATTCGTTCACGATTCGCATTAGGTCTACAGCAGAAGCACGGTGTCAATTCTCGGGCAACAAACACTTGTGCTGCGGAACCAACCTTCTATTGGGTTCGACGGACAGGGGCGCACGTCTCCCACGTAGAAAATGTGCAGTTCGTATAGCGTTTCCGCTACGCTGCGCAGCCATGGCTCGCATCCTGGTCGTCGAGGACTCCTCCGCGTTCCGGGCGTTCATTCGCGCGGCCCTCGAGAGCGCTCCGGACTTGTTCGGGACCTCCGGGGACGACGTCGAAGTCGTCGAGGCTTCCAGTGGTTTCGACGCGCTGCGGCTTTTGCCACGCGGCCTGTACGACCTCGTCATCACCGACATCAACATGCCCGACATCAACGGACTCGAACTGATCCGTTTCATGCGAGAAAACGAACGTTATCGAACGGTGTGTACCATCATCATTTCCACGCAAGCCGCCGAAAAGGATCGCGCACGTGGTCTGGCTCTTGGTGCCAACGCGTTCCTGGCCAAACCTTTCACCGTCGAAGCAC
>DAOMZH010000388.1:0-9386 GCA_035437985.1 Polyangium sp. (in: bacteria) | reverse complement strand
GTCGCGTGCTTCTCGAAGAGCCCGACCTTCAGGGCCTCGACGAGCGTTGACTTGCCAGCCTCGTTGCTACCGCTGATGACGTTTATCCCAGGCGCAAACGGACCAATTTCGATCGGGCCACGCAACGTGCCGACGTTTTCGACACGTAGTTTCAAGAGTCGAATCGCGCGACTCATGACACCTCCTTGTGCAGCCGATAAAGCAGCCGCAACGCCCGAGCTGTATCGTCGTTAGGTTTGTCCGGAAGCCCCGCCAGCAAACGCTCTGCGACGCGCCCGATCCAACCACTTGCGCGTAACGCCGCAACATCTTCCTCGCCAAAAACCGTGTGAAGCTTTTCGTCGCGCACACGCAAGAAACGAAACCGATCCCGTGCTCTCGCGAGAACCTCGTTGTCGAGCCGACCGCGCAGATCCATGCGCAGCGCTCCAATCAAGGTCAATTCGATGAGTGTCGAATCCTTGCCCTGATAACCGTCGAGGAAGCGTTCGAGTTGTGCGAGTTCCTCGTCTGTTTCAACGGGAAATGTGTGCTGTTTCCAGTGAAACGTACAGACTTGTTCGTGCGCGACTACGGGTCGTTGACCTTTGCCACCGACCTCCACGAGCAGGACGTGGCCCGGATCGCGCTCCTTGAAACGTGTTGCCTCGGGCGTTCCGGAGTACCACGTGCGCTCGTCGATTTGCAGACGTCCGTGCCAATCTCCCAGTGCGAGATAGTCGAGCTTCGCGCGTCCCGCGAGGTCCTTTGGGATCGCGTTGTGGATCTCGTCACCGTCATCAACGAGCCCCATGAGGAATTCCTTGATGCCGCCATGCGCGACACCGATACGCACGTGATCCTGCGGCCCGTAATCAGCAGTGAGATGCTCAGTGACATCGCCGAAGTCATGTCGCTCGAAAAGTGGGCACGGCAAGACAGCCACGCCTTCGCGAACGAGCATCGGGTCACGTGAGTCGAGCACGTGGACGTTTCGTGGGCACTCCTTTTTCCACAGCGCGGTTCGATACAAAGCCTCTGGCGTGAGCGGATCGTGGTTGCCTGGAAGGAGCAAGACTTGCGCGGGAATTTCTCGCAACTTGTCGAAGGAGCGTCGAATGGTTTCGGGCTTGAGCCCATGATGTTCGAAGACGTCTCCTGCAACGACCACAAAGTCTGCTTTGAACTCGCGGGCGATATTACCGATCTTCTGCACGGTTTTGAGCCGCGCATCGCGCACGACGGCGCCAGCATCGCCCGGGATGAAGTGCGCTCGAAGACCGAGTTGCCAATCAGCAGTGTGGATGAAGCGTACGGGGGTCATGGTCATGATCGCGAAAGCCAACTTGCAGCGAAGAGGCGTCCCGCGCGGTAGACCAGGATTGTCCGCGAAGCAACTAAATCCTTATCGCGCATTTGATTGCGCTTCGGTAGGCCTTGTTCGGTTGCTTTGCGACGCAGCAAATGGACGCACACGGTCTGTTCATCTACAAAAGACACCAATGGTGTCTTTTGTAGATTTCGTTCTTGACACCTATCGTGGCATGTGCTTGGTTGGCGGCGTGAGCACGTTCGATCCCTTAAGAAGCTGGCAGGGTAGTCCGCGTGATGCGGTTGCAACGATCTCCGATCTCATTACGGCGCTGGGCGTTCCAGTTGAACCTCCCACCGAACGAGCGCTTCGTGACTGGCGTACCGAAGAATTGCTTACCAAGACGGGTCGCAAGTTGACGGCGCGTAACCTGCTTGAGGCCATTCGCATCAAGCAACTTCGCGATCAGGGGCTCCCCGTTGCATTGATCAAGGACCAGGTCCGGGGGCTCACCGAGGAACAACTCGTCGAAGCCATTCAAAGGCCAGATGCACCGAAACGCTCAACATCATCCACGCAACCCGAGGCCGAACGGGCGGTCGCCCTATTAGCGCGAGGCATCCTTCAACAATTCCGCAACGTCCAGCAAGGCGGTATCGTCGGCGTCACAGGTAGAGTTGGCGGGCTCCGCGAGGGCATTCCCCTCGCGTTACGCCAAGCGCAAGCGCATCTTGCACGGATGTACTTTGAAAACGGGTTGGACGATCAAGTAGCGAGTGTCCACGAATTGCTCTTCCGCTGCAAACAGCCACTTCGTGTTTGGGCGCCGCCACCCATTGCAACGCATGAAGAATACGCAGACGCAATTCTAATCGACACAGATTATGTCGTCCCGAGCGAAGACTGTGAAATGATTGCAGAACAAGGGGGACATCTCGAGGACCTCATTGAGAGGCAATTCCACAAGGAACTCATGGTGGCCCTCGAGAAACTTCCTGACGATGAACGTGCACCGGCGTATACGCTGGTCAGAAGCTTCATTGCGGAGCACCCCCTCGCAACGCATGATGAATGGCGCGGTATACGCACTGATCCGCACCTTACCCAGGAAACCGCACGATTCCTTGAGATGATCTACGAGCCAGCGCATGCGGATCTCGCCGTTGATGGCGCCGTGCCACGTTGCATTCGATGCCATGGCTACATCCGGCGCGATGGCTCATGCATTCTTGCTTCTTGTCGGCATGTGCAAAAAAAGGCGGGAGTTGGGGAACGCATTCGTGTAGCAGACGCCTTTGTTGCTCGTTCTGCGATTCTCAAGTTCTGGTGCGATCCAGCCCAAGAAGAACTCCGTCTTTTTAGGGAATTACATCGATCATACGGCTCGATCGTGAGCCTATACCCCAATGTTGATCGATGCGACGTTTCCATCGGCAACGAAATCGGCATTGATGTCAAAGATTATCGCGATCCAATTCGATTGGCGCGAAGGATCAACCGTGACCTTGGAGGTCTGCGCCTGTATTCACGGAGAATCTTGGCAATTGCCAACCGTCGCACAGTGGACGAGTCGTATATGGTCCGATTCAAGGAACAGCTCGTTTCATCGACCCGAGATGTCCTCGAAATCATGACCGTACAAGATGCTATCGACAGTTTGACCAAGAGGGCCCGCAATCATGGATGAGACCACGTGGAAGGGACCCGAGCGAATTCTCTGGGGCTGCGTACTCATGGATCTTCTCGGAGAGAACACGCTCGAACATTTGCCCTTGCTTATGAGCGGAGCCCGATCCGTAGAAACCAGCTACCAGTGTACGCCACATGCTGTGGCGATTCGAAACGCTCGACGTCGACTCGATAATATCCTTACTCGCCGCGCCGTCGAACGAGCAGTTCAAGATCTTCGAACACACGCGAGAAACAACCACACTGACCCTAGTTACACAGTTGATCTCAAAACACTGGCATTTCGAGCGGCACCAGGGCAGGACGCACGCATAAAGGCGGCTCAGGCCAAATTGACAGCACATCTTGAACGTTTGCCGCACGGAAAACGTCTCGCTCCCCTTGGAGATCTCGTCGCCCGTGTCCATCGCGACTCGAAACACGTTAACATTCCGATTCGACTGACGGGCCTCAACATTCCGCCACCTGACAAGCATGATATCGCGAAGAACCCTAGTTTGAACCTAGTGGTACCTCTTCAAGCGCTGCGTGATACAGCAAAGCGCTTGGACGATATCGATGCCAAAGGCAAATGGAAGCCTGAGTCTTGGATGAGTCGGCTCGACAGCGTAATTCATCTGCAAAAACGCGGGACGTCGGGTCTTGATGACACGGATACACTTGATCTTCGAAGTCTCACGCATTTAATTGGAATCCCTGGAGCCGGAAAAACAACGCTTATCTCGCTTCTGTGCGCCCACCTGTCACGCAAGGGACATCGAGTGGCGGTGTTTTTTACAAGTATCGAAACTGCACGCGAGTATCTCGAGCGACTCCGGCGATACGACGTTCGAACCGCATTGCTCGTGGGACGTTCTCCGAGAACCCATCAAACGCATGGAGAACGACTTGCAGAACTCATTGCGACGCAGGGTCATCATGGGTTTGGCGAAAGCCGAACGGGAGCCGATTTATTTGCTCAAACGTGTCCACTGCCGGCCTTCGCTGTAAACGAGACAGAGGCTTGGCAAGAATGGCTCCCTGCCGATGCTCCGTGCGAGGAGATATATGTGCCAGGGAAAGAAACTCCACATCTTTGCCCTCTTTGGAGTCGATGCGGAAGGGTAAAGAATCAGCGAGAGCTGGTACATGCCAATGTATGGCTCGGGCACATTCGCAGTGCAGATACGACTGTTCCAGCACATACCACGAATGAACGATGGCAGTATTTCGAATTCATCGCGCAAACCTTCGATTTGGTGATTTTCGACGAAGTGGATGAAAGTCAGGGAGTCCTCGACGGATATGGCGCCATCACATTGGAGCTAGGCGGTACTCCGGCGAGTATTCATAGTGAAGCGCAAAAAATCACTGGTCTTGGGATGAGTGGAAATCTTGCGTTTTCGGCACGGAACCAGCTCTATCCACATCACTACGCTGCCAATACGTTCGAGCGACATCTCATCCGGTTTTACGAAGAAATTGATTCGTTTCAACGGAATGAGGCGGGAGATGGTGGGGACGAACTCAAGAATCGCTTGCTTACAACCAATTTCTTGATCAAGCACGCGCTGCGAAGAGCGAACTGCGGATTCGATGGCGCCACCCGCAGCGCTATCTACTCATTTTGGGATAGCGCGATGTACTCGGCATTCTTTCGAGACAAGAAATTGGGTTCGCGAGAAAGGTCGATTGTAGTCCCTCTCGGTTTACAACAGGAAGCTGCTGAAACAGATTGGAAAAAGCTCGTTGAAGCATTCGAAGATTATCTTCATGCGCTCTCGCGAACCAACGACGTACACGACGAACTCGACACCCTTGCGGGCCATTTCGCGCAATTGATCGCTCCTGAGAAAAAAGACGAACTTGCGCCAATTGCACGTGTTCTTGTCGCTGTGGGATTTACAATTGCCGCGTATCAACAATTGGCGCAGCACAACCGACTGCTTGCCGTGCAGGGCATTCTCCCGGACCCAATCGCCAATCGAAACGCCAGCCGTACATTACAACATCTGGTACCGCGTGGTCTGCTTGGCACTTTTAGCAGTGTTCGCTATCGAGCCCAAGACGATGGGAGCGGATACGTCATTGATTATCTCGTGCTGGACACCACCCCGCGACTGTTGCTGCAACGCATTCACGATTTCGGTGCCAATGTTCTGCTCACGAGCGCCACATCGTGGTTACCTGATAGCCCAGCATACCACGTAGGTGTGTCGCCGAAATACGTACTACAGCCAAAGCAACAAGCCGAAGTTCGACTCACGCTCCGTTTCATGCCTATTAAGCACCCAATTCACAATAAACCAATGCGGTTTAGCGGTGCCGGGTCAAGCCAATTCGAGCACCTCAGGCTTATGGTGGCTCACCTTGTCAAACCATCCGTCGGAGGGTCGTGCACGCTGGAACGAACAGCCAATGCAATGAGCACACCCGAAGGCAGAGTTCGTAAATGCGCTCTTGTCGTAAATTCATACGATCAAGTTCGAATTGTCGTAAAAGAGATTGCCCGCGTTAATCCAACGATCGGGCAAAAAACGCGTGGAATCTTGAAAAGCCTGCCTGAGGCAATCGAACCACACGAGCGCTACATTTTACGCGGTCAAGTCGAAAGCTTGGGGCACGACGAGGATGTGATGGTGGTCGTTTTCCCATTGGCAGCACTTGGCCGCGGAGTCAACATCGTTTTTCATACGGACGATGAGGATAATGGGCGAGCAGCACTCGGAAGTGTATACTTCTTGACGCGTCCCCATCCTGTTGCAGGGGACCTGAGGCTGATGCTATCGATGATCGCCCAGGAAACCGAGCGGTTCGATCGCCAAATGTTTCCCTCCAATGCCTTGGCAGAAATTGCCGCAGAATACCGGAATCGTCGCCAAGGATTATACCAGCGCGTGATGCGGCTCTTGGCGCAACCTCTGCAAGCAAGTTCGCTGCCGGAACGTGAAGTGCGCCCCTTCAGCGCCAATCTCATTATCCCCATTTTGCAAATGATTGGGCGTGCTATTCGCCGGAGCAGCCCGGCAGAGGTCTATTTCGTGGACGCGGCGTGGGCCCCCAAAAGCGCAATCGACGAAGTTGATTCCGAGCGTAGTAGCGTCCTGGTCACGATGCGCAACCTTCTCCGTACTTATCTTGAGCACCCTGATCCCGCAGAACGCGCAATCTTGACCGCGTTGTATGAACCGTTCGCCACGGCGTTCAACAGTATCGAGGGTCTGAATACTGGATGGCCCGACGACGTGGATGATGATGACGATGAAATGGTCCCACCCACAGCCATGGAAGACCTTGGCGATCTGGATTTGGAGTAAAAAGTGACTGAACGAGCACCCAGGCCTCGCGGGAGAAATCCGCTACCCACTGCATTCGCATTTGAATCGGTGGAAAACCCCAAAATGCAAATCACGCGCGTATCGTGGACCCCTGACGCGCATGCGCACCTGTACAAGATGCGCCTGTCACTCAATACAGCACGCGAGCCAAAAGCGAGCCTCCCTTTGCGTGATTTGCGTTTGCGGCTGCAAGTTCGCGATGCGGGAGTGCTAAGGGTCGACTACGATCTTGGGCAATACAAGAGCCGCTCCCTTTTGGTATCAACCAGCTCCCATATTGACGCGGCACAACATGCCAATGCTGCAGTCGCCAAATGGGTGCAGGAAGCCGTCTACGAAATCAAACTCATTGACAAGGACTCCGCAACTTCGTTGCGCCGCCTGGCACTCGCCGGCGCGGCCGTGGAAGCTCGTGAAGAGTCTGTCGAGGTATTCCATTGGGGTCAGCATCGACACAGCGGCACAGCAACGAGCCAGTCGAATACTCAATTCGCAGACCTCGCCGATTACGTCGCGTCCCATCTTGCTGGAAAAATGGTTTTTCCCGATGCTACGCCCATGCGGCGCGTCGTGTCCGCATACCTTACCACGAACGAAGCGCGTCTGATGACGGATCCGTTAAGCCAGATTTTCAAAGGTAAAGAGGTTCAATTCAGTCTGGGTATCACGGTGCACGTCGACACCTTTCCAGGACGTTCTCTCCCCGTCATCATCATATCTCACCACAAACATGTCTTCGCTCGCAAGCCCAAGAGCAGCTTGAAATCACTAACAGGATACGCATTTCCCAAAGACGAATCTCGAGCTTTCACATTTCATGTCAATCCCAATCTTTCCCTCGGGGATGATTATCACTTCATTGCGCAGCAATACAGTCTTTCAACATCTGCCGCCGATACTGAAGCACTCGCCGCGAATGGACGAACATCGGATTTCGATAGGTGTCCAATTTACATTGGGCACGTTCACGGCCAAGGGGAAAGCGACGCGGCTCCGCGCGGCGTCCCCGAAATGGACCGAAGCCTTTCTTTCGAGCGCATAGCAGCAATTCTGGCACCGCTTGGTTTTCGACCTTGGACGGTATTGCGGGAAATCCCCACCCATTACAAGTCGCAGAAAGACGCCGACGCAAATTGGAAGCATGCCTTCTCGGATGCGGATGCCGAAGAAGAGGAAGATATCAGCACCCCTGAAGAAATTGCCGCAGCGGAAGCAGACTTGAAAGACTGGGTTGACAAGATGCGTCGAGGCATCGACGAGCATTATGAAGGGACATACCACCTAGTCATCGGTTATGCAGATGGTTGTCAGCGGGATGCAAGACTCGCCCAAAGCAGCCTGGAGCAGCTGCTCGGAGAAGGAACACGTGTCCGTTTAGAAGCGATCCCGCCCGACGTACATGGTCTGAGGCGGAACCTACCCAAGCATGACGGTCGCCCAGCGGAGCGTGCTCAAGCACGTGCCAATGCGTGGTTGCCGTTTGTGCAAGCGGTACGCAATTACGTGGCCCAGCACAAAGAAACGCCGGTACACGGTCTTCTCATCGTCGCTCCTCAATGGTATCGGGATGAGAAAGGACGAGCGACTGAAGACAAAATCAACAAACGCGTTGCTCGCATTACCCTCAATAGCGAGCTTGGCCTCACGGTTCAATACTTGCTCCCTGCAAGACACAAGGATGACGCGGACAAAACTATCACCCCGCGATACCGACGCAATTTCCGAATGCGCCTCGTGAATGCGTGGCGCGATATGGCCTGGAAAAGCATTGGCAAAATGCGGAGCCTCGAATTGAAGGTTCAGCGAAGCCTGGAACAAGAGCTCAATGCGCAAACCATGCCTGTCCTTTTGGGTCTGGGTGTGATCAGAACAAACCAACGACGACTACACGGCAACGAAACGTGCCTCATTCCTTACGCGATCGAATTGGATCCGAGCACAGGAGCTTGCCAGGCAGCGGCGCTCTTGAAACGAGGCGACAGTGAGCCTCATGCAACACCGATGCTGGAGTTGCGGCAGCTCATCAAGGAATTGACCCAGAATGGTCCTAGCCATGTTGCACGCAACGTTCCGAAAAACGCAAAACGGGCCGAAGAAGCAAGACAGACTCAATTGTTCTTGCACAAGATTATTGCCGAACGTGCAAAACTGCATCGAGATCTCATCATACTGGCGGATATGCAAACCCTATCGGGCCTATGGCCTTGGTTGGCCGATAGCAAGCTCGATCCGACGAATCTCGAATTGGCAGGCGAAGCTCATGTGGAGCAGGATTTTCGGGATGCGACCATCGTGCGATTGCGCGACGGGCATGCACCAAAGGTTCTGATCGATGCTCCGCGAGTCAACGTCAAAATCGACGGCAAGGTTCGACCAGCAGCGAATTGGAGTGATGCGATCTTGTACGCTATTGACGACGTTGGCAATAAAATGCCGACCTACTTATCGTTCGGCACCCGCATATTCAAGGCACCTCGTGGTGTAAGTTGTTATCGGTCAATGGATACCGACGGGAAACTCAGGGTTCCCTATCTGGAAGCTTGGTCAACGCCAAGCGCACTCGAGATTACCGTCATTCGGGCTCCGAGGGGCCGCTCTCCTGAAGGCATCGCGAAATTGGTGGAGGCGTTACGAAGCGAATACGAGCACTACGGAAGCTGGACGAAATATCCTGCGCCGCTTTTTTTCGCGTCGTTCCTCAAAGAATACGTGCCAGACTACGAGCTGGACGACGAAGAAGAGGCCGAGGAGGAAGCGGATGATGACGAGTGAGCCCGAGCCTATGTAAGTAATGACTTGAGTTCGACCGAGCCAAAAGACCTTTGCGCAAATCTTCACCGCTTCACCAACCTCCCCACCGCCTCGTGTAGCACCCGCACGGCCTCCTCGTCGCCCGCCTTCGCCGCCGCGAGCTGCTCCTCGAGCAGCCTCGTCACCAGCGCCATTCGAGTGCTCACCGCTACAAAATTTACAACGTTTGGGCCCTCGGACGGGGCTCGCGAATCCCGTTCCGAAGTGGGTTTGTCCGCGTCGACGGAATCGTCAGTAGATGGCGCTGAATCGTCAGTAGCCCGTGCGAACCGTCGCGA
>DAOMZH010000387.1:2503-9393 GCA_035437985.1 Polyangium sp. (in: bacteria) | reverse complement strand
CCAAGTCCTTGGATTTCATCATCTTTTTGCCCTCTTTTGGGCTCGATTCACCAGCGCATCAAGCGCCACGCATCGTTTCCGAAATCAGGTGATCGACCACCGCTTGGTAGCTGTTCGTTTGCGCATACACGGCCAGCTGTTTGTCGGCGCTCGTCCCTTCCACGAGGATCTTGCGCACGCGATCCAGTTCGTCTTGCGAATTGAAAATATCCGCCGCTTCCGAGACGAAATCGAGCAGTTCGCTGATGAGCCCGCGCAATGGAACTTGCTCTTGTTTGCCGAAGTCGATGAGTTGCCCATCGATGCCATACCGCACGGCACGCCACTTGTTTTCCTCGACCAACTCTCGCGCGTACTCGCGGAAACCCATGTTTCGTCGGTACAGCAAATAAAGTTTGCCCATGATCGCTTGGATCAAAGCAGCGAGGGCGATGGTGTCGTCGATACGTGTCGACATGTCGCAGATGCGCACTTCCACGGTGTCGAAAAATGGATGCGCTCGGACGTCCCACCAGATTTTCTTCGCGTTGTCGATGCAGCCCGTCTTGACGAGCAGGTCCACGTACGACTGGAACTGATGGTACGAATCGAAATGACCGGGGATACCCGTACGCGGGAAACGCTTGAAAATCTCGCTGCGAATGCTCTTCAGCCCCGTGTTGCGCCCGAGCCAAAACGGACTCGAAGTCGAGAGCGCCAAGATGTGCGGCAGGAAGTAACGGATCTGATTGGCGAGAGCGATCGCGGTCTCCTTGTCCTTGATCCCCACGTGCACATGCAGGCCGAAGATGAGGTTTGCCCTGGCCACATCCTGCAGGTCTTCGACAATCACCTTGTAACGTTCGCCGTCGGTGATCTCTTGGCTCTTCCAATCGCTGAACGGATGCGTGCCCGCGGCGACGATGCGCAATCCATGTTTGCTCGCCAGACCATTGAGCTCGCTGCGTAGCTCGCAAATCTCCGAGCGCGCTTGCCGTATGTCGCGACAAATCCCCGTGCCTGTCTCCACGACCGATTGGTGCATCTCGGGACGCACTCGCTCGCGAAGCAACGATTGTTGGCCCCCTTCTTCCAGGAGCTGGCTCACGTACGATCGAAGCTCGCGCGTTTCAGGGTGAACGATCTGAAATTCTTCTTCGACGCCGAGCGTGAATTGGCCATCGAGGAGTCCGGAAACCGTCGTGCTCATGCGTGTCATTCCCTTTCGACAAACACCACGTGATAGAAACGATACCTCGCCTTCTCAGGCGGTCGAAAATCCTTGCTCGATGATGAACGTCGGCACAGTCCCCGCACCCGCGTGCACGTTGCACATGTTCGTTGCGGACAGACGTCCGAGCAGCCCACCTAGTTCGCCTCGGAACAAGATCGGATCGAGCTCCATGAAGCGGCGCGAAAAGTAGAGTTCACCTGCGGCTCCGACCTCCGGGAACATCGCGGTTGGTAGAGCCACACGCAGCTGCAGCACCGAAGGATCCATCAAGGCCAAACGCAGCGCCCTCTCCCATACGGCCCCTTCGACACTCGCTCCGATCACGACTCCCCGACCCCCGAGTTCGTCATTTGGTTTGAGTACCAAGCGACTTCGATTGTCGCGAGCCCATGGAAGCAGATCAATCGTGTCTCCGTCGGGTCCTTCGGTATGCGTCTCTTCGACGCGACGGGTCCACGGAATGCATTGGCGCACGCTGGCCACTTCTTCAGGCGTGAACGATGCAGTTACGCGCGGATCGAAGAGCAACGCAAAGAGAACTTTCTTGTCGAGTAGTTTGGCGCGGAAGCTGTTCACGACGCATACGACGCGCGCTTTGTACGCCTCGATGAGCGGTTTGACCTCGTCTTCACGTCCCAACAGTTCGCTGGTGAGTACGCGGCGGTAGACGAGATCGATGACTTCGCCTCGTGTCGACAGTTGTCCATCTTTGAACTCGAGCTCGCGAGGATCGACGAAGCGTGCGGGGATTCCATGACGGCGAAACCGTTCGCAGATCATGTCGAACTCGGTGCGGGTTGCGACTTCTTGCCAATCGACGACGGCCACCTTGGGAACGTGCGTCCCTCCAAACTCGTGCCAGGCATCGAGGATGGCGCCGACAAGTGAGTTGCCGCTGTAGAGAGGCGTTGCTGGGGCGCCGCGGATGAACTCGCGCATCGGTTGAAAGCCTTCGAAGAGTTCGGTGAGGCGATCGGCGTAGCTTGGACCGAACGCTCCTTCGGCGTTCAGTTCGACAAACGAAATGTCCGGGCCCGTAAGAATTGCATCGAGGCGCGTGACGACACCGACGGATTCGAAGGCGGGATTGTAGGAAAAGAGGCGTCGTTCGCCGTCGGTGAGAGCGAGCAGTTCGAGCAGGTGTGGATCGCGCAGCACTGCGTCTTTCGTTTTGATGACGGCGCTGCGGAAGTGTTCGACGGCGCGCCGAAGCTGCACGTATTGCGGGCGCAGGACGAAGTTTGGACGGAGAAACGTGCACAAGGGACGCCCAGCGAACACGGCGCCTCGAGCGACCATACGTTCGACGAGCGCCAGATGATCTTCACCACCGCGAGCGACGTAGGCGGTGAGCACGTCGTGGTAGCGATCGACGGCTTCGTCGATCGCTACCGTCCAAGGGTGTTTCGGTGGTTTGTCGCTGGTCATCCGCCACGGTCCCAACGAACCGGTTCGACATCGCGCGCCATCTTGTGCCACGAGGTGTAGCGATCCCGAATCGTGCGACCTTCCTTCGCCGCGCGAACACAGAAGTCGACCATCCAATCGGTTGCGATGTTGAAGAACCGCTCGCCAAGATGCTCGATGTGCATGTCCGGTGCGGGGTTTGTAAAGTCAATCGCGTAGGGGATGCCATCGCGGATCGCAAACTCGACCGAGTTCATGTCGTAGCCGAGTGCATGATTGAGAGCGAGCGCGTCGTTCACGACGCGGTCGTGGAGTTCTTTGGGGAGCCAACGTTCTTCGTCGCGGAAGATGTAACGACCGCGGAGACCCGTCGGACCAATTTGTTTGGGGTCATATTGAATCGTGAGCACGCGCTCGCGGCCGATGCAGATGCAGCGAACGTAGTCTTCGAAGTCGATGAACTCTTGAAGAGTCATGACATTGAGGTTCGAGGCATCGTAGGCGCGGAGCAGTTCGCCAGGCGTGCGCACGACGGTCACGTCTTTCCAGCCACCACCATCCGCGGGCTTGAGGATCGCCGGAAACTTCACGTAGTCGACGATCGACTCCCAATTCAGCGGGAACTCGAGGTTGCGCAAGCTGCGGCTCTTGTCGATCGCCGGGATGTAATCTTTTTGCGGGAGCATCACGGTGCGTGGAGTGGCGACACCGATGCGCGCGGCGAGCGAAAAGCCGAAGAACTTGTCGTCAGCACTCCACCAGAACGGATCGTTGATCACGTAGGAGCCGCCGAGGGCCGCTGCTTTGAGGTAAAAACGATAGTGCTTCACTTCTTGGCTGATGCGATCGACGAGAACGCGGTACGGCGAAACGAAGCGCTCCGGCGTTCCTCCGATCTTTGCAAACTCTGCCGAGATGCCGGGGACTTTGTTGCATCTATCGATGAACGCCTGGGGGAAGGATTTTTCCCAACCCGCCAGAATGCCGATCCGCTCCGTCATGTGTCTCTCTCCGTTGTTCCACTTGCCGCTGTACGAGCGTGCGAGGCGGGACTCTAGTCCCATTTCGCGCAAAAAAGTGCAGTTCTGCGTTGTGGTGCCAACCAAACAATGCGACTTGCCTGCTCACGGAAAAAAAACAGACCGATGATTTTTTTGAAAAAAAGTTCTTGACTGGCCAAAGTCTTCATGTAGAGTCCGCGACCTCTCCGACAGGGCGGGTAGCTCAGCGGTAGAGCGGCGGCCTTACAAGCCGTTGGCCGCAGGTTCGAACCCTGTCCCGCCCACAAGGCAGAAAAAGGTTCTTGACCAGCGGTCGAGAGTCGAAGTAGTAGAGCAGTCCTCAACGAAACGAGCCGCAAGGCAAAGGTCGTAGGGATTCTCCAAGAAACGTCGAAAGACGAACTTGGGGTGGTAGTTAAGTCGGTTATAACGCCGGCCTGTCACGCCGGAGGCCGCGGGTTCGAGTCCCGTCCACCCCGCTCGACAACCAAGTAGTAGCAGAACAGCCAGCCCAAAAGGGTTGGCTGTTCTGTTTTGTGGCCTGGGGTTTGGGGAGCAGGGCGCCGTAGGCGACCCGAAGCTCCAAATGTTCAAACCGGGGCGTGAATTTGCTTTCTCGTGTTCGTTTGGACTACCGTCCCGCACACGTTGCTCCGACGGGCAGCACCGGTTTGGCGAACCTGCGCCAGGCCCTCGACGAACGCATTGCCACTGGCGAAATCGAATGGCTCGATCCGGTCGAAGGTGCACTTGCAAAGGTGCCAGCCATCTTTGATCGACTGCGCCGCAAGCCTTTTCCGCATGTGCTCCATTTCCTCGGCCATGGAGGAATCAACAAGGAAGGACAGCCATGCTTGCGTTTGGGCGATGATAACGACGAAGAAAAATGGCTCCCGGTCGAGATCTTGGCTCAGCAATTGGATCCGAGTTTCCGCAGTGTGTTGCGCCTTGTGGTGCTCGAAGCATGTGAAGGGGCAAAAGGTTCGACCTCGGCAGTGATTTCAGGGTCATTTACGTCGGCCGCGCAAATATTGGCGCATAAAGGTGCCGACGCGGTCATGGCATTTGTTTGGCCCATTCAAGCGGACGTCGCACAGACGTGGTCGACCCAGTTTTACCGGGCACTCACGAGCGCGGATCGAGGGACCGGTGATGTCGCTGCGGCTGCAAACGAAGCGCGCCGCGCTGTGGTGGCCCAATACGACAGCTGCGCCGCGGCATTTCATTCCGTGGTGTATCTGCGGGCTCCCGAGGGGCGGATTTTCAACTTCAAAAACCGTCATATCAAACCTCCCGAACCTGTAGGTCCGATATCGGTCGCAGCCCAGGTGGTGCCTCCGGCCTTGACGCGAATTCTGCGTGTGCCGTTTTCCCTGGTGCTCGGGGATCGCTTGAAAAACGACGGCAAGGCGCTCGACAAATTCCGCGACAACCTGCGCCACGGGATCCCCTCCAATGCAGCCTCGCGCAATGGTTTGCCCATGAGTACCCTGGCGCAATGGTTTGCCTTGCATCGAGGAACGAAAAAACTCGATACGGAATTTCAAAAAGCATTTCGGGCCAGCACCCAGCCTCCCATCATTTCGCTCATCGCCCAATTGCTTCAGCCTGGCGTGCACACGACGCTGCTTCGTACGCCGTGGCTCGAAAAGAGTTTGGCCGACGCGCAACCGGACCGGACCATGTATGTGATTCAACCGCAAGACGGTGGCGCTCTGGTGATGAAACGTGAAGCAGGCGCCGAAGAATGGGAGGAGCTGGAAAAACCACCTGGAGATATGGATCTCGACGAGGTGTATTTGATTTTGCGTCCTTATCGAGGATATCGCGTCGATGATGTATTTACGTCCGCCGTGGTCACGGAAGACGAATATCATCAATGGTTGCCGCCAAAATGGCTCGACAAGGTCGTGTCGATGGATGTGGCCAACGTGATCGATGCCGCATTGCAGGATCGACCGGCGTTGATGCTGGGTTTGTCGATGCTCACGGCGAATCACCGAATGCTTTTGCAAGCGCTGCATCCTCGGGCCATTCCACAGCGAAGTTTGGCGTTGCTGGATGACGGTGAAGACGGCGAGGCGGCCATGTGGACATCGGGGGCAGGATTGCCTGGCAAAAATGCGGGCATCGAGGTGCTCGAAGTGTCCACGAATGAAATGCAAGCGGCGTTCGAGGCGATTGCGGAGGTCGGGGGATGAGCGGCAATCCGTTTCCTGGGCCGAGGCCGTATACCGCAAACGACCGGGCGCTGTTTTTTGCGCGGGATGCGGTCATCAAGAAACTCGTCAATCAAATTCGGGCGCGACCAGCGACGACGGTGTTTGGACCTTCAGGTGCGGGAAAATCGTCATTGATGCAAGCGGGGGTGATTCCGCTACTCGAGGAATCCAAACGCACGCGGGTGGTACGCGTGGACGCGTGGCCTCCGAAAGAGCCGGCGTTGCCGTGGCTGGTGAGTCAACTGCATATCGATTTCGAGCTGGGGGACGTGCCGCCGGACATGAAGGCGCTCGACGCATTCCAGCAAGCGATGGATTTGGCGTGGCGGCAAAGCGATCGTCCTCTGATGATTTATTTGGATCAATTGGAGCAATTGTTCCTGGGCGAACGCGATGGGGCGGAAGTCAAGGCGTTGTGCGCGGCGCTTTCGTGGCTCGTGGATGCGGAACGAAGCGAAGACGTGCGGGTGGTTTTGTCGTTGCGCGAAGATTATCTGGGGCGATTGCGTGACGCGACGCGGGATCGGGCGGAATTATCGGCATATGGGTTTCGCGTGGCGCCACTGTCGGTGGGCGAAATCGTGCCGGCGATGTGTCGAACGGCTCGGAAAGGCAATCCAGGACAAACATGGGACGAACCGGACATTCGCTTGTTGATGCTGGATGTGCGCGTGCCTGGCTTACGCGCGACGGATGCGGCGGAGGTGCAAACGGCATTCGGGCAAATCGTTTGTCGCGCCTTATGGGACGAACACGCAGCGGGGCGGGAGGTGCGGGGTGCTGATGCCGAAGCGACTTTGCGGCGGTATTTGGATGCGACAGTGGCGGACCTCGGGTCATTGCAAGGTTTGGCGGAGCAGCTGTTGGAGGAGTATTTGGTCGATGACGAAGGGCATCGGCTGATATTGACGGAGAAGGAAGCCCGCCTTGTTTTGGGGGGCCCCGGGGGGGCAATCCTGGATCGTTTGGATGCGGCGCGGGTATTGCGAGCCGAGGAGCATCAGGGGTCGCGGTATTTTGAATTGGGGCACGATTGGCTAGCGAAAA
>DAOMZH010000387.1:0-2403 GCA_035437985.1 Polyangium sp. (in: bacteria) | reverse complement strand
GAGGAGCATCAGGGGTCGCGGTATTTTGAATTGGGGCACGATTGGCTAGCGAAAAAGGTCTTGGAAAGGCGGGTGGCACGCAAGAAGTCGGAAGCGGAGGTCAAGCGGCGCCAGGAAGAATCGCGGCGACAGGCGGACGCGCGGCGGGTGCGTCGGCGGAGCATGACGATTGTGGTGTTTGCGGTGTTTGTCGCGCTGGCGATGTCGTCGGTCGTGACTGTGGCCTTGGGCACGAGGGAATTGGCTCTGATCCACGAGCAAATGGCCAAGGTTGCCGCGCTGGAGGCCAATGAGCGGGCTCGAGAAGCGATGCGGGCCACGCGAATGGCGGGAGCGCGGGAGTTGCTGGCGCGCCATGAGGCGGGTTTGGCGGGGCTCGTGCTTGGGAGCATCGACAAACCCGAGCAGGTGCGGGGCTGGGCGGAACTGGCGCGCGACATTTTGGGGACGCCCTCGGCGCGTTCAACCTGGCGTCACGAAGGTTGGGTGCGTGATGCCGCGTTCAGCCCTGACGGCGAGTTCGTGGTCAGCGCGTCCGATGACAAGACGGCGCGGGTGTGGCGGTCCGACGGAACGGGTGACCCGGTCGTGCTCAAAAGCCACGAAGATGAAACGGTTTCATCGGCGCAGTTCAGTCTCGATAGCAAACGGATCGTCACCAGCTCTATCGATAAGACGGTGCGGGTGTGGCGGGTCGATGGAGCGGGTGAACCCGTCGTCCTCAAAGGGCACGAAGGGCGGGTGAATTCGGCTGCGTTCAGCCCCGACGGCCAGTTCGTGGTCAGCGCGTCGGCCGATAACACAGTCCGCATCTGGCCTGCTGGGATCGAACCGATCGAGATAGAGGCCATAAGCATCCCCCGCATTCAAGACGCCCTCCGCAACAAAACCACCGATTGCCTCACGCCCGCGCAGCGCGAAATGTACCTGCTCGAAACCCCGACCGAAGCTCGCACACATTACGAAGAATGCGCACGCAGTTATGGGCGTACGCCGTGAATTCACCATAAGCAATTTGCTCGATTCGAGCAAATTGTCCTCCCAAACTTTTCATCAAATTTTCTCTTGCTTTTCTCAACCTTGCCGAGTAAACTCGGGTCCACGATGGATCCGAAACATAACGGTTCTAACGGTTATGGGGGCATGTTCGCGTTGGGAGCTTCAGGGGGAGCGTCGAGCTACGTGATGCCTGGTCGGGACCGAAGTCCGACGCCTGTGCCGGGTTCGTTTCCACGGGTGGACGACCATTTGGTGCAGCCCGAGGTGACGCGGGACATCGTGGTTCGTGGCGAAAAGCTCATCGTGCAGCCGGCGGAAAAGGAACATGCGGATGCGCACGCCCGTTTGGATTTTGTTTTATTGGCGCATGTATTGGACAATCGCACATCCAGCTCGGATTTGATCACGCGGGTAACAAAAGGTTCGGATTTCGCGACGGATGGCAGTGTTCGGAGGTCGGGGACGGATCCAGAGACCGGAGCGCGGTATTTGGAAGAATTGTCATTCGAGGTGGTGAATGAGCAGGGGGCGGGTCGAGCCCGTCAAAAAGCCGAAGATTTGGCATATCGCGGAATTCGGCGGATATTTGGGATCTTCGTCAAGACCGGGACGGTGGCAGAATGGTCCCGCGAGAAAAACGAATTCGTGCCGCTCGACCCAAGTAGCTGCATTGAAGACGAGGCGTTGATTCGCCCGGTTGCGGTGCGGGCGTTGCTCGACCGCGCGCAAGCTGAAATTGACGTCGCCAAAGCTCTCATCAAGAAAAACAATCCGGAAATCGCCAAACTAAGACAAGCCGCCGCCAACGAAGGGCACAAGAAAGGCCACAAGAAAGGCCTCGACGAAGGCGAATTGCGAGGGCGTCGCGCGATGTTCCGAGAGATCATGCAAGAGCAATTCGGGGATCTCAGCGTCGCGGTGATTTCTCGAATCGAGCAAAGCAACATCGAGCAAATTCGTGAGTGGACGAAAAAGCTTCGGAGTGCGGCTTCTGCGGCCGAGGTTTTCGCGGAAAGCTAGGTGGCTGGTGTCAAACGTCGCGAGCGACCGAAAGCTAGGGCGACTAAGTACAGCGCTCCAGAAGTTTGACGGTCACGAACTTGCGGGGCGCTGTACTAAGCGAGGAATACAGCCGTATTTGGAGCGACGTCGACCGACGATTTCGGGCGCGCAGCAGATTGACACCAGCCACCTAGGGGGCGTCCCGAATCATGCCATGCTCGAGCTGCGAACAAGCCTCGTGACTGGCTGGTTACCGCATGGAGGCGAACAATCATCCTCCGAAACACTCCGTTTCACATCTTGTTACACGTCTCGTTTCTCCCCCGATTCGCTCCAATGTTTCGAGCGTCTTGACGCCTTGGCGTAATCATTGCTATAGCCCCCCAAATATGCCCACCTCTG
>DAOMZH010000386.1:0-9409 GCA_035437985.1 Polyangium sp. (in: bacteria) | reverse complement strand
TGAGCGCGGAATGGTTTGGGTCCCTTCCGCACCATGTTGGACCCATAGGCATGGTACCGGGAGCGCGGTCCCCATTCGTGTTCGTCACGCCCAAAGTCATGAATCTGCTGCGGCCCAAGACCAAGAAAGAGGCCAAGCACCACGGCGCCAGCTTCACGCCGATTTGGATTGAGAATGGGAGCGGCTGTTCCGCCGCATAACAAAACCCCTCAACCAAAAAGCACAATGCCGAGCTTCGTGAGCACGAAATCGGAAACGAGGATCGAAATCGTGACGGCAACGACGGCCCGCGTCGTCGATTGACCCACGCCTTCGGTTCCGCCGCGCGTAATGAGACCGAAGTGACATCCAACGAGGGCCGTGATGGCCCCAAAAAACGGGCACTTCATCATGCCCATTGCGAAATCACGAAAACGTAGCGACCCGAGCGCCGTGCGCAGGAAAAACCCCGACGGAATGCCGAACTGAAGATCTGCGATGACCATCGCCCCGGTAAAACCCAGCACGAGCGCGAGCGCTCCCAGCACCGGCATCAAGATCGTGCCCGCCAAAAGACGCGGCAACACCAGCTTTTTCACGGGATCTGCACCGAGCGCCCGGATTGCATCGATCTGCTCGGTCACCGCCATCGACCCCACTTCCGCCGCGATGCCCGAACCTATGCGACCTCCAACGATGACCGCCGTCAGCGTCGGCGCCAGCTCTCGCGAGAAGGACAAACCAATCACGCGCCCCGTGTACTCCATGCCGCCAAACTGCTGCAAACTAAAGGCAAATTGCACCGACATGACCATGCCGGTGAACACCGCCGTCGCGATCGCGATGCCCAGCGAACGCACGCCGAGTTGTTCCAATTGGTACACCGTTGCTTCGTACTCAAACGGTTTCTTGAAAATCGCGAGCGTCGCTTCGAACAAAAGTCGCCCGAGTTGCCCCATGTGTTCGAGGAAATTCCCCGTGCGCCGAAACAGCGCCTCCCACGGCGGAGGAGACGGTTTGGGCGCAAGCTTGAGGCGGTCGAGACTCGATCGTCCCGGATCGAGACTGGGTCGGTTGGGATCAGGGGCGACCTTAGTCGTCATCGGCGCGCACCGTGGCAAAGCCCTGGACAAACTGCCGGAAAGGACCGACAGCATCGTTGAACTCCGCAGGATCGACGATGAGATACAGGTCGTAAACGCAGCCGTCTTTCTTCAGCACCCACACGTCGAATTGCTTGGGCACACCATCGAGTTTCGCCACGACAACCGTGTGCAAAGCTTCGCGACCATCGAACGGAACCGTCTCTTCGCTGATCACCTCGCGTTCGGTGAACTGCAAAAACAAGTGCTGCACGAGCGAGCGCAGAGGAACGTCTTCGCCGTCGACTTTGCAGCGCCCCGATGCTGCGACGATCGCTCCGTTCGACTCATCGACGAATGACAACGCTTTACCGTCTACGTCGATCTGCTTCCACGAAGCAGGCGGCTGCGGGACGCGAAACGCATATCCCTGTCCACGATAGACGGAGCCACTAAACGCCGGACCTGCACATCCACCCACAAAAAGGGCAAACGCCAAGACCAGGAAGCACCCGATCAACCGGAATTTCGCTGGCAACCGGACGGCTGCTCCCATTGCGCAGCGGAACCTATCACGCTCGCGTTGCACCACTAGGAGAAACTTGGCGGCATGACCGTCCTGTGACGAAACGTCGGTTTGTTGCTCGAAAAACCGATACTTCATGGGCCTGCGAACAACCTCACCATCCCCAAGGATCCCCCCGACCGCGACGCGACGCGCCATCTGGAGGTGGAGCAGGAGTCCGAGGTCTGGATCGAAACTGTGACCATGGCTCGTAGTCGCGCCGTGTGGACTCGACAAACAGCCTCACGAGTACGAGACCCGCGACAAACCCGCCGAGATGCGCGAAGAAGGCGACGCCTCCACCACGGCCTCCGAGCGACGACAAACCACTCAAGAGATTCATGACGAAGTATTCGAGGATCAAGAACCACGCTGGAAGTTCGAGGAAAATCCCGAAAAAGAGCCACAAGGGCAAGATGGGATTGAGCACGGTAATGGGCGAGCGTGGATATCGCGACCCATACGCGGCCAAAACGCCGGATATCGCGCCTGATGCCCCGACCATGGGCACCACCGAGTTCGGATCGATGAGGATCTGCGCCAGAGCTGCGAATACGCCGCAGAGCACGTAAAACATCGCGTACCGGGCATGACCGAGCGCATCTTCGACGTTGTCGCCGAAGATCCACAAATACAGCATGTTGCCGCCAATATGCGCAAACCCCGATGGATCATGCGTGAACATGCTCGTCAGCACACTCGGCAACGCGTCCACCGGATGGTGCATGATGAACCGCGGAACCAGACCCCACTGCGTGACCAGTTCATGGGCCCGCATATCGGCGCCTCCAGGACCAGCCACGGAGATCAGAGCTTGCATCCAGATGAATGCGCCGATGTTGAGGATGATGATCACCCAGTTGACGATCGGTGGACGTCGCGTGGGCAAACGGTCACGAATGGGCAGCACGTCCGAGGCTTACCACGCTGCGCGTGAATTCGCTTCTTGCTAAACCGCCGGTTGCTTGCCGCCGCTGCTAGCGCTACACGGTTTCACCATGCCTCACATCAGCTTGCGCCTTTACGACACGATGACTGGAAAACTCGTGCCTCTCGTGCCCAAACGAGCTGGCGAGGTGCGCGTGTACTGTTGCGGTCCGACAACCTACGACATCTCGCACGTGGGTCATGCGCGTGCGGCGCTGATGCCCGACGTGCTCGTGCGCCATCTGCGCGGTCAAGACGTGCGCGTCATCTACACGCGCAACATCACCGACGTTGACGACAAGATCCTCGCCCGATCCAAAGAAAACAACGAGCCGCCGATGAGTTTGTCCGCGCGAATGGCGGAAGCATACGACCAAGACATCAAGGCCCTGGGTTGCGCCGAGCCAAACCATACGCCGCGCGTGTCCGAACACATTCCAGAGATCATTCAGCTCATCGAAACGTTGATTCGCAAAGGTGCCGCCTACGCCGTCGACATGCCGGATGGGACGCGGGACGTTTATTATGCCGTGCGCACGTTTGGCGAGTACGGAAAGCTTTCGCATCGGCAAATCGATGATTTGGTCTCGGGCGCACGCGTCGAAGTTTCGGATATCAAACGGGATCCGCTCGATTTTGCGTTATGGAAAGGCTCATCCGCCGATGCTTGGGGATGGGACAGCCCGTGGGGTCGAGGACGTCCGGGCTGGCATATCGAATGCTCGGCCATGTCCGAACGATACTTGGGGTTTGGCTTTGACATCCATTGCGGCGGAATGGATCTGATCTTCCCGCACCATGAAAATGAAATCGCGCAAAGTGAAGCGGCTCATCCGGGCGAAGGAGCATTTGCGACGATTTGGATTCACAACGGATTCGTGAACGTCGACAAAGAAAAAATGGCCAAGTCCCTCGGCAATTTCGTGACGATTCGCGACGTGTACAATCGCAACGATCCCGAAGCATTGCGCTATTTCTTGCTCGGCGTGCATTACCGCGGGCCAATTCAGTTCGAGACGGAAAAACTCGAGAGTGGTCGGGTGGTTTTTCCGGGCATTGTCGAAGCCGAGCGCCGCGTCGATTATTTGTACCAAACCGTGGGACGCCTGGGGTCTTTGGCCGAACTTGCTGGTGGCGAGGACGACTTGACCGCGCCGACGGCGCGCATGCCCAAAGAAATGGGCCCGCTGATGGAGCTTGCTTCGACGGCGCGCACCCGGGTCGATGCTGCTCTGGATGACGATCTCAACACGCCCGTGGCTTTGGCGGTCGTTGGTGAAGTGGCTCGGGCGGGCAATGAAGTCGTCGATCTTGCCCAAAAACGGCGTAAGGATCCCGAAGTTGCCAAGAGTGCGCCGCTTATCGCGCGTATGCTCTCGCGTGCGTTGCGATCGTGCCTCGAACCGCTCGGCCTGCTGAAAACTCCGCTCAACGACTACCGTGCGCGCACCCGCATGCAACGTCTGGCGCTGCTGGGAAAAACAGCCGAAGACATCGATGCTCGAATCCAAGAGCGGCAAGAAGCTCGCGCCAACAAGGACTTCGCGCGGGCGGATGCCGTGCGCAAAGAGCTCGAAGCGCTTGGGATCGAAGTTGCAGACGGGCCTATGGGAACGACATGGCGGATAAATCCCCCCTAACCCCGTGACGAACGCCCGATCAAGATTTAGGCTCTGGTGGCCCGACGGGCGACCTCCGAATGTCGGAGCTTGTCTTTTGGGGTTTGGGGCGTAAGACGCGGAAGGCGATCTGTAGCCTCGAATGTTCAACAGTTCCAAAACCTACCGAACGGTGGCTGATACCGTTCGCTTTGCAGAAGAATGATATGGCTCGTGATCTCTACTCCGTCCTCGGTGTGACCAAAGAAGCTGATGAAGACGCGATCAAAAAAGCGTTTCGGAAGCTCGCGGTGCAATACCACCCGGACAAGAACCCCGGGAAGGCGAATGAAGCGAAGTTCAAGGAGATCAACCAGGCGTACGAGGTTCTGTCGGACAAGGACAAGCGTGCGCTCTACGATGAGTTCGGCGAAGAGAGTCTGCACCAAGGGTTTGACGCGGAACGGGCCCGTTACGTCCGTCAATATGGGGGTCGTGGGCCTCGTGGAGGCGCTGGAGGTCCTGGATTCAATGTCCAAGATATCTTCGGTAACGCTGGAGGCGGGGGCATGGGCGATTTGTTTGGCAACCTCGGCGACATGTTTGGGGGTCGTGGTGGGCGCGTAGGTCGCAAAGGTGCGGATGCCGAAGCGGAAGTGACGATTGATTTCGTTTCGGCCATCAAAGGCACGACGATTGAAGCGCGCACCGAAAGCGGCGAAACGAAAACGATTCGAATTCCAGCGGGTGCGAGCGAAGGAAGTCGTATTCGCGTTGCAGGACAAGGTGGGCCAGGAATGGGCCAAGCGCCTGCGGGGGATTTGGTCATTACGATTCACGTGACGCCTCATCCAGTATTTCAACGCGAGGGCGACGATTTGAAATTGGACGTGCCGATTAGCGTGAAAGAAGCGTATTTAGGCGGCAAGATTCGGGTACCGACGATTGATGGCGAGGTGACGCTGAAGATTCCGCCGCGGGCTCAAAGTGGGCAGCAAGTGCGATTAAAAGGAAAAGGGGTGCAACGGAAAGGCAAGGAACCGGGGGATTTGTATGTGCGGTTCATGATTCGCCTGCCCATGGGGAGCGATCCGGCGTATGAGCAAGCGGTGGAAGCGCTGGATTTGCCGGGGGACGAATTGCGGAAGGATTTGAAGGTTTGAGCCTTGGCGGGCTACGGTTTCGCCTCGGCAAACCTGCGCCAAAGGGAAAAACCCTTTTCCGCGGCAACCCGCGGAGCCTTCGCTTTATTGCGAAAACGAGGCGTTTGTTGCGGTTCGTCCAGGAACCGAAGCAGGTCTGGTAGCATTTCCGGCACCGCCTCGCGATGCGGATAATGCCCCACGTTCGGATAGCGCCGCACGACCACACCTTCGACGTAATGGTGGACGAGTTCGGCGTGACGCACCGGCAATACCGGGTCTTCATTACCCCAATACACGGCAATCGGCGGAAGTTCGCCCATACGATGCGCATAATCCATCACATGCTCGCGTTGGCCTTTCATATCGAGCGCCCCGCGTAACGTGCGCGAAAGCGTCCGCGCCGTCCCTGGACGCGCATTCACCTCGGCCAAACGCTGGCGTTCTTCGGCATTGAAATTCCCGCCCAGGACGCGCACACCGGCATGCGTTCCCATACCCATCAATTCGGGCACCACGACATCGAGAAGCCCCGTCATCGCCGCCAAACGCAAAGGCATGGCCACTTCGAGCCCCAGCCCTCCCGCTGCGACCAGCACCAATCGATGCACCTGCGCAGGTTTTTCCATCAGCACCCGCATGGCAATTCCGCCACCCAGCGAATGCCCCATCAAATCAAAATCCGGAATTTCGAGCGCTCGAATCCATTCCGAAATCAATTCGCCATACCAATGCACATCGTACGTGCTGTCGTAGCGCGATGAATCACCATGTCCGGGCAAATCGATAGCGAATACGCGCCGATCCCGACCCAGCACCGGCGCCAGGTGATTCCACGTACGGCACGTATCCGCAAGGCCGTGCAACAAAACGATAGGACGTTTCGTAACACTCTCATTGCTCGCTCCATTGCTCCCGCGAGGCGCCCATTCCTCCCAGTGTACCACCCCCCCGCGAAACGAACGGCGATGATTGCGATGCTCTGACTTCGTCATGGTGGTGATTCCAAGAATACACCAAATCGTCATCTGCTGTCCACGACGAAATCATATTTCTTTCGGGATCCACCCCACACGTAGAGTGCAAACGATGTTATGCGGCGCGTTCGAGGCTGCGAATATGAATTCGCGCAACGAAAGCCACATCAAGGTCAGACCTTGACGTACCGGCCAAACTTTTCCGCCAATGCCTGCCCGAGTTTTTTGGATTTGCGTTTTTTGACGATTTCTTCGAGGACATCGGCGATTCGCGTATCGTGCCGATGTAGGCCCAAGGCTTCGATCGCTTTCGCCGCGCGATGCTCCGAGCCTTCTTCGACGAGCTCCTTCAAATAAGCCGTCGCTTCTTCATCTCGCAAAAGGGCAATGCTCAAAAGCACCGTCGATTCGAAGTCTCCCATCGAACCGGCCACTGCATCGCGGAGAATGGGAAACGCTTCGGACAGATGCGATTCACCCAAGGCGAGCGCCGCGGATTCGTGTCCCTGCGCCAAACCTTCTTGTACGACGGGTAAATACTTTTTGGCGTGCAAGGCTAATAAACTCCGATAAAACGCTTCCAATGCATCGGGTTTGGATTCCCCACCCAAGAGCCTTACGTGCAATATCGCCCCGCATGATTTTTCGCCTGTTGCGGCCAATGCTTCGGCTGCGGCGACACGCACCTCCGACAAGTGGTCGTAAAGCAGCGGCGCAATTTCCAAAATGGCATCGCGATAATCGATACGCACGAGCCCATGCGCACACAACCCCCGCACGCTTCCGGCCGTGTCTTCGGGCGGTCCAAACGAATGATCCCATTGTTCGAAACGCAACCCCATGAGGTACAAATCCGGCACATTCGCCTCGAACGTGACCAGCGTCTCGAGCACGCAGCGCTTGGCAATGCAGCCCCGATCGCCGATTTCTTTGGACAAGAGCCGTTTGCATACCGCGACGAGGTCCGTTTCGAGCTCCCGCAATTCGCGGGACTTGATCAACTTCGCTGCTTCACCCACGAAAAACGCGTCCGTTTCCCCAAGGAACTTGCGTAATTCATGTATGACCTGACCGTCGGGGGCATCTTCGAGCGCTCGCAAGCGCGCGAGTTTGTCGTCAAAGCGGTTTTTCCGGGCAGCCATGGATGGGATGATGACTGGACTCTTGCCAATTGGCAAGCACCGACGCATTCAATTGTCTCCAAAAACCAAGCGCTACCCATTCTGCCGCGCCGCTTCGGCCAATGCTTCATCGAGGGCTTTGCGCGCGTGGCGCGAGGCCAAATACAGCGCCGAGGCGGTCAGCGACAGCCCCAAAGCCGCCGTTATCCAAGCCGTGGAGCCGTGATTGGAAGATTCGCCCGCGACAAACGCCGCGATATTATCGACATTCGACCCCAAATATACGTGCACCACGGTCGCCGGCAAAAAGCCCAAAAAAGAACCCATAACGAAATTCCGCATTTTTATTGATGTCGCCGAGAGTACGTACGTAATCAAATTTTGCGGTAACACGACCGCCAACCGCATGAGCAGCGTAATCTTGAATCCATCTTTCTCGACCGCTCGATTCACGGCTTTCCAATAATGCGTTTGTGCTGCTCGCGCGGTGACCCATTTTTTGCCGAACGTTCGGCCAATGAGGAACACGCCAGTCACCGCTGTAATCAATGCCGGCCACGCGACAACGAATCCTTTGGCAAATCCATAGGTATATCCCGCAAGCCCCGACATCAGCCAAACCGGCGCCGTCAATGCCAACGCAAATGTCTCGATGACCAAAAATAGCATTATGCCCCGTTCCGGGCTTTCACGCATCAAGGTCACCAAATCCACCAGCGCCTGTCGCACGGCCGGCTGCCGCATGATCACGAGCGGAAATAGAAGCACCAGTCCGAGCAAAAAAACACGCTCGAGCCGTTTCTTATGCTTCGTCCAAAACGTCATGCGGACCTAGTCATTCACCAAGAGGTTCCCGAATCATTCGGGAAGGTTCGAACAGCCCCAAACGTTATCACGACGTTCGCCGAATCGGCCCTGGAAAATATTGAGAATTCGCGTCATCATTCCCTATCGGTCTGTTGAAGTATCCTTGGGCGCAACCGATGATTTCGGCCGCGCAAATGACAATTCAACAGCCCGCCAAAAGGCGGCTTTCATGCCCTCCCCCACGCTCGAAAGACTCGTCGCCCACTTCGATCGTCGAGAACAACGAACCCTTCCCCCGTTGAACCACCGGAACATCGACGCGGAACGGGGCGCTTTGCGCGCTCGTATCGTCCAAGCCCTCGAACTCCTCGAAACGCGAGGGGTACTCGAACAACGTGATTCGACAGGACGAACCCTGGTTGATTCATTGATCGTGGTTGCCGAAGCCGCTTTTTGGGATCCATTTGCGCTCGAACCCGGACGCACACGGATCTTCAACGAACTCGCGCTCAATTTGTCCGAACCAAAACGAATCAATCAGGGGCTCAAAGGTACATGCGCTGCTGCGTGCATCGAAGGCTACATGGCCGAGCGCGAGCCTGCGGAATACGCACGGCTCGTTGCGGGCCTCGTCACGCGCGACGGTATGGTCACGCTCAAGAGCGGCGCGACGCTCGTTTGCGACGAAGACGTGCTGGCCCCGCATGTTTCGGAACGCGGACGTAATCCGGTATCGCGCATTTTTCAGGCGGCATGCATGGAGTTTGCCTATCCAAACCTGCACTACGACAATGTGACGGATCGGCATTTCGATGGAGATGAAAACGTCGGCACTGGACTCGAAATCAACGCTTTCGTGCGTCTATTGACGGCAGTCACGGGCGAAGTATGGAAAACGATTTCCGCAGCCCACACCCGCATGGCTCAATTGCTCTCGCACCACGGCGTGAATATCGACGACATCGTCGACATCAACCGCCATGGAATCGACATCATCGATCAGTCGACGCGTCAAAGTGAGCACGTGTTTGTCACTTTGGAACTACCGTCCGTGCCCAACCCCATTCCTCAGGCCGAACCAGCGGTGCTCCACAACATGCCGCACAAGGTTCGCGCGCTCCATATCGATTGGACGACCCGCGCGGTTCATTATGACGATCCCATGGATCCCGAAGAGCGCTGGTTTGACGGAGCAGACGTGACGATTCACG
>DAOMZH010000385.1:0-9420 GCA_035437985.1 Polyangium sp. (in: bacteria) | reverse complement strand
ACGGAACGCTTCTCGTTGGTGACCTTGGCGAAAGTTCGTCGTCGGTGCCGATCGTGATTCCAAGATAACGAACGGAACCATCGAAAACGCTTGGTCCCAAAGGCGTTGAATCGCCCAAGCTCACTGAGAAATATCCATTCTCGAACGGGACCGAACGCGTCTCGGTCCACAGCGGCGTCGCGTTTGGATCCTCGGAATCGTACAGCGCGAAGACCACGTTGATCGTCGCCGTTATGGGCACGTTGTTCGCGTCGAAAAGCCGACCTTGGTGCGTCATCGTCGCCGGGACAGCCGCCTCGGCCGAGCATGGCGAGGACACGAAATCCATTGCAATGGCCAGCGCAGTTGTCCAATGTAAATTCGAAAAAAAATTCATGGTATGCTCCCGTTTTGTCCGACCAGGCCGCCGCGCAAACCATAATGCTGCGACGTCGATTTCCCCTGGTTTTGTGTCGATTGGCCCAACGCGTGCACCATCGTGTATCTCCCGCTCCTACTCACCCCGCCGGCCGAAACCATTGCTGTGTTCGATTGACCCGTATCGGGCACATAGCAAATCTCGAGCTTCGGCCTGCTCGTGATACTCGTGGATTCGCTCGTGCCAATTCCGGTAATCGTTGATTCCTGCTGCTCCATGAGCACGCCTTGATTGGCAAAGGCCCCGCCGACCCAACCTTGCACGAGCGATTTCACATCCAATGAGATCGGCGATGAGACACTCCGGTTGCTGATCGCCGACGCCTCGACGATTGGAGAAAAACTCCCTTGGAAAACGGCCCAAGTGACAGTGCCCTCGACCCAAGGCGCAAGGATTTTATGTGCATGCAACGTGCCACTCGCGCCGAAGGTCTGCTGATAAGCGCTCAGGGTGAGGTAGGCCGAAGTGATTGTCACGGTCGAAGGGATTGCGCTGACGTCGAATCGGAAAAGAAGCTGCCGATTCACGGAGCCGCCATTGATGGTAGCCGCGGACTTCGCTCCGTAGTTCGTCGTCGGTCGATCGCTTACGATTTGCGCGTCCGCGACAGTGCCGGACGTGCCACGCTGAATGGATAGGCAAACGGGCGCATTCAACGCTTGTTCGGCGCTTCCGAGCATGGCGTCGTCGGGGTCGGTAACGTCGCGACCCGTGCATCCGGTAAGGCCGAAGAGCGCCGGCACGAGGACGATTATCGTACCCAGGGCAAGAATGTTTCGCTTGATCGCGTGAAGGCGAATACCTGAATACATCGGGACTCCTGATTTCACAAATGGCAATAGGCGTGTCGGGACGGCGCTTGCATGGGCACGCGGCCCACTCCACGGAAAACCTCGAAGTGGGCGCGGGCGCTCGAGCCGTTTACGGCGTCAGGATGTTGATGTTGCCGCCGGCCGTGGGCAGATTGCTGTAACCGATGTCGTTTTTGTTGCCATAGCCGAGCTGGCCGTACGTGCCACGGCCCCAGCACCACGCATTGCCGCTGTCGAGCAGTGCGCAGGTGTGCTCGGCTCCAGTCGTATTCTGCATTGAGCTCGTACCGCCGAGGTCGACGACACTTGTCGGGGGTGTGCTTACGCTGCCATTATTGCCTTGGCCATTGCCGAGTTGGCCGTAGCTATTGGCCCCCCAGCACTTCACGTCACCCGTCGCCAAGATGACGCACGTGTGATTGCCGCCCGCGGCCACCTGCACGACAGGGCCGCCCGTGTTCACGTCCGTGAAATTCAGTGGCATGCTGTTTCCGAAGTTATTGAAGTTGCCAGACCCGAGCTGGCCGAAATTCCCCATGCCCCAGCAGCGAACAAAGCCGGTATCGAGCCTGGCGCAGGTGTGATTGTACCCGGCGCTGATCTGCACGACATTGCCGCCGACGTTGACGTCGCCCTTCGAGGAGGGGGCCTCGTTATCGCCGATGTCTTGGGTATTGCCATAACCGAGCTGGCCGTGGGCGCCATAACCCCAGCAGCGCACCTTGCCGTTTTGGAGCAGCGCGCAAGTATGATTGGCGCCGAGGGCAAGGTCTTTGACCGGCCCGCCGACGTCTACGTCACCGGCAAGATAGGGCTGCTCGTTGTCGCCGTTCGCATTGGTGTTGCCATAACCGAGTTTTCCATTCGCGCCGTCGCCCCAGCAGCGGACGTTGCCGGTATCGAGGAGGGCGCAGGTGTGATTCATGCCCGCGACGACCTTCACCGCGTTGCTGCCCACGTTCACGTAACCGTACAGATCGAGCGCTTCGGCATCGCCAACGTTCGCCATGGTGCCGGTATTGTCGCCATAACCGAGCTGGCCGAAGTTGTTCTTGCCCCAGCAGCGGATGAAGCCGCTTTGGAGAAGCGCGCAGGTATGGCTGCCGCCAGTCGTGAGCTGGGCGGGCACGTCACCGAAGCCGCCGAGAGGGATGTCGCCAGCGGTATAGGGTTGCTCGTCGTCGCCAATGCCGATCGTGTTCCCATAGCCGAGTTGTCCATAATTGACGACGCTCTGTTGGTCATTGCCGCCTCCCCAGCAGCGCACGGTTCGATTGGTTCCATTGGCGAGCATTGTGCACGTATGCGCCCCGCCAGCGTGGATACTATTCAGGCCGGCCATGTTCATCGGCGGCGTAAGAGGTGGAAACTGGTTCAAGACGATCGGGGTATGGATTGTCGTGGTCCCATTGTCTCCGTCCGTCACCGCGAGGGTCAACATGCCGGTGACGTTCTGTTCATAGTTTGTCAAAATTGCACCATTGATGGTTTCATCGAGGAACTCTGGTGCAGGCGAGTAATTCGCGTCGGGGGCAAAGGTCCAAAGATAGGAGAGATCAGATTGAGAGCCATCGTCGCTCACGTTCGCATTCCAGAGCAAATCGTTCGTGCCCACAAAGCGCTGCGCCGAGAGGCCGTTGATGACAGGATTGAACAGCACCTTGAACTCCGTAGGTCCCGGGCCCGTAGTCGAGCCTTGCTTCTTGACGTGGGTTTGGAACGTCGTCACAACCGAATTGCCTCCCTGGTTGGTAATGGTGATCTCGTGAGTAAAATCGGTCTCCGTCTGCACGGGGGGCGGTGTGTATTGCGCAATGAACGAGCCGTAAATGTTGTAAAGCTTGATCCCGCCGCTCTGGGGGGAAAACGAGCCTGCGTCCGGGAGCGTATCGATCGCGTAATTGATATCGTCGCCCGCCTTCCCCCTGATCGAGAAAATGATGTTGTTGGTCTGGCCCGAGACGAACTCGATGGGGATGGTGATCTTCTTGATGGCCGGGAGATCCACCGTCGCGCCGTCATTGGAGGGCGCAAGCGGGAGGGTCACGATCTGGTTGTTGCTCTGAACCGACTGGGTAATACTGCCCGTAAAGATCTCATTCTTGTCGACATCGAATGCGTGGGCGATGAAGGTGAGGGAGTTGAGCGCGGGCAAGAACGGGAGCGTCACTTCCCATACGCCCGGCGAGGACTGAAGGAAGGTCGTGCCCTTGGTAAAATACTTGCCAGTCGCTGGGTCGAGCACGTCGAGTTTGATCGACGTAACGTCCGCGTACGAGAAGTCGTTGGCACCGGCGGGCTTCTCGTGCAACGCGTTGCCTTTCTCCTTTTCGGTACGGGCGTCGGCCTTGGCCTTATGGAGCGGGTTCCAGCATCGCTCGCCAATGCATGGCAACCGGTAGGGGGCCTGGGCGGGGGCCTGGGCCTCGGCCGCATCCAATTCTTCGAATGCAATAGCAATCTTGACCGAGGCGACATTCACGTCGTCCGCCGTGATTTCATTCATATCGTCGTCGCCGGAACAGGCGACAGCGCCGACGCCGCAAAGGAGGACGAGCGAGGTTCGAAGGGTCCAGCGAAAAATGGTGTTCATGGTTCCCGATTTACAGGTCAAATTGGTTTTACCGGCGACGTAGCGTCTGTCGCTGGCGTCGCGGCGCGCTGTAGCAGCCCGCATGCCAATCAAGGGCGCCGGCTTGTTCGTCCAGTCTAATGCCCAATTTCACGCCCTTTGATCAGAGAAGGCCCGCATCTTCTGCGGCTCATGGTACGGCGGCGAATGGTTTGACGTCAGCGTGTTCGATGGAGGCGTTAGCGCTGACGTCAGGTCGTGCCCATGGTGCACTTCGTTATTTTTGTCTGGGGGCCGGTTCCGGGGTTGCCATTCCACTTCTTACTATCCCGACGGGTTACGCTTCTGGTGCGGCAGACAATCAATTCGCCGACAAACATTCGATAATGAGGAATTCGTTTTTCGTAGGACTTTGCATTGCGCACAGCCAATGCCTGCCGTTTTGCAGAGCGCTCGTGACTCACGAAATCACAGCCCAAATACTTCTTTGATTCACGCATCAATCGCACGAGCACGCGAACACTATCTACGACCTACGATGCATGGTTGGCACAATATGAATGCAGCGGCATGTAAAGGCATGAATGCTGTCTGTCTCACCGCGGCGCTGGTCGATTGGAGGTTGAACAAGCGGGCACTTTTACGCGCCGTCAATGTGGACGGCACAAAGCATGTGATTGCTGGTTGCCGAGCCGAAAGCGTGCCCCGTCTCATTTATACTTCGTCGGTCAATGTGGTGTTGGGCGCCGAGGCCATTTCCGGGAGTGAACCTGCGGGCCTCGAAGCTCGTTGGCGTCGAATTCCGGGGCGCCATTGCCTTCTGTCCGAATGGGCCAATCGTCTGGGCTTTGCGGGGAATGAACCGCCCCTGCTGACACGGTTTGTCCTCGCTTCGACCACGCGCGATTTCTGGTTTCGTGGCGATCGCGCGCGCCAATGGCTCGGCAATTACAACGTCGTCTCTTTGGACGACGCGCGGGAAGAAACAGCACGTTGGATACGTGATTTCGTAGGGAAAGGATGGGACGACGGTATGAATTTTTCACGAATTTGACCAATTGGGAATTGTCCAATGTCTTCGACGAGTTGACGCTTGCCAGTCGCGTCTTGATCATGCGCTCGACCGATGACCCGCTTTATCGAGCCGATCGGCAAGGGCTCGACCGCAAGCTGGCAAAAATTCTGTTCATCCACAACAACCTCGGCACGAACATGCGCGACGTCGATCGGGTGCTCGGAGCGCTCTGCGACAAACCCATGGACTTGGTCGATTTTCTCCTGCTCGTCTTGCTGGAATTGGCGAGCCATACCCACGGGTTGCGCGATCTGCACCAAACCTCGTTACGCGACGTCGTCACTCGATCCGAGCAGCATTGGTCCGATTTTCGACGCACGTTGACAGTGATCGATTATCTCGGGGAAAGCAAATAGCATCCTCGAGCGGCGGCTTAACGACTTCGAACGGCCTTCGAATTCATCTCTCGAAATGCCGTCGGTGTATCAATGAGGTTTCGGTCGTAAAAACTTCGATATCCACGCTCCAACGCTCCATCTGCGGCGACCAACAATGGCCGCTCGAGCCGATGCATCGTTTGCAACACGTGCAAATCGAGAAACACATTGAGGCGGAGATATCGGTACACGACACCTTCAGCGAGCCGTACGGTTGTGCGTTTGTTCGAGGAATATGTCGATGATGGCGCGGAACTGCTTCCCTGGGAAATCTCGAGGCCTCGAATTTTGACGTCCTCGAGGTGAAGGGTTTTGCCCGTTCGCGTTCAGCGTGTCGATTTTCACGCGTCAACCAGGTTTGGATGAGGTATGCTCGGCCCGGAATTCCGTTTCTCGAGGCACGTATGAACATTTCGCGAACATTCTCCCGTTTTGCCAATGCCGTCGCCCGGATGACCGGACGCCCGGTGAGTTTCATAATTTGCTGTACGATCATCGCGGTATGGGCGATCACCGGCCCGATTTTCAAATATTCGGATACCTGGCAACTCGTCATCAACACGGGCACGACAATCGTCACCTTCCTGATGGTCTTTCTGATTCAAAATCAACAAAATCGTGATGGCGCGGCAATCCAAGCCAAACTAGATGAATTGCTCCGCGCCGTGGAAAATGCCCGCAACGATTACATCGGAATCGAACACCTGACCGATACCGAACTCGAAGAAATCCTCCAAGAAACAGAAAGAGAAGCCTGCGGCGATAACGGCGATGACCCCGAAGGGCAACGCAAATTGGCGATTCTCCGGGAAAGCTTCGGCCGCTTGCGAAGACACGCTCCCAAGTGAAATGGTTGCGTATGACCGAGGACGAACTTCGAGATGGTCCCGATGGCCTCACGGCGCTCGTGATGGGCGTTATGGGAGCCGTATGGGTGTGCATTTCCGCATCGGGCATTGGCTGGGGCCATTGCGTCATGCTCGTTCTGTGCATTGCTCCGGCAATGATTGTCCGAGCCAAACACCCCTCGTGGTGGCCGTTCTTCTCCCTCGGGCTCGCGTTGTATGCCCCAATTCTGGCCGGAGCCATTTATTTCGGGATTCACGAAGCTTGGGACTTTCCGCTGGCTACGAATTCCTGTGGACATCGTTGGGTATTTTCTCCAGCAACGTTATGGGTCCATGGATTGCTCGTTTTGGCGGTCGTAGGTCTCGCGGCGAGTTACCTTTGTCTCCTTGCGGCGCGATATCTTGTGGGAAACGCGCGACTTCTCTTGCCTATCTTGCGTCTTTGCAGCGTTGGGCATTGCAAACGTAATTCGACGCAATTGTGATCGCCATACTGGTGCTCGCAGCGATACCGCTCGTCACGCTGGGGCTCGGGTAGCGTCAATCTCGGGCTTCACGTGCGACATACCAACTTTTGGGCCATTGCGAACGGGGCCCGACGTATGAACAGGTGTAAGTGCAGTTGCAGTCGGCCCTGTGTGATACTCAATTTCTGTCTCCCGAGAATTCCATTTTTCTTGTGGTAGCGCGCGGAGCGCGTGTTTAACGAGCAAACGCCCGTGGGCGAACATCGCGTGTGGGCGGAGGTCCCATGCCGAGACGGAGAAAATCCGAAGATGACGACACCACGAACGCCCGAATTGGCGACGCCCTGCTCAGGCTGAGGAAGGAACGAGGTTGGACGCTGCAATATGTGGCCCGTTCACTCGAACTCAGTGTGCCCCATGTGAGCGCTCTGGAAAGCGGCCAGTACACGTTCAGCGCGGCGCTTGTGGAAAAACTCGTCAAGCTTTTTCAGCGTCCGCTGTCGGTATTTCTTGTGGAGGACTTCGTACCGGACACGTTGGCGGCCGAGTGGCAGGTCATGTTCGGCACCCTGCCTGATCGTGACCGATGGGTATTGCTCGATCTCGCGCGGAAAATCACTTCGTGGCGAGGTCCTAATGTGGTGGACGTGCAGGATCCAGCAAGCGCGGCTCGACACCCAGGCCGCCTCGTTGCGCTCGAAGGCATTGATGGTGAGCACCTTCAGCGATTGGGCGCGCAACTCGTGGCCTCCAGCCGCGAGGGGTCCGCGACCTTGTGCCCTCATGATTATCGCACCAACCTTTGGCGCTATATCATTGAGCATTCCGCCAAACTCGATCGCAAGAAAACACCGTATCGGGCGCTCGAGCGCACCATGCTTTTTGCGTGCGAGAGGCTCCTTCGCAACGAGAGCTGCGTAGAACCTGCGCTGCGTTCCGGACAAACGGTTGTCGCGCCGTTCTTTTCCATGGCCCCTTATGTGTATCAGGAGATGGAAGGCTCCAACGATCGGCGGATTGCCGACCTCGTCGAAGCATTGCTTCCCAAACCCGACGTGGTCGTGCTGCTCCGTTCGGATCCGGTCGTCGCGGCGAAAAAAGCCGTTCGTCAAGTACCCAAAAGTGGACAATTCTATAGCGACTACGGTCGCGATCAGTTGCGGCGAGCAGCGGCCCTTTACGAGAAATCGGTGGAGGAACTCCGCGGCCGAGGCGTAGCGGTGCATGTCCTCGATGCGTCGCAACCGCTGTCATCGTCGATGGTGCATGCAATCATCGAGCGTGGGGCTGCGGCTGAGGCCAAGAACAAAGTTTACGAAACTGTGCGGGGATTGGGGCGCAAAGCGCGTTGAGATCGAACGTCCAGCGTTTTCTCGTAAAACGAGAATCGTCCGCGCCAAACGATGAGCAGTACCTTCCGAGATGGTCCAGCGTTTTCTCGTAAAACCAGAATCGACATCCGGGTTCTCGTCCCGCGATAAACTCGAGCGCGACACGGCAGCGACGAGATACGTAGTGGGAGTACCAGGGAGGTACGAAAAACATGACGAACTCACGACAATCGCAATCTCCGGCAGCGTTCATTTTGCCTCCTCGCCATCAGTTTGGCATGGCAATCCCTTCCGTAAGTTCAAAACATCAACGAGCGTCGAGCATCGTTCGACAGACTCTCGGACGCGATACGTCCCAAAAGAACACGAAACCAGGTGCGATTCTATTTCATTGCGTTCTTCTCGGAATCCTCGCGCTCGGTACGACCGCATGTGTAAATGCCAATGAGCTTGGTAACGACGAATTGGCAATGGCCGAGGACGAGAACACCGCCGAAGCAAGAGGCGCGCTCACGCACGGCTGCAAGCTCGGCGTCGATTGCCATCTTGATGGAAGCGGCATTGTAACAAACCTCGTTGCGGGCACCGCTGCAACCTATCGCATCAAGATGACAGGTTATCGGCGAATGGATATTTTCGCCAATGTGTGCAATCCAAGTGGATGGTGGCTTCACGTCGCCGATTCCCCCACCAACGATGGCTGGGGCGGTGATGGTGCGTCTACGGATCACGACGCCGAAGCCCACATGAATGGCACGACATTTTCCTATTTTAGCGCGTGGGATGTAGCGCGTGGTGAAGCGGGCACGAGGGCGATTGCTCAATATGCTTATCCAGGCGGCTGTAGGACAGTGCGCATGACCGCCTTCCACCCCTCCAGCAGCCCTGCCAGCACGTTCCGCTATTTCAGCGATAACGCCAATTCCCTGCCGTCCGTCGAGGTCGCTTCGCTCCACGGGTTGAAGATTGGGTATACCGCGTGCGCCTCCGCCACAGCAACAACTCGCGCCATTGAATGTGACTGGGAGAATAGCTCCCTCACAGACAAAGACTATTGGTATATCGGCGTCAACCGCACAGTTGGAGACGGATCGCGCAGCGGTAGCGGAGTGTCGAGCGTTTGTATCGTGCTCGATTCGAACATCAATGCCAATCCGTCGAGTTGCTTGGGAAGCGCCCCCGTCGCTTATTGCGGAGACGGCCTCTGCAACAATGGCGAAACGAGCACGAGTTGCGCGGAAGATTGCTTGTCAGCTTGTCCGGCACGTACGGGAGATCCGACGTTCGATGCGGTGTATGTAGATCCATGCATTGCCGCGTTATAAGCCGTAAATGGGTCATTGACGGACCCTAAATATTCGCCCGAGAAGGTGTCTGCCAGGGGTTCATTGCTAATCGCGAGAGCCCTGGGAGCGGTTTGATTTTATGGCGTTTACTGCGGGGACCCCGCTGTTCGAACCCGCGCAGCGGGTGCGTTAGGCGTGCCGCGACGCCGCAAAATCGAACCCTCCCGGGCGGAC
>DAOMZH010000384.1:0-9425 GCA_035437985.1 Polyangium sp. (in: bacteria) | reverse complement strand
AAAAGAAAATAATTTCGCGCTGCTCGTGGCCCTGGGACTGAGTTTTTCCGTGCAAACAGTGTGGGCTGCTGATCCTCCGCTAGTTGCTCCGACGGAACCTGCGCCGGTGACGTCGCGAGCGGATGCGTTGTTCAACGAGGGCAAACAGTTGATGGAGCAAGGAAAGTTTGTCGAGGCATGCGACAAGCTGGCCGAGAGTGATGGGCTGGATCCGGCGATTGGGACGTTGGGGCTTTTGGCGACGTGTCATGAGCAGCAAGGGCGAATTGCAACGGCGTGGCGCGAATACACACAAACGGCGGCGCGTGCGGATGCAGTGGCGGACGAACGCGGGACGTTTGCCCGGGAACGCGCCAAAGCGCTGGAGCTCGAGCTTCCCAAGCTGAATGTGCGTTTGGCGGTATCCGATGCGCAGGCGGTGGTGTTGCGTAATGGTGTGCGTTTGGCCCCAGACGAGTTAGGCGTGCCTGCACCCATTGATCCAGGGACGTACGAAATCATCGCGCGTTGGGAGGGCAAACCGGAGTTTCGGACGATGGTGACGGTGACGAAGGGCAAGATGTCCGAAGTCGAAATACCGAATCCAGTGGCTCCTGTGCCCAAGGTCGAAATCCAGCCGCCGGTGGTGGTGCCTGCCCGCCCAGTGCCAATGTCGGGGACGCGGGTGGGAGCTTTCGTGGCGGGTGGCGTGGGGCTCGTTGGGTTTGGCTTGGCCACAGCATTTGCGATTTCTGCCGCAAGCAAGAACAGCGCTTCGATATCGATAGAGCAATCCTGCGCAACGCCGAGCGCATGCCAAGAAGGGAAGAGCCTTCGTGACCAAGCGTTCAGTGCCGCCACCATAGCCAACATCGGCGTAGGCATTGGCGTTGTCGGCGCTGGTACAGCAATCATTTTGGCCATTTTGCCCAATCGAACCTCCACTGCCGTGTTGAAAGAACGAGATGCCTGGCTCGTTCCGTGGGCTGGGCGAGATAGCGCTGGAGCTATTTTCGTCGGTCACTTTTGACCTTGCTTTCGAGCAGGTTGGGGGGTAGATACTGAACATGCGTTCCATATTCATTGTTTCGAGCATGTTCGTGGTGGGCTGTGCCTTGGGTTGTGCAAATGTTTTGGGTATCGAACCATGGGAGGACAAACAGGAGGGTCTGGTTGGTAGTTCGTCTAGTGCATCGGAGATGATGGATAGTTCGTCAGGACAAGGTTCTTCGAGTTCTGGGGGCGTGGATCCATGTCACAATCAGGTGCAGGATGGTTTGGAGACGGGGATTGATTGCGGCGGGGGCATGTGTGAGCCGTGTCAAGATCTGCGTGGATGTGCGACGGACGCTGATTGCAGCAGTGAATTCTGTCCGCAATCGCGTGGGTATTGCGTCATTAATGATGGGCGCGCGGCTTGTGGCCTCGAAGAGCCCGACAATCCAACGTGTGGCGATTGCGTGAAAAACGGGATGGAGACGGACGTCGATTGCGGTGGGGAGTGTTTTCCTTGTCGTCAGGGGAAAACCTGCACGAACGACGCGGAGTGTTGGAGTGGTTCGTGTGCGAATGGGGTTTGCGCTCGTGGGGAAACGAATACGCGCTGTTTCTCGAATGATGATTGTTTGAACAGCAAATGTATGCCGGCAACGGCGGCATGCACATTCGATAGCTGTTGCGAGTGACTTCGTTCGCTCGGGATCGAACGATCTAACCTCACAAAAGTGGGGCTATTGTCGCGCTGTTGACGTCCTCTGGGGAATGGAGTTGACAGCGGATGAGCATGACCGCGATCATGAAGGTCATGCTTTATCGTCGCCGGACTATTCTCACCCTTTCCGCATTCATGCTGAGCGGATTAGGTTTAGCCGCCCAGACAGCGTTGGCTGCAGAGCCTGCGGCATGTTTGACCGCGAACCCCCCCGCACCATCGAGGCCCTACTTCCTGTTTGTCCTCGACGCATCTGACTCGATGAACAATGCAATGTCGCCGGCGAACCGGTGCAAGATTGCGAACGGGTATGCCTCGGATTACCCGGACACGCGCATTGGGCATGCGCGTTGCGCGATGTACAACACGCTTTTGGCCTTTGGTGGACAGGTCAATTTTGGCCTCATGAAGTTGCCGGCATTCGACATCAAGGACGATGCTACGGGTCCTGGCAATAATCCGGCGGTGTGCCCAAATAGCTTGACATCCATTGCAGGCTGTACCGAGACGAGTCTTTACGGCGCCAATTGCGGTTCGGGTACCGGCGTTACGCGTAAATCGGCCTGGCTGGCGGTTCCGTTGCAGCTCGACGATTACTGGAATCCGCCAGGAATGCAGACTCCGTCGAATCTATCCGAGATGCTTTCGTGGGTCGATAACAAATGCAGTGATTGCAAAGAAACGTCCTTGGCAACTTCGACGCCGATCAATGGGGCGATGCGGGATGCATATCGATATTTGTCGAGCGCGTGGGTGCATCCGGTGACGATGGTCTCGTATCCGACACCGCTTCAAGGTGCGGCCGTTGAAAGGCCATGTCGTTCGGTGAACGTGATTCTTTTGACGGACGGCGCGGAAACGTGTGACACGACGGGCGTTAATGATCCGGCAGGTACCAGCGTCGCGAATGCGGCGAAAATGCTTTATGACGGGTTTACGATTGGCGGTACGTTATGGAAAGTAAAAACGTACGCAATTCAATTTGGCGCGGCAACTCCAGGCGCGACGGTCGTGGCTGCCGCGCAATACGGTGGAAATACGACGCCGCTCACGGCGACGAATGACGCTGAATTGGCGCAGGCTTTGAGTTCGATCATCACGGGGGCCATTCCTCCGGAAACGTGTGACAACAAAGACAACAATTGTAATGGATGCACCGACGAAGGATACCTGCATTATTGCAATAAGCAGCAAACGTGTTGTCCGAACACGAACGCCACCGAGCGCCAGGCGTGTTTGAATTCCTATATTGCGTCGATTACCCCGGCCAATCCGCAGGGAAACTTGGCGCTTTTGCCCTGCACGACCGACACGCAGCAACAAGATCCCACGCAATGGCTTTGCTACAATCCGAAAGAAATCTGCGACAACATCGACAACAATTGTCAGAATGGCATTGATGAGCAGATTTTCAAATGTGGCGTGCCGGCACATTGTCCCGTGGCCGAGACGTGCAACGGTCAAGATGACGACTGCGATGGCGTGGTCGACAATGGCGTTTGCGGCGGATGCATTCCGTCGCCGGAAACCTGTGACGGTTGCGATAACGATTGCAACGGGATTGCCGACGACGGGGCGGCGCAGAATACGAACATCACGTGCGGACAAACGACGCCCGCGAATTGCGCCGGGGCGATTCAATGTCAAGCGCCCCAAACGGTACCCCAACCAGGGGCGTGCATCATGGGGCGAGGGTTTACGGCGTGCAGCAACCTGCCGCAGCCCGAAATTTGCGACGGAATCGATAACAATTGCAATGGGCAAATCGACGACGGCATTGCGCCAACTCCGTGTGTGCCGCCGGGAACGCCGGGAGGCATTACCTACGGTGGAACGAGTCAATGCGTCATGGGTTCGCAACCCTGTGGTGGAACGTGCCAAGGGTTCGTTGGTCCGAGCAATGAGATTTGCGACGGAATCGACAATGATTGTGATGGCGCCGTCGATGAAGGGGTGTTTGGTGCGGGTTTGCCGTGTGGGGTGAATCAGGCGCCATGTGTGCCCGGAACGACGGCTTGCGTGGCGGGTGTGCTGGTTTGTCAGGGCGGTGTGCAACCGCAGCCCGAAGGGTGCGACGGAATCGACAACGATTGCGATGGTTCGATCGACGATGCGCCATTGACAGATTCTCCGCCGCCGAATCAAAATGGTTGCTGGACGCTCCCGGGCAATTGTTGTTCCTATGGAACGTTCCAATGGTGCCCGCCACCTGGAGCGACCTGCAGCGACAATGGCTCGCTCATGCCCCCGTGCAATCGCGGGACGCTCGCATGCCAAGGCGCAATCGGTTGGGTTTGTCAGAATGCCAACGGGCCGCAAGTCGAAGCTTGCGACGGCCTCGATAACGATTGCAATGGCAATGTCGACGACGCCATGTTCCCGACCGAAGGCGATGTTTGCGGAACGGATCAAGGTGCTTGTACGATCGGGACGATCGATTGTCAGAATGGAATTCTCGATTGTGTCGGCGATATCGGTCCGGTTCAAGAGCAATGCAACGGAATCGACGATGATTGCGACGGCACGATCGATAACGGTATCGTCATTGGGGCGCCGTGCATGCCGATGTACGACACGACGTTGTATCCCGGTGATCGCAGCGCGGCCCCGTGCGCTCCAGGCGTTTCGCAATGCGACGGCATGGGTGGCGAGGCTTGTTCGGGTGGCGTAGGGCCGCAGCCGGAGGTTTGCGACGGCATTGACAACGATTGCGATGGCATGATTGACGAAATGGGTCCGGCGCCGGATGGTATCGATGGCTCGGCCAATCCGTTGCCTCCGCCGGCGGGGACGATTGGTGGAGCTTGCGGCATTACGGTCGGTACGTGTCAGGAAGGCCAATATGCTTGCCTGAATGGGCAATTTGCCTGCATCGGCGGTCAAGGTCCGCAAGTGGAAACGTGCGACTGCAATGACAACGACTGTGACGGCACTTCGGACGAACAGGATCCGAATGGAACGCCGCTCTGCGCGACGGGCAATTCCTGTGTGAACACGGGCAATGCATGTACGTGCGCGGCGCCGTGCCAAAGTGGTGAATTCCCGTGTCCTCCTGGACAAACCTGTCAAGAGGTCACGTCGAGCGATACGGGGATGCCACTTGGGCAATACTGTATCGCGAACAATTGCGGGGATTGCGCGAAGAAGACGGTGCTCAACGCGGACACCAGCATTCTATGTGCACCGGCCGGGACCCCTGCGGATGCCAATTGCGTGGTTCCGCCGGTTTGCGTTTGCAAAGGCATCACGGGCTGCAAGAATCCGTGTGATGGCGTGACGTGCGCAACTGGCTTGATTTGCACCGAATATGGGCCGCAAGCCGGGACGTGTGTTCCCAATAATTGCTTTAATGTGCCCTGTCAAGGATGCGACAAAGCCTGTCAAAATGGTTCGTGCGTGACGAACCCCTGTACGGCGACGTCTTGCCCTGGCCAAACTTGCCAACCAAGCGGCGATTTCACGACGTACAACTGCGTCGATTCTTGCGCCGACAAACAATGCGGCCCCGGCGAAGTCTGCAAGGCCGGAAGCTGTGTCAAGGATTGTCCGACCTGCAATGCGGGTGAATTCTGCGACTATTCGGCGTCACCACCGGCGTGTGCAGCGAGCCAATGCGCAATGCCGACGTGTGCCAATGGTTCGTGTTGTAATCCCGCGACTGGCGTTTGCGGCAAGTGTCCCTGCGATGGAGTCGTTTGTCCGACCGGACAAGTTTGTCAAAATGGAGATTGCTTCACGGGTCAAGGTGGCGCAGGCGGCGGTGGTGGTGCTGGCGGAGCCGGTGGCGGAAATCAGTCTGGCACATCGAGCAGTTCCGGGGTTGGTGGAGCTGGTGGCGAAGGTAATGACGGAACATGGGGATTGCCGACAGGTGGCGGCGGATGTTCATGTGAAGTGGGCGTAGGAGCTACCGAAACGAAACGCGGTTTGGCATGGGCACTCGGAGCGTTTGTCCTGGGTATACTCCGCCGGCGCAGCTCGCAACGTCGCAATGGTCAAGAGGTGTCGCGATGAAAACCAATCGTACACCTTGGCAAGGTTTCCTTGCATTGCTAGGCATCTCGGCGCTGGCCTTGGTTGGCGCGACGGGATGCCAAACAGAAGCGTTTTGCTTCGAAGGGTGCGGCGAGACGTCGTCGTCGAGCTCGAGTTCCGGAGATGGTGGAACCGGTGGCTCGGGCGCGGGCTCGGGCGAAGGTGGTGCGGGTGGCTGCTTGTTCGGATGTGGTTCGAGCAGTGGAGGGGGCACCTGTGAAGTGACGAATGGCGGCGTCGAAATTTGCGACAACGTCGACAACGATTGCAATGGCAAAGTCGACGACGCCGCGGACATCAACTTCAACAATCCAAAAACCTGTGGCACTTGCGATAACAACTGTTACCTCCAGCTGCTGAATACTGATCCAGCGGGTATTGGGTGTACTTGGAATCAGGTCCCCAATACTCCCGGAACATGCACGTGCAATGGCTGCGCACCTGGGTATTACGACCTCAACAACGACTGCGTCTGCGAGTATTATTGCGTCAAGACCGCCAATGACGATACGTTGTGCAACAACAAAGACGACGATTGCGACAACCTGAAAGACGAAGACGTCGACGTTTGTACGAGCACGACGGATTGCGGCGGTTGTGGAAACAATTGCGTCGTGGTGCATGGAACTCCAGAATGCACGACGACGGCGATACCCGGCCAAGCCTGTTCACCCGCCAATACGAAATGCGCGATTGCAGTTTGCGACGCTGGATGGTGGGACCTCGATGGCGCCTATTCGACCGGTTGCGAATACCCGTGCGACTTGACGAACAACGGGATCGAAATCTGTGGCGATAGCCTCGACAACGATTGCGACGGAAAAATCGACGAAGCGGATGATCTTTCGGGCGATTCGCGCATCGGTATGGATTGTTCCGGCGATCCCGATGGCGTTTGCGGCGATATGGCGCACCTCGGCAAATACGCGTGTATTGCCAACAAAGTCGTTTGCGCTGGAATGGACGTGCTCATCGAGAACCAGCAGCAAGAAGTCTGCAATGGCCTCGATGACGATTGCGACGGCACCGTCGACGACAATCCTACGAATGTGGGACAACAATGCGGCATGAGCAATGTTTTCCCATGCTCGTTTGGCGTGACGCAATGCCAGAACGGGATGCCGGTGTGTGTCGGTGCGGTCGAGCCACAAATGGAGACGTGCAATGGCGTCGACGACAATTGCGACGGCATGATTGATCAAGCGGGCGGAATGCCTCCGATGGATTCCGTGGGCATGTGCAATGTGCCCGCACCGCCGCCCATGGGAGCGACATCCCCCTGTCGCGCTGGCAATAAAGCGTGCATTGGGGGGACAATCGTTTGCCAAGGCTCCGTAGGTCCCACATCGACGACGGATTCATGTGGCGTCGATGCCAATTGCGACGGCGTATTGACGAATCAACCCGACGTCATGGTCGACGTGCACAATTGCGGTATGTGCGGCAATGATTGTTTGGCCAATGGTGTCCACGCGAATTTCTCGTGCAACATGGGCATGTGCATGTTCACGGGATGCGAGCCGGGGTATTACGACATCGACGGCAACAATACTTGCGAATATGCCTGCAATTTCATTCAGGCGCAAGAAATTTGCGACAACCAAGACCAAAACTGCAATGGCGAGATCGACGAAAACGTCGTGATTCCGACGCCGGCGCAGATTTGTGGTACTAGCCCCGCATCGACGTCTCCAGAATGCACGACGCAGGTCATGGTCGCCTGCGTCAATGGCGCGTTCCAATGCACATTCCCCATGGGTGTTTGTCCCGGTGGTTGCTCGGCTGACGACGAAATTTGCGACACGCTCGACAATGATTGCGACGGCGCGCTCAATGAGAACGTGCCGAATTATGGTCGAGTTTGCGCGAGCGACGACGGCTTGCCAGCTCCGGGAGATGGCGCATGCCGTACCGTGGGCAATTATGTCTGCAATGGGCCGACGATGCTCAAGTGCAGTGCGGTAAAAGCCGATTGCGCGACACTTCCCGGTGGATGCGCGGAAAAGTGCGACAATATCGACAACGATTGCGACGGCACCGTTGACGAAGTGTTTACGAACAAGGGCATGAATTCGATGTATTACATTGGTCAGCCCGCAGTAAAACTCGGTAATTCGGCGGCTGGGCCGTGGATTTTCGCCTATGAAGCGAGTCGTCCTTCGGCCACGACGACCTCGGCTGGAGCTGGCAATGGTTTCTTTAATGCCACGCCGGCGGGGCTCACTGCCGATCAAACCATTTCGTGTTCGACGGCCAATGTGCTGCCCTGGTACGATCTCACGCCGCGCGAGGTCGAGCAATCATGCTCGGCCGTTGGTGGGCGGATTTGTCGCACGAGCGAATGGAAGCAGGCTTGTCGCGTCAACAATGCCGACGGGGCAGGTCCCAATACGCCGGATACCGACAACAATTGCTTGTGGGGATACAATCCACTTGGCTCTTGTAAAACGCCGGCCACGTACAATGGGGCGTTTTATTGCAACCTCGGTGGATTCGATTTCGATACGATGACCGCGGGTAATCAAGATGGGTTGCTTCCGACGAATTCGGCGCGGATTGCAAACTGTCGCGCGCCGTGGAACAACTACAATGGCGTGACGACGCAGGCCGCTTTCGACATTACGGGCAATCTTCGGGAAGTCACGCGATGCCAGCTGGATCGTGCAGTCTGCGGCGCGGATGCCACACTTTGCGCCAAGACATGCTGCACTGGCACGTCGACGGCCGCGACGCTCGGTGTGCGTCTATGCGGAACGCTCACAGCGCAAGTCAACAATCGCTTGTCCGGACAATCTTGTGCTGCGAATAGCGATTGCTGCAATACGGATCTCGTGTGTAACGGCAATGGTGTTTGCAACAATGATTCTGCAGGCGTCAAGTATTGCCAAAATACCGGCGGAGTCGTTCCTTCATGTCATACACGCGGCGTCGCGTGTACGACCTCGGCACAATGTTGCAATGGCGAAGCGTGCGCTGGAGGCTTCTGTGGCGGTCCTTCGGCCATTCCGCACGCGACGTACCCATTGCTCGGTGGTGCGTATACGACGACCAATGATGACGGTGGAGCCTGCGGATTCGACTTCTACAAGGTGGACGCGAACTTCAAGTTCTATGATACCGGGTTCCGCTGCTGCTTCGACGCCGATCCGCAATGAATCGTTTCTGGCGATGAAGTGGGTCGCCTGGCATCCCGGCGACCCACTTTCAATCGTTCAATACCCATTCACGAGTATTGGCCGCGACGCCGGCGTATGCTCATGACGGCCAAACCAAGGCCAAATATCGCCGACAAACCTTGCTCTTCAGGCGAACCAGCGACGCGACAACCACAGGATCCAGCGTCACCTGGCGTGTTGTCATTACCGCCCGAATCACTACCTCCCATTCCGCCCATTCCTCCTGAAGCATTGCCGCCGCCTTGGCCACCTGTGCCGCCGGAGCCCCCGGAGCCACCAATGGGACCGACGTCGGGCGTGTGCCATTCATAAGCGCCCACATCGATGCCATTTCCTTGTGGGCGTGGAATACGATCCGCGTCGATGGCTGGGGCCATGGTGGCATTGCCCGCATCAATGGCTGCGGCGTTGGGCAACAAATGCACATCGAATGGCGGCGACACGAAAAGCGCTGCTGGATCGGTAATGGTCATGTTGGCATCGTCGGTGATGTTCGTCCCTTCCAACGTATAATCGGTCGAGAG
>DAOMZH010000383.1:0-9454 GCA_035437985.1 Polyangium sp. (in: bacteria) | reverse complement strand
GGTGGTAAACACGCGGCACCCGTCGCCATGGAAGTCGCTGACATCGATGGCCGCAACCCACAATTGTTTGCGATTTTCATACGTCGGGTTGGTCGCCGAAGCCATTCGATTGCCGTAATCGCGCGGGCTCACGAAAACCACCCAGAAATATCCACCGACGGCAATCGGATTGACGGTGGGTTGATAATTGAGTTGTCGGTTTTTCGGATCCAGGTAACCCACGCCATTGGTTGAATCGAGCGCCATTTCTCCAACGGTTTTGGCCACATCGGCGATGTACAAGTCGTCGTGTCCCACACTCGACGTGCCGTATTTCGCCCGGCTGTAGTCGCCCTTTTGATACACGACCCATTGCGAATCGGGCGAAAAACTCGGAAATGCAATGGCCGCATTGCCTGCAGAAACAACGGACCTGCGGTTCGCGAACGAGGTCGTTGCTGCGTCGAAATCGGCGACGTCGAGGTCCGCGCGCCAAAATTCGACCGGATAATTCCCCGTCACGTTACTCGAAAATGCCAGCAACTTGCCGTCCGGAGAAAAGGCCGGATCGCAGTTTCTATCGGGAAATCCGTCGAGCAAACTGGGAATGAGCGCACCCGTCGACGCATCACGCAGATTCATGTGCATGTCCATCGTGTTTTCCACGGCATATTTGCCGTCCGGCGAAAGCCCCAAGTAAATCGCCGTCGAATTGTACGACGTCATTTGAATGACCTGCGGCTGCGGCTGGGTCAAATCCAGTGTTCCCCACGGACTCTGCGTCTGCTGCTTGCGCTCGAACAACGCCGCCAAGCGACTTCCGTCTTTGCTCACGACATGACACGCCACGCAACGCTTGTTGTTGACCCCTTGCGACCACGGCGGTTGATAATTGTCGTAATCGGGAGGCACCGGAGTACCGAGCTGGTCATAAGGACCCGAATCGAATACGAGGGCCGGATTGGGCGATCCGGGCGATATCTTCATGAGTTGTCCCGTATTGACGGCCCAATAATAAATCGAACCCCGCAAACTGCCTTGCGCAATCTTCCACGTCTCGCTCACGGGCGAATACGCGACCCCGCCCGAAAGTTTGGCAATCGAAACTTCGACGTTTTCCCCGTGATTCGTCACGGTCAGCGAATTCCAAAATTCCTCGGTCATCAAGAAACCCGAAGGTGGATCAGCCTTGATGAAATACTTCGCGTCGAGGAAATCTTCTTTGAGGTGCACGAGCCACGCGTCGCCTGCAACTCCGCCGTTCCACATGATTTCAGGAGCCAAAATCCCACGACCAAAAACCGTCTTGTCATACGGATACAGCAGCGTGCCCGATGGAGCGGGGTCGGGATTGTCAAACGCCAACATTTCAGTAATTCCCAGTCCCGCAGGATTTTCGACCACATGCTGCCTCACAGTTACGTCCGCGGTCGCGCTCACACCATCCACGGTTGCGGTGAGTATACCTCTTCCCCCCAATTTGCCCGAGGCTACGAGCAGACCTGTGCTCACGTCGACGAGCGCAACGTCCGGCCGTTCGAAGGACCAACTCGCTACAATCGCTTCTTTTGCGCCGTCTTGATAGGTCGCGTAGGCATGAAACCCGACTGGCGTGGACATTTCATTTTGCACGTCGATTATCGCTGTTGGCGGCTCGACGACCAACGAAACAACGGGGCCGTGACCGATGAAAATTCCGCCGCCGTCGCCCCCGGCACCTCCTGCCGCGCTCCCCGACGAACTCGAGCTGGATTCCGACGAATTGCCGGCACTGCCTGATGAATTTTCAGGCCCTGGACCTCCGCACGCCCAAGCGCTCAACATTGCCGCCACGACCAATAGGCTCAAAGACAAGGTACTTCGTCGCATGGGGAACCTCCAAGGAGGGGGACAGGGGGAGGTTCGCCCAGGTCGGCAGGTGTTGTCAAGCGTAAAGAAAGGAGTTTTGGGACGGGAACGAATTATGATGGTGCCGGTTCGCGGCATCTTGCGGCGGTACGAACAACCTGATAGGAAGCTCCCGGTCGCCACTTCGAGATGATTACGACGAGCGCCAAAGGTCCGGGGTCGAAAGCCAGCATGGCCATGATGCGTTATGCGGATGGCGACACGCGGGCGTTTGTCGAGGTGTACGACGAGTTGTCTCCGAGTCTTTTTCATTATTTGCAAAAATTGACGCGGAATGATGCCGCAGCGGAAGATTTGCTCCAACAAACCTTTTTGCGCATGCATGATGCGCGCGGGCGATTCGAGCCTGGTGCAGCTGTGGAGCCGTGGGCGTTTTCCATTGCTCGACGACTTTTTATCGATTGGTATCGACACGGTCGGGCGTTCGTTGCTTCAGGGTTGCTCGACGACGACACGCTCCCGACCAATGAACCAGATGCCGAAGCCATCGTGCACGGCTATCAGCTCGCCGAACGACTGGAACGCATGTTGAATGCCTTGCCCGCGCAACACCGTGAAGTATTCTTGCTGGTGCGTGAACACGGACTCAGTTTGGCGCAGGCGGCGGAGGCCTTGGGAATTACACAAATCGCCGTCAAAATGCGCGCACATCGAGCTTATGAAGGGTTGCGCGTCGTTTTCGAAGAAAACCTGGGTGAGAGGAGAGAAACGTGAACGCTCCGCCGTCTTCTCTGCGTGAGCAAATCCTTGCCGAGACCGCGACGCGTCCAGCCGCCACGCGAAAAACCCATCGGCGTCGCCGTCTATTGTCGATGGTGTTCGTCCTGGTCATTTTGATCGGAGCAAGCTTGGTGCTCGCACAGTATTGGGCCGACCCGCTGCCGCGCCCTTTGCCCTATCTCATTACGATCGTCGTGAGCGCTGTAGTCGTCGCTCTTTTGACTGCCTATCTCATGTTGGGGCCTACGCCCTCCGCATTGGGTCGTTCGGCGCATTTTCATCGCTTGTCGACCGTCGCGATACCCAGCATTCTCACGCTCGCAGCCCTCGGCGCAAATGTCGCCGTTCCAGAAACCCTGGCCGAACCAACGCCTCCCGCAACAGCCTTTTTTTCGTGCTCGCTCGTGAGTTTGTCCGTTGGAACAGTGGTTCTCGCGGCCCTTTTTTTTCTGGAACGCCGCTCGGCTACGACCTCCGTCGTCGTGAAAGGCGCGAGCCTCGGGGCAGTTGGAGCCTCTTGGGCGACTCTTTTCATTTCGATTTCGTGCCCCCATGCGCACCCGCTGCACGTCGTGCCCTCGCACGTGATCGTGCCCGTGCTGTTGCTCGTGATCGGAGGGCTCATCGCAGGACGACGGGTATTGGCAATGCGCGCCAAACATTCTTCGGATCCAGGTTGATCCGCAACAAACCGCGCGTACCAAGGCGCTACGCGCGGCTCGTTCAGCCTCGAACAAAGCTCGTCATCGAGCGACGATGCCGGACACGGCCGTTGGAATTTGCATGAAATCCGGCTTTTTGGTCAGGCTGCCATCGGCATTGATTTGGAAAATGCTGATGACATGCGCCGCGTTTGTCACGACATACAAGAAATCGTTGCCGTCCGTCGCGTCGTCATCCGTCGCGCCAGATGCCACTTGACCAGACACGCCGCTCGGATCGAGCAAGGTCAGGCTGCCATCGGTGGCGATTTTGAAGCCCGTGATGTCATTCGTTCCGGCATTGGACACATAGGCGAAATTACCCGCAACGGTTGCCCAGCAGGCCGCAGAGCGAGTGGTGGGAATGGCCCCGCTGATCGTCGTGAGCATTGCGTTCGCGCCAATGGAATACGAGCTGGTGGTCGACATGTTGGCCATGCCGCCAGCAGCTTCGGAGACGACGAGGTGTCCCGCGGCATCGAAATCGAATCCAAAAGGCGTCGTGCCCGCCGAAGTTTTGACGACGGGACCTGTTGCGACGCCATTGGCAACCGTATAGGCCGACAGCACGTTGGTGCCTTTTTCGCTGACGACGAGGGTTTTGCCGTCGGGGCTGAATTGAATTTGGGCCGGGTTCGGATTCGCTGCGCTGAGTGGTTTTGACGAATTTGCAATGGGCATGAGCATGTCGCCCATGATTTTGAAGCCCGAAATGTTCGCCGCCACGCTGCTCATCGTGTTTCCAGCATTGACGACATAAACCGTATCGCCCGAAACCGTGATGCTCAGCGGCCGAACGCCTCCCGAGGCAACATTGGAAAGCAACGTCAAGTGGCCATCGAGCTCGAGTTGCAGCATTGAAATCGTATCGTTGCCGGCATTGACGGCGAAAAACCGTTGCAGCGCTTGATTAAAAACAAGTCCGCCTTGATTACCGAGTCCCGCGCCAGTCCCAGTACCTCCAGTCGACGTGAACGTTCCTTCGGCCGAAAGGGTTCCATCGGCTGCCCGAGGAAATGCCAAAATGCGATTTCCTGCCGCATCGTTCGTCATGGTATACACGCCTTTGGGCGCCGTGACGGAGGTGCACGTGCCCGCTGTGCATGATTCATCGGGGCCACAAGCCATGGCGCATTGACCGCAATGATTGGCATCGGTCATCGTGTCGACACAACTGTCCCCGCATTTCGTTTGTCCGCCCGTACCACAAGCGGGAACGCAACTTCCAGCCGCGCAAACTTCTTGCGCCAAATCACAAGCCATTCCGCAACCGCCACAATTGGCCGGATCGTTTTGCGTATCCACGCAGCTTTGGCCGCATTTCATGGCTCCGCCCGAGCAATCGAACGCGCAAGTGCCCGCATTGCATACTTCATCCGTTCCGCAAGCCATTGCGCAACCGCCGCAATTCGCTGGATCATGCATGGTATCGACGCAGCTTTGGCCGCACATCGTTGCGCCTCCGCTGCACGTGAGCGCGCATTGACCATTCGAGCAAACTTCGCCTTGACCGCATACATTACCGCACGCGCCGCAATTGTTCGGATCAATCGCCGTCACGGTGCACGAGTCTCCGCACATCGCGGCTCCCGTTCCGCATCCTTCTGCCGGAGCAGGTTCGTCGCCGCAACCTAGGACAGTCAGGCCCATCGAAAAAAGGACGCCCATACCCAAAAGACTGGAAATGACATTGGATCGCATTGGTTTTACCCTGTACCTGGCCTTTATCGCATCCATGACGCGACAAACGCCCGCTCGTCGTTGAATACTCGACGCGTCTCGTCGCCCCGACCCACATGTCGAAGCAAACCCGCGCGCCATTCTCGCTCCCCCTACGCACCCACCCAAACCTCGTTTCGAACTTTTTTCAATCTTGCCCATGTCGATTTCTTGCTGCTGCCCTGCATGCACAAGAGTGCTCTTTCTTCCAGACCAACCTCACGCGCAAAAAAACGCATCGGACGTTCACTGAACACTTGCCCAGACGGCGGGGGATCGACTAACGTTCGCACGCGTGATTGGCGAGGTTTTGAACTCCAAATACAAGCTCGTTTCGCTGCTCGGTCGAGGCGGAATGGGGGCGGTGTACGAGGCACTTTGCGAACCGACGGGTGAGCGCGTAGCAGTGAAGGTGCTGCATCATCATCTGGCGCAGGGTGAAGCGGCGCGGCGGTTTCGTCGCGAGGCGGAAGCGGCGGGGCGTATCTCGAGTGAGCATATCGTGCGGATCATCGAGACGGGGACGTGTGGCGTCACGGGGCATCTTTATTTGGTCACGGAGCTGCTCGAGGGTAACGACGTGCAGCATTGGCTGGATCGGATTGGGCCATTTTCGATTCGCGGGGCCTTGCGGATGACGGCGCAGGCGTTGCGCGGGTTGATCAAGGCGCATGCGGCGCGCATCGTGCATCGGGACATCAAGCCGGGAAATTTATTTTTGGCGCAAAATCCGAATGGATCGCTCACCTTGAAGATTCTCGATTTTGGCATTGCGAAGATGCATCGCGAGCCATTATCGGCAGGAACGACGACGAATGTGACCGCGACGGGCAGCATGCTCGGTTCGCCGCTGTATATGTCGCCCGAGCAAGTGCAGGACAGTCGCCGAGTGGATCCACGCACGGACATTTGGTCGCTCGGGGCGGTGCTTTATGCGGCACTTTCGGGGCGAGCGCCGCATCAACATTTGTCGTCGGTGGGGCAGCTTCTCGTGGCGATTTGTGTTCATCCAGCCAAACCTCTGGCTGAAGTGGCTCCATGGGTGCCGTCGGAAATTGCAGCGATTGTGCATCGAGCGCTCGTGATTGATCCGGCCGCGCGTTATCCGAGTGCTGCAGCCATGCTCGCGGACGTCGAACGTTTTGTAACCGACGGCGAGATTCTCGAGGAAGACTTGTTATCGTCGGGGGAAGGTTTTCGCGCGGCGTATTTATCGAGTTTGCCTCCGAACCCCGGAGCTGCCGGAGCCATTGCGGACAAACCCATGTGGGGCGACGAAACGACGGTTCATGCACCAGCACCGGAAGCCTTGATGCAAACCGAGCTGCAACCTCGGGCGATCGAGCGTTCTGCAGTTCCGAAGCTCGCGGCGCACGTCGCGGGGCGGCATATCACGGTGGATCCGCGGCGATTGCTCGGCGAAAAAAACGAGTTGTGGACTTTGTCGTTGGATGTTCATCGGGATCTCTCGACGCTTTTGGCGCGTATATGGAAGTCGTTGCGCCGCAGCGGAGCTCGGATACCGCCCATGACCTATGGAACCGAATGGGTTCTTTACGAACCGCGCACGCAAAGGTTTGTCATGGACAAGGGGCCGAATGGGCCGAAAATGACCTTGGAGGAGGCGGGGATTCGTTCGGGGGCGGTGCTTTGGATCATGGTACCGGACGGAAAAACCAAAGGGGCTTGATGCGATGTTGTAACGCGGTCCAAAACCCACGCGATCGTCAGCCCTACCTCCTGTCTTCGTGACCAACCCCGATCCCTCCGCGCCAACGGCTTGCGGTCTGCTAGACCAAGTCTCGGCCCGTCGTTCGCCTCTTGTCGGGGCTTCGAGACCAAAGCATGGGCAATCGATGGCATTTGCCTCGAGCCTGGGGACCAAGACGAGTGCCGACGACGGCATTGGCGTTGGTCTTCGAGACCAACGTCAACGCGCTGGATCGGGCGAGGTTTGGTCGCGAGGACTGGGGCGGGCGCTTGCGTTCGCTGATGGCTTGGGCATACCGACCGAGCTTGGGGCGAAGATGATCTTTGAATGGGGCCGAGGTCATGGGATCGGGCAACGCCTGAATGGCAGTGTCGTAGGCGTGAAGGTCGGACGACCTCGAATCTCGTCATGATCGTCGACCGGATATTCGCAAGGCTGCCCGGAATCATTTCGTCGGCGTGTTCGAGCGTATTGACGATACCATCGCCAACGCCATCCCAATTCTCCGCGACAGCAAATGACCAAGGCCCGGCTTTATGCGTCGTCGTCGTTTTCCAACATGGTGATCGTTGCATCGTTGGCATAAGGAGCCTCGCTCAGGATTTCTTTGACGCGTTCCATTGCGAGCGGTAAGTCCACCACGTAGCAAAACACTTCCATGGTGCCGGAGCCGATGGAATTACCATCGCAATAACCGAGTCCGAGTCGCTCGAGCATTTCGTCCAATCGATCTTCCAACGCGTGCAACTTATTAAGATCCTCCGTCGCCCCGAATTCATCGATCTTGTATTGGACGACGAAGCCTTGAAGCTTTTCGTCAGGAATTTCTGCGAACCCACGCGCCATAGCTTTGGCAAGAACAGTCTGCACGACGTCGTAGGGTCGTTTCCCTTCGAGCGGCGATTGCAAGAATTTACCTTCTTGACCTACCTTTCCCCAATGGTGCGTGACGGATCCTTCGTACGTCCAAGCTTTTTCATAATGAAGAACCCCCTTGATTCGCTTGTAGAGTTTTTTGACGACGTCTCCTTCGGGAATTGGGGGTGCCGCCGGATGCGCGGCCATTTCTTGGCCAGGATCGGGCAACCAACCTTTCGTTATGGCGACGTTGCAAACGTCCTGTTCGAGGCGGTCGTAATCGATGCCTTTCGGCACGAGTTTGCGCATTTCGTCGATGCAGCGCAGGAGCGCGGCTACGATGAGTTTGCGATGCCCTATTGCGTCCGCAGATTTGAAGGTGGCGTGGTCGATATTCAGACGGAACTCGAATTCTTGAGACTTCTTGCGGTATTTTTTCGTCTCCTTGTCAGGCGTAAGATTAAATGGCGGGCTCATGATGATGGGTATAAATATCCATTCTTTGAGTGCGCCATAAGATGACGAGTTGAGGGCTTCATTGAGCGCGAACTTGATGTCGGTCTCGGCAGCGGAGCAGTCGTCACTGACATCTGGGTCCGTTATTGTGGAAGTCCAGAGTTTCGTTTGCATATCCAATTTACCAATCTGACTTGTTGAGTGGCGGTCGGGAACCACCGTTGGCTGCCTTATGCTAGCCAGTCATGAACTCGAAGAATTCGGAGGAACTTTCACGAATTTGCCTGCGCTATTGCGTTCAAAGGTAACAGGCGCAGGGGTGCCCAGCACTGCACCGACACTAGGGTCGATCTCCAAAATAGTAGAGGCGTTGTACATGGCGAAGTTCTGAGCATCGTCAGCATAGTCCTGAGTTTCCTCGCCAGAAAAGACGCGCCATCCGCTGTCGTCGTCATTGTCCGGCACCTCGCGATACATATATCCAACGCGTTTTCGCTCTTTCGCGACTTTATTGCTTGCTATGATATAACCGATCTTCATTGCCGCTCCCTTGTTACTTATTGCTCATGCGGTTTGATGACCGATCCTCCAAGTGGTACAAGTCATGGTTGTTTTCCGTTTCGATCACTTCCTTCCTTGTGCTTCCACGCTCTCCATGCATCTGTTTTCGCTTGTGCCACTCTTGCCCTGGTTTGTGACCAATGTCGATTTCGCCGGGTTTGAGCGGCTGCCCTGAATTGGGATCAACCATCTGCCCCGCAGTATTCCTGGGCTGCTTTGCCTCAATCTCCTGTCGAACGCTCATACGCAGCTTCACACGCTGTGTGGCCGCTGGTGGCCCTCTCGCCGACCGCGGCCCCATTTTTGGTCCGAGCTTCTTCGCCGCAATGACCGCGACAACCGTCACGGCCACGCCCACCGTTTCGAACCCGACGGTGTACCAATCCCCTTCACGAACGGCAAAACCCAGGTTCACGACGCCCATCAATGGATTGGCCGTATTGATTGCGTCGACAATGCCGCCTTGCTCTCGTCCCTACAACGGTTCCTTTTGCCAGACACCACCTACAGCGCTTCGAAATGCAATCCAACCTTCTGGTAAGTCGGCCACTTCGTCTACAGTGGGATCCAATGCGAGGATGCCCGATAGATGCACGATACGACCCTCAGAAGGGTCGGTTGTGGTGCCACACAGGAACTGCCACCCACCATCGTCGGCATCGTGCGATACGAGTAATATCGGTGCCCCGTCAAGCACTCGACTTGTGGTCATCACGCCGAGCGCGCAATTTTCTCTAAATCGATTCATTCCCTTAGATAACCCTTTCTTAGGTTGCATGTTCGACACAACAAATCGCCATTTTCTGGCGTACCTGATCCTCCATTGGCTTCAGGAATGCGA
>DAOMZH010000382.1:5900-9460 GCA_035437985.1 Polyangium sp. (in: bacteria) | reverse complement strand
CGACGAAACAATCGTATCCGCGTGGCTCGCCAAAGTACCTTCGACTCCTCCGAGCCGCTCATAACTTTCAGCAGTCAGCAATCGACGCTGCGTATCTCGCACCTCCCATAATTTCGAGGCGGTAAATTGCAACAACGGTAATGGAGCATTGGTTCGCTCGAGCGCGATCAGCATTCGTTCGACGAGCTCATCGTTTTCATACCGATATCCCAAAAGTTCGACTGGCTTCGTCAGCGCCTCCGCTAAGCCACTCTTTGCTAGCCGTGGAAGCAGAAAAAGTCCTTTGGCAAGATCTGCCGAAAGTTTGCGATCGTCGGCCATGCGGTCGAGAAAATCCGAACGTAATGCCAATATGACCCGAAGCGGCGACGTCGCATCATCCGCCGCCCCCTCGAGACACGCAAGAAATGCCGCTCGCTCGGACGAGTCGGCACACAACGTAAATAGTTCTTCGAATTGATCAATAAAAACCAACGTCTCGGCATGAGCTCCCCTCGCCCGACACGAAGCTCGAAGAATTGCCCCGAAAAGACCAGGTCTTTCCCGTAAAACACTCGCCATCGCCTCCGGACCAGCCGTGACGTTCAGCGAAGATTGATGCAAGTCGTCGAGCGTTTGTTCTACCAAATCCACAAGCGTACTGGCCATCGCCAGCAATGGCTTTTTTCCCGGGCGAAACACGATCGCTTCGCGTTTGTCCCCGAGACGCTTGTAGGCCGGAATGATGCCCGCACGAACGAAGGACGACTTTCCCGCTCCCGAGGGTCCACCGATTGCCAGCAGCGGTTGAAATGGCAAACGCGACAAAAGCGCGGCAATGTCCCGATCCCGCCCGAAAAACTTCGCGCGATCCGCCTCTTGAAATGCCATCAATCCGGCAAATGGGTTTCCCACATCGGCCATGAGCGCAACCGCCGTGCCGGCACGGATCGCTGAAAGTTCGGCCACGAGCTCGCTCGTCGAGGACAAACGATTTTCTTTTCGTTTGTCTAGGCACCTATCCACCAACACGCCGAACACTCCAAGCTCGGGCGCAAGTTCCCGAGCCGAAGGCATGGGGCTATCGAGGTCCATCACTTCCGGCAAGCGATGCATCGTAAATGGGGCCAATGGATGACGGCCCAACGCCATTTCGAATAAAATAACCCCAAACGCCCAAATATCGACCCGATGATCCGGGCCATCATTGAGCAGAGCTTCCGGCGCCATGTACGGCAGCGTTCCCACTGCCTCGCCAAACTCCTCCGTTTGATTCTTGCGCCGCTCTTCATCATCGACCCACGCAGCAATGCCAAAATCGACGACTTTGACCGGCCCGTCGTTCGCGACGAGAATGTTTTCCGGCTTCAAATCCCGATGCACGATTCCCAATGCATGTGCGGACATCAATGCCCGCGCCACCGGCAGCATCAATTCAATGCACATCGCCACGGGAATACGCTCCCGCTCGCAGGTATACCGTTCGCCATTTTCTTGCTTCTCAGGTGCATCCTTGCGCAAACCATGCTCGGCCATCCACACCCGTAATGTCCGCCCCTCGACATATTCGAGCACCATATAAGGCACGGAATCGACTTCATCAGCTTCGTAGATGATGACGATATTCTCGTGTTTGCAACGAGCCGTCGCGCGAGCCTCGGACAAGAATCGCGCATTGACCACTTCATCATGGCCAAACGTCAGCACCTTGATTGCTACCAAACGCCCAAGTTTCGTATCTCGGGCGAGAAACACCTGTCCCATGCCGCCTTCGCCAAGCGGGCGGATGATTTCGTAATGTTCGACAAATGCTCCAGACTCGAACAGCATACTCACCAGCGGAAATAAAATTCCGCGCCACGCTACTCGTAAACGATGCAAAAAGCACTGCAAAAATGCTCGATGGGGTTCGTAAACACGAATACGTCGCGCGACAATCCTGTTTTGGCGAACTTGGCAATATGCCATTTTCGATCAGAATGGTTGCCGCAATTGCTACCTTGCACGCATTACGTTACGGACGCCGCCCCAAAACACAGCCGATGGAATGGAAAGTGGGCCGCGTTGCCCAAGTGTACAAGACGCACCATTGAGCTAATTCGCGCCCGCTGACCGGAGCGGATTGCCGAAACGACATTGCCCGACGAGCACCCGTGCTGCATCAGACGCGTTTCACGTCCACGTCCATCGAGTATCAGCGTCGTGCATGAACGACGACGGGCGAATTTTCACTGGGAGCGGACGATCTGCTCGCGCTGTGAGCGTACCACTTGGCCTAGTTAGAAAGACCCGCTCACAACGCGAGCTACCTAATTGGCGACGCAAGGGGATGGTTCACGGCAAATTTTTTCGAAAATCGTCGCGAGCTTCGTTTGTGGCCCTAAATTCGAGGGGCCGCCACGGAGTCAACAGGCGGGAAGGTAATCACTCATTGCACGAGCTTCGTGAGGTCGATCATTTCATCGACGTCCGGCACGACGATCAGATCACAACGGCGATTCTTTTGCTGACCATCCTTCGAGCCGTTGTTTGCGACCGGGTCGGTATCCGCGAAACCCGCCGCGCTCCAATGCTGTCGCGGCAATGCTCCACCCTTGCCAATCAGAAACATCAGCACCGACCGCGCACGCATCAGCGACAAACCCCAGTTATCGAAATAAGGGCCGCCTTGCAACGGCTGATTATCCGTATGACCAGCAACTTGGTAATCGCGATCCGCTAGCGATTTGTCATTCTTGATGACCGCGGCCACCTTCTTGAGAATCTCTTCGCCTTCCTTTTTCAACTCGACTTTGCCCGTGTCGAAAAGCACGTCGCCAGGAAGCGAAATCACCATCCGGTTGCGACGGATATTCACCGCCAACCCGAGCTTCGTGAGTTCATCGAGCTTCTTGCGCAATAGTTCGAAACGAGCCTTGATTTGCTCGAGCTGCTTCGCCCGCGCCTTGTATTCGGCAAGCGCCTTTTCCTTATCCTCGAGCGACGAGCTCATTTTCTGCACATCAGCGCCCGCATCCTTGAGCTGCTTTTCGAGGTCCTCGACACGCTGCTTCGCCGCAGCAAGCTCCTTCTCCAACTCGGACCGTTTGGCTGCGCTCGACGATTCGAGATCACCGTACTTGCTTAGCTGCGCTTTCCATTCTTCCTCGGAATGTCCGCAGCCTAGGAGAAGCGAGGTCGAAAGAAGCGGAATCACGAAAAAGCGTCGATTCATGAGTTCGTCTCCATACCTGTGATAGGCGGAACGCGATTGGACCAAACAAGGCCCAGACCGCGGTGTATCTCTCTTGTATCGAAGCGACTCTCGCTCATCTTGGTTGCGGAATCCAGAAGTTTAATGCTTCGCGCGAGACAAAAGTTTGCTGGAAAAAACACGATAAATGTAAAAGTCAAGTCAGATTGTTCGTCCCCCGGAGCCCAACGTCGGAGAGGGTGGAACATCGAATGACCATCGATACATTCGACCACGCGCACGGAAACAGCAGTGTCGTCTCAATCGATTACGACGAATCCTTGCAATCGTTCAAAACGTGACAGTTCTTCGCGTTCGTCCCCAACGCCCTGTTTGTCCATTTGGGGCT
>DAOMZH010000382.1:0-5800 GCA_035437985.1 Polyangium sp. (in: bacteria) | reverse complement strand
AGGTTGAACATTTGGGGCTACGAGTCGCCTGCGGCGCTCTTCGCCCCAAACCCCACATTGTCAATGTGCGTGGTGTATTTTGTGTCACGCTATGAACTGCGCAGATTTTCGACATACCCCGACCCAATCAAACAATTGCCCACCGAATTCCGTGGTTTTTTAGGAAAAACGGTGCGCCGTGCTCCATCTCGCGTCGATCTCGTGCTCGACGGCGCAATCACGTCGACAAACTGCTCTTTTGGAGCATGCTCCGGCGCGCCGCGTCTCGAGGTGTAAGGTCGCGGCAAGACGCGCGTTGTTGGTCGCGTTAGTGTCGAGAGGATCCCCCATGAAAAAGCTTTCTTCCCTGCTGTTTGCGCTCATTTTTCCTGCGTCGATCGTGCTCACTGGTTGCGGAGCGGGACACCATTCCAGTTGCGCAATGCCCGCTTCGCAACAAGCCATTCGCAGCGTGACGGTGGTCGGCCACGGAGAATCCATGGGCAAACCCGATGTTGCCCGGACAAGCCTCGGCGTCGAAGCAACGGCACCCACCGTGCAAGACGCAATGGATCAGACGACCGCGAAGATGAATGCCATCCTCGACGCGCTGAAGAAAATGGGAATTGCCGAAAAAGATATCAAAACCGCGAATTTCTCAATTTCGATCGAACGGCCATATCCCGAACCAGGTCCCATGCCCAGCCCCGCAATGGAACCCATGGCCGCTCCCGTTGCTCCGGTAAAACCCGGAGGAAAAGCCGCCGCGACTGCGCCTGCTGCCCCGTCATTGCCCCCGCGACCGATGCCCGCGATCCTGTATCACGTCAACAATACGGTCGAAGTGATCGTGCGCGACGTATCCAAAGCGAGCCGTGTCGTGCAAGCAGCCGTCGATGCCGGAGCAAACAATGTGTGGAACGTGAGTTTCGCCATTGACGATACGAAAGCCCTGGAAGCCGACGCGCGTACCAAAGCGATCGCGGATGCCCGCACCCGAGCGGAAGCATTGGCAAAACTCGAAGGACTCACGCTTGGTGACGTCCTTCGCGTGAGCGAGGTCATTGGCCAAGGTCCCATTGGCCCAATGGCCACTTTTGGAGGCATGGCCGAAGCCAAATTCGCCGGAGGCCCCGCGCTCGCCCCTGGTGAAGTCACGATGGGAACGTCAATCGAAGTCGTCTTCGCGCTCGGGAAATAGCGCCCTCTCCTCGAGCGTCAACCTCCAAATTCATCGATTCCGCAAACGAAGCTGATCGCGCGGCACGTCCACGAGTTTGCCCGATGAAACCTCGCGCACCCGCACCTGATTGTCAGCACGTTCCGCGACATACTCGACCGCGATTGGATCACCGCCGAACCAGCCGCTCTTCACGATGAACAAAGGCTCTCGATATGCAAGCCGCGTGTTCGAGAGAACCTGAGCGCCCACGCTGCCCGACGCATTGTTCGACGCGGCGGAGACGGGCGTGTCGCTACGGTTGTTCGATCCAAACAGGAACTTCAAAGGCACGAACACGCCAAGGCTCACCGTGATGCCCAAGATACGCAAGTTTTTCCCGACAAACAACCGTGGAAACCAGTCGAAGCTCATCCAACGAGCGTAACGTACTCGTCCGAGAGTTCACAACCATGATTTGAACGATGCGCCCAGGTCGGATTCTGTACGGGCTACTGGACGAAAGAGGATCGGCTGGCGGATGAAAAGGTGCGGCTCATCGCGCTCGATTGAATCACGTAGCTTCACGCACGAGGTGAATGCCGTAGGTCTGCCAGAGCTCGCCCATGAAATGCATTCCGAATCGAACCAAGTCTTTCGCTTCGGTGAGCTTGCTCGAGGCATTCGTGATTTTCGTCGTCGTGAGTTGCTTGACGAAATCGTCGGGCGCAATGTACAGAATGCCGCGACCAACGAGCGGGCCAGAGCTGTTCGTACCTTGCCAAACCGTTACATACAAAGTCGTCGTGTCCGACCAGACGTCGACACCTTTGTCGTCCCGAATGATCTTGAACCCTTCAAACCAGTATTGCGTCCCGTCGCGCGCGGTCAAACCCATGCGATAAATCATGTTCTTGACCCCAGGTTGTTCGGGATTACGCACGAAGAGCGTGAACTTGCCGCTCGTCACGGCCAAGGGTTCCGGCGAAAGCCCCGGCGCTTCGACGCTTCCCACCATATTCGACAAATAATGCTCGTCGTTCACGAGTTTGTCGAGGTCATCGGCCTGAATGGTCAGGACGAACCGCATCGAACTTCCGCTTGCTTTGCCTGCGTCATCAGCAGCCTTGTAATCGAGGTCTCCCTTGGTAAAATGCCCTTTCATCGTTTCGGTGAAACGCACGCCGACGGTCGGAGGTTCGATGTTCGTCCGCGGTCGCGAGGGCAATTCATACGAAGCGGACCAGCCATGTTGCCGAATCACAAGGTCGGCGCAACGTTCGGAAACGGCCGAAATCGTCAATAGAGGATTCACCCCGACGGACATTGGCAGAACTGAACCATCCATGACGTAGAGATTCGGGTGCAGGTTTCTCGACTCCGTTCCATCGAATACTTGGCCCTTGTGATCAACGACGCCCGTTTGCGAATTATCGCCCATGCAGCATCCACCGAGGGGGTGCACGGTGATGAGAGGCTGGCCGAGGAGTTTGCTCCAAATGGGATTTCGCAGGAAAATCCCATTGTTTGCGTCGGCGATCTTGGCCAAGTTCGCATTGATCGTTTCGAAAATCGGCCTCTTTCCCACGCTCTCCCAATGAATGCGGAGACGGTCATTTTCGAGTTCCATGCGACCGTCGTCGCCATCGTGCGCCATGACGAGGAACGCCTGGGAATGAAGGGCTGCACCGTGATGAAAGCCGCGAACGGTCGTATCGAGCTCGCGAGCTTCACGCTTGATTCCCGTCGCCACATCAGCTTGCAAACCGCGACGTTGAACCACCACTTCCGAGGCCATCATTCTCGCGGCAAATGTGCCAATCGCCCCGGGAATGCCGCCGTCTTCCGTAATGGTTCCTTGCTCGAGTGGCCCATTACCTCGCGCATCGATGACGGTCGTGATGCACGGACCGGGCGGATCATTTCCAACAGGGTTTTTCGTGCCCATACCGATGCTATTGATGACTTGATCGCCATTGTAGCTGAATCCAATGACGTCCCCATTGCCGGTAAAACGCGCTCCGAGCAGACGCGAAAAGGTCAATCCTTCATTTTTCGAGCGCAGGAGAATTTCGGTCGAACCAAGCGCACCGGCACCGAGCACCACCATATCGGCAAATACATGAATGGTCGGCGCGTCGAAGAGTTCTCGGCCGACATTCAATGGCCGAACGATGACGAGCCAGCGCTCTCCTACACGACGAACCGCGACGACGTCGATTTCGCAAAAAATCTCGGCTCCGTGATTCCACGCATCGGGCAGGTAATTCATGCGCGTCGTGTTTTTCGACGAATAATTGCATCCGGTCACGCAATCGCCGCAATCATTGCAGGGCGTTTGGGCAACACCCACATGATTGAGATCATTTTCGTATTTGTCGAACGTGACGTTGATCGGCGTCAAATAACACTTTTGATCGAGTTGTCGCGCACAAGCTTTCATGTGCGCCACCTTCTTGAGCTCCGGACGGTTTGTCGGGTACGTCTGCGGCTTGAGCATCGCCTCGGCACGGGCATACCCAGCTTCGAGCCCCTTGTCGAGGTCTTTACGCAATTCCGCAGGCCAGCGTAAATCCTCGAAAACTCGCGGATCCGCACGTATCGATACGTTCGCATTGATGAGCGACGTACCGCCGAGTCCACAACCCTTCACGACGGTGATGTCCCTGTCGACATGCAACTCATAAAGCCCAGTTCGGGGACCAATTCGATGCTCCGGCCCTCCAACCTGAAATTCTTCGAGCGCTTTTGCTTCGGTGTTCGGAAATTCTCCTGGCAGCAGCTCGCGACCTCTTTCGAGAACACACACTTTGCGACCGGCACGCGCAAAGCGGCTTGCAGCAATGCCCCCACCATAGCCGCTCCCGATGACGACGACTTCATACGAGTCACGGATGTGCGTCACGGGCTGAGAAATTCGGTGCATGGATACCTCGATAGCAGAAAGGTTGAACGCCATGTATGGTCTGACAAGTCGCGCGAGTTTGCAAGAGAGTTCGTTCGGATTGTGACGCGCTCCGGGTCGTTGTGAAATTAACCTGCAATTTCTCAGGAAACTAAGGCTTTTCTGCGGCACGATCCTCCTCGCCTCCCGTGCGCGAGGGCCGTATGCAACGTGCGGTGCATTTCAGATTACCCAGATCACGACGCAAGGGCAGGTTTGTCCGCTCTAATTGAAACACTTCAACGTAATCTTGCTTAATTTTGCGCGCCGGCGCAGGCATTCTCTTGAAAATCGAATCGTGCGTCGTCACGAAAGTTACCAGCTCGAAGTTTTTGCGGACGATTCAATTCGTCGTGTTGGCGTCTTGTCAAGACGTTCGACTTAGGTACAGCGTTCCGGAAGTTTGTGACCGCCAGGCTTCGCCCAATACCACGGCGGGTTTTAACCCAACGCGACGTTTCGCTTAGACAAACGGTCACAAACTTGCCGGGCGCATTACTTAGGGAAGCGGGGCGAGTTATCTATTGAAGTCAAAAAGAACCAAACTCTGGGCGAGCGGTTCAAAATGACTGGCTTGGACACGGGCAATTATTTTTTGCCGCCGTCCAAGGTCAAATTCGGGGCTTTGCGCATGAGGTCGGCGATCATCGACAATTCGCCTGCTCCCACCGTTTGCTTTTTCACGCTTCCATCACGTCCGCTATTCCCGGAGGGACCGTCGGCACCGCGCGCGCCATCTTTGGCGCCTTTGCAGCCCGAATATTCCGAACCATGCGAACCGCCCCAACCCGACGATCCGCCATTACCACCACCCCCACCAGGCGCGGCAGCCAAGAGTTGATCGTTGAGCGACGCGTCGGATACACGTATCGTGATTCGTCCGCCATTGCCGCCACGACCGCCACGTCCACCCGATCCACCAGCGCCACCATTACCAGCGCAATACTCGGGAACCTTGCCGCTATCGGCACTTCCACCCGTGCCGCCACTTCCACCCGAACCACCGCTTCCGCCTGATCCACCCGCCGAAACGACGCTGAACTTGGTGCCTGGTTCCATGAGCATCACAATGGGTTTGCCCTGGCTCGATTTCGACACGAAAAGTGCATAACGATGGCCGCCTTTGTCTTTGACCCAAGCGCCTTCGATATCGACATCGACACCGTGATCGCCATCCTGCCCATCACCACCGTCTTGTCCGTCTCCACCATCGCCGCCCTTCGAATTCCCATAACTTCCAGAACTTCCGGAGCTCCCCGACGAACCCCCACCACCTGAATAATATGCATCTTCAGGACAGCTCAAATCCTGCGAAAGCAAGAGGCTTGCCGATACGGATGTCCCCTTGATGAGCACCGAGATTTTAATGGGCGAACCAAGCGCTTCGAGAGAATTCCGCAATGGAGACCGCACGGCGCGAGCGCTCTGTACGGTGTCACTGCCCGATTTCGCCTCGATCATCAATTCGGCCGGCTCCGTGGTCCATTCGAGCCAATCTTCATGGCGCGCAAGCTTGACGTCACGACCTTTTTCGTCTTTGCCAATGAGCGGCGCCAGCTCGGCCCCCGAATTGCCGCAATACGTCGATTGCCCTTTGGCGGCAGCAAGAAGAAGCGATTTGATGTTTTCAGGCTTGAGGCCCCCATCACCATATTGAGCTTTTTCGAGTGAATCCTGCGCATGTTTGAGCGGAAAAACCAAGGTTTGTCCGGACGTAG
>DAOMZH010000381.1:0-9487 GCA_035437985.1 Polyangium sp. (in: bacteria) | reverse complement strand
ACACCGCGTTGCCCCAGCAATACGCTTCGTGCTGCCCGATGACGTTCTCCTCGTAGTTGAACTCCTTCACCGGCACCGTGTTGGCACCGTAAGGCAAACGGAGGAGGAAACGCGGCATCAAGAGGCCGACGTAGCGCGAGTCTTCCGTCTCGCGGAACGCGTTGTACTTCGTGTATTGCGGACCTTCGAAGAGCGCCTTCAGATCCTTCAGGTTCGGAAGATTCAAATAATCTTTGAGCCCAAAGAATTGCGGACCAGCAGCAGCCATGAACGGTGCGTGCGACATCGTCGCCACCGCCGCGCACTTCTGCAGCAGCATGATGTCTTGCGGACCCGGGCCAAACTCGTAGTTCGCAATGATCGCACCATAGGGACGACCACCGAACTGACCGAATTCTGCCGAGTACACGACCTTGTAAAGACCGCTCTTCGGAACTTCCGGAGCGTCTTCGAAGTCAGCGAGGAGGTCTTCCTTCGAGCAGTTGAAGAGCTCGAGCTTGACGTTCTCGCGGAAGTCCGTGCGGTCCACGACGAACTTCAACCCACGCCACGCGCTCTCCAACTTCTGGAACGTGGGGTGATGGAGAATCTCGTCGATTTGTCGCGACAACTTCGCATCGATCTCGGCGATGAGGGCATCGACAAGGGCCTTGTCGACCTTCTCACCTTCGCGCTTCGGCGCGATGAGTTCAGCGATGAACGCTTGCACGCCTTTCTTGGCGACTTCGTACCCTTCATCGCCAGGCGTCATCTTCGTCTCGGCGAGAATCTCGTCGAGAAGGCTGCCACCTTCGAGGGTTTGAGCGCCCGCAGAGGCCTGCCTTTGCATCTCAGCCATGGTTTACTCCTCCCCGTCCTTCTTCAGACCCAGTTCATTGATGATGCGATTGCGCGACGCGGGGTCTTGCAAAATGGACTGAATCTTGTTGCGGAACGCCTTCTCGTTTCCGAGCGGGCCTTTGAGGGCCGTAAGCGCCGCGCGAAGCTCGAGAAGTTTCTTCAACTCGGGCACCTGATTCGCAATCGCCGCGGGCTCCATGTCGGACAAACGGCGGAACTTCAGGTTGACGTTGAGCTCGTTATCCTCTTGCTCGGACAAACGATCCTTCACAGTCATCGAGAGCGAAAGCTTCTGCTCCGACATGACCTTCTGGAAGTTGTCCTTGTCGACGTTGATGGGCTTCCGATCCTCGAGTGGGGTCGGGTCGGGCCGCATCGTGTAGTCGCCGAGCATGAGCATCTTCAGCGGCAGTTCGACGTCTTCCTTCGCATTCCCCGTGGCGGGCTTGTACGTGATGTTGACGCGTTCTTTCGGCGCGACTGATCCTTCTTTCATCGCGGAAGGCTCCTTTCCCCTTCGCTTGGAAGCTACGTGCTCCGAACGGCCAACCGAGCCGCTCTACGTCAATTTCCGTGGATCCCACGAGGTCGGGGCTCACCTCATGAGCGGCCCGAGCATACCTCAAAGTGCTCGCCGTTCGTCCATTCTTTCTTTCACTCATCGACCGTTTCTGATCGAAACGACCAAGCCCTCTACATGCGCTCAGGAGTTCGAGATGCGGAAGGCCGCAGCAGCGTCGAGTTCACACAACCGTTCAAAGACCTCTGCTTCACGCTTGCGTTGCTCATCGGTCACTTCGTAGCCCTGATTGAGTCCGCGGATCGCCTGGTACAACCCCGCATACAGCTCGCCACACAGCTCCGGATCCCACTCCTCGAGGCGATGTTGCTTCGCCATACGCTCGAGACCATCGAGCTGCGCACGCGCGATCGGAAGTTGTCCGAGCTCCAAACAAATCTTCGCGATCGCGAGTTTGCTGCGGAACTTGTCGACCGGCGTAATCGCTTGAGCCGCAACTTTCGTCACCGCTTGAATCGCACTCAGCGGCTCTTGCGCTTCGATGAACGCACGCGCTTCCGTCATCGCTTTCTCGAGCGCGCGGAAGCCTTTGCCTCCAGGTGCTCCTCCCGCACCTCCACCACCACCTCCCGACGGCGCTCCACCAGCACCGAGTACCGGACGAACCTCCGAATCGATCCACGCTTTCGTCAGATCATCAGCGAGCGGAACACCATCGTTGAACGTGAGGTTTGGAAGTTCAGGTGCCCGTCGAAGAAGCAACGCGACCTCGAACAAATGCGCCAACTTCGCATCCGTCAGTCCGAGGTTCTCGAGCGCAGTCGATGCATGCCGATGTGGATCGAGCCAGAAGCGATGTTCCGAGACAATCTCGTCGAACGACGCGAGGATCCCATCCCAACTTCCACCTTCCGCCATGCCATCGAACGCCGAACGCACGTGATCAGGCGGTGACGGTAAGTAGGTTTGTCCGTTCTCCGATGGCGGATCTTGCTGCACGAAGAGCCACAACCCCGTGCGTGCAACGCGATACGCAAATGCGCTCGATGGATCCGCAACGCGCAACGCTTCACCTGCACGCACCAACAACGTGCTGACCTGATCGAGAACTGCATTCGCTGAATCAGCATCGGCGATCGACGATGCATCGGGCACCGCTGGCGCTTCTTGCGCTGGCGCTGAATACGCGACCGCAGGCGGAGGTGTGTATGCAGGTGCAACTGCTCGCGGTGGCGGTGGCGGTGGTGGTGCAACTGCGGCGACCGGAGGAGGTGGTGGCGGTGGCGGCGGTGGTGGCGGTGGCGGCGGCGGCGGCGGTGGAGGTGGCGGTGGCGGTGGTGCCTCTTTCGGAACACTCGCGAGAAGTCGTCGACAACTATCTCGCAACCCACCGAGTCCACCGTAGGCATCGCCGAGTTTGTCCCGAAGCTCGCCATCGAGATCGCGACACGACTTCTCGATCGCTCCGACGAGATCGGCGTCCTTCGCAGTCGGCGTGAAGGCTTGAACCGCAATCGTCAGCTGATCACCAAACCACTGCGTCAAGTTGCCGCGTGTACGGGGACGCTTGATCGGCGGATACATCTTGTCCCAAAACGCCGCGTTGAGTTCGTTGACCACAACGAGGCCATCGAGGACGCCCGTGATGCCCCCCGTGTGAGCTTTTGCAGCGCCGTAATAAACCGCGAGACGAAAGTCCTTTGTCTTGTCCGTCAGCAGTTCTTCCGCGTTCGTAACGATTTTGTTCCAGTCGATCTTGCCGCCTTCGAGCGAGGTCGTTTTGTCGATCTCGGCTTTGATCGCTTCGAAGAGCTCGTCGTAGGTGCAATCAGCGCCGACACCTCCCGAGATGGGTTCGAGGATCGATGAAACTCGGTTTTTCGCACCATCAATCGCGTCCGTAACTGCCATGGCCCGCTACCCTGTCCTTTCGTTTGAACGCAAAAAGAAAGCCACCATCGTTCGTTCATCCTGCCGAACTAGGTGCCCACACGCTCACGTGATGATCACGGATTGTTTACGGAGACAAACCTTCGAGAAAACTCGCGATCGAGAGATCCGATCGAGCAACGAGTGTATCGAGTTGCGGACCGAGTCCACGACGTGACGTCGGTTCATCTTCCGTCGGTGGACGACACAACTCCACGACATGGTCCGCAGCGCCCGTCGGTGCGATCAGTTCACGAAACGTCGCGACGTGTGGCGGACCGAAATGCAAAAGCATCGTTTGTTGCGGAACCCAGAACGCGTTCAAAAGCGTGTTCTTCCACCGCGCCAAGCGCAGCGTCATGTCCATCCACACAGCAGCCGCATACGCATCACCAGCTCCGAGCGGCAGACGCATACACAACCCTGTCTTGGGGTGTTCGTGCCCGACAAACGGCTCGATCGACGCGTACACGTTGTGCAGTGCCCAGAAGCGACTGCCGTCCGTGCCAAACCCCGTCTCCCACAACGCTTTCATCGTTTGCGTCGTGAGCCACGATCGATAACCAGCACCTGCTGCATCCGCGTCTTCGATCGATGGCGGAACGATTCTCGAGACCCGATCTACGAACGCGTCGACCGGAAGGTTTCTTCCTCCCGTCACGAGTTCATACGACGACGCGAGAAGCGACCACAGCGCGATGGGTAATGCGGCGCCTGCAGAAACGAGTTGGCCGTAATCGTACGAAGCGAAAACAACCATCGGGTACAAACGCCCTGCATTGTCACCACTCGCCGCCCACGCTCCGACCATTCCACGTGCCGGCGGCTCATCGTCTTTCGACCCTTCACCATGAAAGATGAAGAGACCAACCGACGGTTGATAGGCCTGATCGAAAGCTCCACCGAGAGCTCGGCGCGAGAAGTCGATCGCTCCCCCGAGCCACCGATCGAATGCCGCCAATTCATCGCCACCCGCATTGAACCGAATGAAATCTCCCGTCGCGGGGAGCTTTCCAAAACAGCCAATCTGCGGCGGAGCAGCAGCAGCTTTCTTTCGACGCCAGAACATCACCGGCAGTACCTATCCATACACGAACCGCGACCTCGACGGCTATCCCTTTTTGTCGAGAAGCAACGAGGTTGGTCCGTGATGATCACGTGGTGAAAACCGTGGAGTGAGGTGTTGAAAGATGGGGTTACTTCTTGCCACCACCGAAGCTGTCACCGATCGACGGCGGACAGTTCGTCGCGCGGAAGAAGCTGGGTGAGAAGGGATGATTCGTCCGCGTAGGTCGCACTTCCATCGTCACCGTCACTGGAGGCGCCGTCGTCTGCCACGTGACCGTAAAGACGTTGTCCTTGTCCTTCTCGGCCGTCGTCGTGCCGCGCTCGAACAAGCGGAAGATGCCCCAAGGTCCGGACGCAGTGATCTCTTCGTCGAGACCACCCGCACCACGAATGCGCATCCGCGCTCCCGTCTGCTTTTCGCCCGGCCAAACGAACGTGTGCCAAAACTCCTTCTCGTTGCGGTAGAGCCGCTTCTGCCCATCCACCTCGAAAAGAACTTCGCTGACGATCGGACTGACGGTCTTCAAGTTGATGTGGAACGTCACCTTGGGTTTGTCGCCAGCACCTTCAGGCCACAACGCTTCCGTGATCTCGTGCATGCGATGCAGGCATGGATAAAGCAACGAGTTGAAGGGCGAGAAGGGTTTCGCCGGACGAGGTCGTCCTTCCAAACCACCCTTGGGGACGAAGTCGTGTCCAACCTGAATGTGGAAGTCCTTCAAGTATTGGTCGTAGAACCCCCACAAGATGCCGTCTTTCGGCTTGAGGAACGCAACCGCGTCCTCGTACGAAGCATCGCGTGACGACGAGAGATCGAATGGATATCGCTCTTTGACGTTGTCGCGGAATGGCGGCCACACAACGACTTCCCAAAGGCCGCTCGCCGATCCACCAGCACTGCGCATGACCGCTTTGTACGCCTGCCGAAGTGGATTCATGAGCAACGGAGTCATGAGCTCTTGGCCCGTCTCATCCATTTTGAGCAGCAACTTTTCCGTGTCGCGAATCGCTTCGCCAAACTTCTCGCGTGCTCCTTGCGTACTCGCTTGACCCGGAGGCGCATCTTCGATGCCGCCCATTTCGGCTGCGAGACCTTCGAGATGACCTACGTACCGCGACAATTCCGCAGGCTTCGGTGGAGGCGGTGCAACACCTTCGCCCGTCGCCTTGGGAATTTCCGGCACGCCGAAACGAACCATCGATCGGAACTTGTCCGGAATCGGATCACGTCGTGCACGACCACCAGGACCGCCAAGCGAGACGAGATCACTGACCCGACCCGATGTTCCGAGCGCTCCGCTCGCTTTCGAATCGATCCGGCGTCGTGCGCGTTCCTTGATCTGATCAAGCAACCCACCATCAGCCATCAGGTTCTCTTGCGCTTGGTTCTGAAGTGCATCGAATTGCGTGTTGTCTTCGAGCGTGCGGAGCAAACGTTGGTACGGCCAATCAGGCGTCGACAGAACGCGGAACTCCTCGATCGCGTCCTTGTTGATCTGCGGGATCTCGACCTGGATGTCCCGGAAAAACTCGACCCACTCTCGAATGTACTGCGCGTCGTAGTCTTCACGAACGCGGGCGAGTGCCTGCTGAATCTTGTCGCCTTGACGCTCTTCCTCTTGCGTCAACGGCACGACCCAACGCTCACGATCGAGAACGGTCAAACCTTCATCGAGTGAAGCGATGACTTGCGCATGCCCCTTCGCCGTGTACGGACCACGAACGGTGATCCACTTGCCTGTTCGTTCCTTCTGCGACGAACGAACCTTGCCCAGCACCTCGCGACGATCCGAGAAGAGTTCGTCGAGCGAGATCGGTGGGTACATCAAGTTGTCTTTTTCGTCGGGCCCGTTCTCGTCGTACTTCTCGTATTCGAGCTTCGTGACGAACCGATCGTAGAAGCGTTGCGCCGGACCAACGCGCGCCAAGATGTCTCGTGTGCGTTCCACGAGGGCCTTGTCGAGCGTCTCGGCTGGCGTCGCACCACGTCGCAACAGATCCACGTAATACTTCACGTGCGGAAGAAGTTTGGCCTTCAGGTCCGCTTCGGGAATGTCCGTCGTTTGGCGCAACGTATCGACCCACAATTGCACCAACCGGCTCGTCTCCCACCCAGTCTCCGACTCGGGCAACAAGTGCACCTTGTTCTCGTCGGCGAGGAGCAAGTACGTCTTCAGATCGTTGTACTCCTCGAGGTACTTCGCGCCGGTGACTCCACCGAGACGTTCCTCGAGACGAGCTCGCACAGGTTTGACGAAGCCCTCACGCAACGAAGCGATGTACTGATCCTTCGTCGGTTCGAAGAGCCTGTTGCCCTGATACATGCCCCAGCGATAGCTGACGGGTGCGCCCTCTTCACGGTACTGGTCGAGCAGTTGTGCGTGCTCGCGGATGTTGTCGAGCTTGTCGATCTTGTCGACCGGCGACGTCGCGCCATCGGTCCACTTCACGCCCGCTGCTTCTTTGGAGACTTGTGACGTCTTCGCCACGAGCGCGCGGTTGTTCCAGAACGACATGATCGACGGAACCAAGAGCAACATCCCGAGGAGAGCTGCCGCAAAAGCCGCCGCGAATCGTTGAAAGCGTTGCTTGCGAATCTCTGCTGCCGTTCGCGCGGCGATGTCTTGATCCGGGAAGATCACGTTCATGAACACGTCGCGCAGAAAGTAGCTCTTCGACTCCGTCGCCCCAGCGATCAACACGTCCTCGCTGGCAGCTGCCGTCGGCTTCAACCCGAACGCGCTCATCATGCTGCCGAGAACACGCTCGAGAGGTTTGCCCTCTTGCGTGCCGCTCGTCATGTAAAACCCACGCAAGATCGGAGTGGCTTGACCCGCGGTCTTCGATGGTGCGAACGCTGCGTTCAAGAACGAAGACAGGTTGTGTTTGATCGCCGCGAACTCGAGCGGGAACTGGAACACTCGTTCTTTTGCGGCACGGCTGCGCTCCGACGACATGCGCTTGAGCGACCGCGTGTGCACGCGCTCGACGATCGCATCGAACTCTTCGTCGAAAATCTTTCCCGGCTCAGCTTTGTTCGAGTCGAGCTTGATGGTCGTTCCAAACCCTTGGCCGCGTTCGCTCTTCTTCAGATCCGAAAAGAACTCGACGAAGCCCGACACGAGATCGAGCTTCGTGAACATCACGTACACGGGCAGGACCATCTTCAGCGTCGTTTGCATCTCGTCGATACGAGCGCGAACTTTCTTGGCGACGGATTCGACTTGCTCCTCGCTCGCATCCACGAGGTCACTGATGCTCACCGCACAGATGACCCCGTTGACCGGTTTGTCAGGACGGTACTTGAGCAACTGCTCGAGGAACGCCATCCACTCGTCGTGATCGTCGGCTTCGGTCGTGTAGCGACCGGCGGTATCGAGCAGGATGGCTTCGTTGGTGAACCACCACTCGCAGTTACGCGTTCCACCAACACCTTGAACACCACCACCTTGTGGATCGAGGTACGGGAACACGAGACCGGAATGGCGCAGCGCCGTGGTTTTACCAGCCCCAGGCGGACCAACCATCACGTACCAAGGAAGGGAGTAGAGCGCGTTGCCGCCTCCACCAAGCTTCGAGGTCTTGAGGGCCTTGATGCCTTCTTGGAGTTGATTGTGCAGGGCGATGATTTCAGCGCGGCGCTCGGGCTTCGCGGCGAGCGCTTGTTCTTGCGCTTGCTGAGCGATCGCCTTCTCGAGAGCTCGTGCCGCACGAGCTGCACGAACACGTCGATAAATGACGAGACCGATGTGTCCGACAGCGACCACGACCGTTATGACGATCGGGATCCATGTCGGAAAAACCTCTGCGCTAGGCCCCGGCCCAGATGGCCTCAAAATGAACCATGTTCCCCAAACGAGGGCGAGGAATAGGGCGCTCAGGATCCACAACCACATGGGACGTCTCCCTTGGACCTTTGACAGGTCTCCCCGACGCTACTTGCCCCCACCGAGCAGACGTTTGATCTCGTCTGCGGTGGATTCGGCGTTCGAGCCAATGACCAGCCAAAGGATGAAGATCACGACCAGAGCCAGGGCGAGAAAACCGAGAGCGATGAAGAGATACGGCAGCTCGCGACGAACAGCGCTTCCGCCACCGTCCTTGCGCTCGGCATTCGGTGCGAGTTGATCATTCGCACCTTCAGTGAGCGCTACGTAGTTGCCGAGTCCTTCGACCACCGCCTGCAATCCTTCCTGGTGACGCAGACGATATTTCCCCTGAAAGCCAAGGGCCAAACAGAGGAAGTAAATTTGTGCAACATGGGCTCGATTCCGCTGCCCATGGAGGTTGTCGAGGTTCGTGAAGAACTGATCACCGGCGGTGTTCAATTGGAAAAACTGTAGTTGGAGCGGGTTGCTCAACCACTGGGTTTTTCCTGGCCAGCTCGAGTGATAGATGACCTCATCTGCGAAGGCGGCGAGCGCGAACTTCGCATCGATCATGTCTTGCTCGGGTATTCGCGCTTCACGTCCGTTCTGCATCATCGTGTCGAAGAGCTGCAAAACACGACGCTGCAAAATGTCCGGCGCAGGAAGCTCGCGTGAGTTCCTGAGCTGAAGGATCAGCGACAAAACGTCCGAGCACACCCAATACATCGACTGCGACAGGCTCATGCGCGCCCCATGAATTGAACAGCCACGCCCTCAATCACTTGCCACCTTGAACAGCGATCAACCGCAGATCGACTTTCTGAGGATCGATCGGTTGGTAAATCGCGATGGTTCCCGAACCAAGAATGTCGTTCCAGTAATCACCTGCCTGATCGATACGCAGGTAGATGACTCCAGGTTTGACCGGGATAGCCCCCGGCGGCCGATACTCGACAGCTACACGCACGCCAGGCATGGCGGCGTTGAGGATGTATCCAATCTGCGACCACGACCCCATCTTGAGGAGCCGCGGCAAACGCTCTCGCAACGTTGCTTCGTCCGCGCCCTTCGCTTCGAGGAACAACTCGTGCGTGCGCGGAAGTTTCGGATCCTCGAACTTGCCGAGGTACATGCCGTCCTCGCGCTTCTCGAGCGGCACCACGGTGTAGTTCTCGGCAAGCACGGACGCGATGAGCGTCAACGCGCGATCGAACAACGGTTCGAAAACTCCTTCGAGGTCCAAGTAATTGAACTTCGGAAT
>DAOMZH010000380.1:0-9491 GCA_035437985.1 Polyangium sp. (in: bacteria) | reverse complement strand
AACGAGATTTCCTCGTCGTCCACCCACGCTCGATGGGCCGCGCGATCGATGCGCAACACCCCAAAATCGATGCGTCCTTCGGGTTGGGTTGGTCCTTCCGTACGCCGCAGGATCGCCCGCGCTCGCAGGATGAGTTCGCGCACGCTGAAAGGTTTGACCACGTAGTCGTCGACGCCGAGTTCGAACCCGACGATGCGATCGATCTCTTCGCCTTTCGCCGTGACCATGATGACCGGAATGTTTGCCGTTTGCGGGTTCTGCTTCAGGCGTTTGCACACCTCGGTGCCCGTCATGTCCGGCAGCATCAGGTCGAGCAGAATCAGGTCGAACGGTTCTTCTTTGACGGCGCGGAGAGCCGTCTCACCGTTTGCCGCCGTGATGACGTCGAAGCCTGCTTGTTTGAAGTTGTAGGAAAGAACGCGCTGTAAATCGCGTTCGTCTTCCACGACGAGAAGTTTCGTGGGCATGCGTTCCACCCTCCTTAGCAGTGCAGTGTGTCAACTGCGTGGCAAGGATGTGAGCGTGTGTAAAGGCGTTCGCGTATTTCGCGCGCTGGAAGCTTTTGTTGCTCCCCGGATACAGCTCCAAACCTTTACTACCCATTTCGCACGGCTCTCTTGCGTGCTGCGCCGCTTTCTTCTAGTAGGGGCCCGTTATGGCTGTCGAGCGAACTCTTTCCATCATCAAACCCGATGCGGTCGAGAAAAACCACGCGGGTGCCATCCTGGCGCGCCTCGAATCCGAAGGATTCATCGTGCGTGCAATGAAGCGTATTCACCTCACCCGCAGCGAAGCCGAAGGGTTTTACGCCGAGCATCGTGGGCGTGGATTCTTCGACGAACTCTGCGCGTTCATGTCCCGCAGCCCGATCATCGTCATGGCCCTCGAGCGTGAAGACGCCGTGGCCAAGTACCGTGAAGTGATCGGTGCGACAAACCCGGCGAATGCGGCCGAAGGCACGATTCGCAAACTCTTCGCCGCCAGCGTTGGCGAAAACGCGGTCCATGGTTCGGACAAACTCGAATCAGCGATCCGCGAAATCGGCTACTTCTTCGCTGGATACGAAGTCTCCCCGCGCGCCTGACCGTGCTACCGAGGGGGGATTGCGATGTCGCGCTCTCCCGCGGTGCGCTGCGTGAGGGAGTAGCGGCTTTGGAAGCGTTCGGGGACTTGCTCGGCTCGCGCCGTGTAGGCCCTCGGGCGCTCGATCGGGCGAAGTCCGACACGTCGGAGGCTTGCCAAGCTCTCCTGCAAGCGCTCGATCCTTTCGAGCAAACGCTCCTTGTTTCTTTAGGACAAACCCCGAATCTCACGGCGACCATGCAGGCGTTGGGCGAACGATTACGCGCGCACGTAGGTCCGATGGCCGAAGCTCTCCGCGACACCGCGCCGATTTCCGCCCGCCGCCGATTGGCCCTCGAAGCGGTGTTTCGCAAGCATCGTTCAGGATTCAAAGATTGCGTTGCTCTCTGCGATTTGGCCGTCGCCGCAGTAACCGCAATGCCCCTCGACCTCGAAGTCATCGAGCTGTTCGATTCTCTTTCCGGCGATCGTTTTGGGGACGTGTCGCTCGTGCAGATCGGGATCGACATCGTGCGCCCTGTCGTGATGCGTGCCGATCGTCATGTGCTCATGGGGCTCGTCGAAGCGGCCGTCTCGTTCGTTGGTCGCAGTGGAACTACGACTGCGCGGCTTGTGGCCGGGACAAACGACGATGGGGCCACGGTGATTCGTGTCGGGCCCGCTCCCCGTGGTTGGACCTTGCCAAAGCGTACGGTTTCCATGCCGCTGCGAGGCGAAGTGGAGCTGGCGATGGATGTCGCTCGGGCTGTCGCGTTGCGTTCGGATCTTGGCGTGTCATTCGATGCCGCGACGAACTCGGCGTCGATCGTGGCGAATACTCGCGTCGGTCCGTGCTAAATCGCGCCGCATGAACGATCTGCATTCGTCGCTCGCGCCCCTCGTTACAGCTGCTTTTCAAGATCGCTCGCTTCTCCACGACGGTGTGCACGAGCGAGCCGTACTTCAGACGATCAATGCTCTCGACCAGGGCAAACTTCGCGTCGCCGAACGTGTTCGCGATGGTGAATGGACCACGCACGCGTGGGTCAAAGAAGCCATCTTGCTTTATTTTTCGCTCCAAGCGTTGGAAGTGACCGAAGCAGGTCCGCTGCAATTTCGAGACAAAATTCCCAACAAACATGATCTCGCTGCAGCTGGTGTACGCGTCGTTCCGCCAGGAACTGCACGTCACGGATCGTTTCTCGAACCAGGCGTCGTTCTCATGCCCGGGTACGTGAACATTGGCGCGTACGTGGGTGCGGGCACGATGGTCGATACATGGGCCACCGTCGGCTCTTGCGCCCAAATCGGGAAGGATTGTCATCTCGCAGGAGGCGTAGGCATTGGTGGTGTTCTCGAACCACCGAGCGCTCAACCAGTGATCGTCGAAGACGGAGTGTTCGTCGGTTCGCGCGCGATCATCGTCGAAGGCGTGATCGTCGAACGTGAAGCCGTCATCGGGGCCGGCGTCGTGCTCACCGCATCGACCGCGATCCTCGATGTGACAGGTAGCGAAGTCGTCGAGCATCGTGGCCGCATCCCTGCGCGCAGTGTCGTCATTCCCGGAACTCGACCCAAGCGTTTTCCCGCGGGCGAGTTTGGCGTGCCTTGTGCCCTGATCATTGGAACTCGAACGGCATCGACCGATCGCAAAGTATCTCTCAACGCGGCCCTTCGTGATTTTGGAGTGCCTGTATGAACGACACGACGACAGTTCGTCTTGTTGAAACACTCCTTTGGCTCTGTGAGATCCCTTCGCCAACGGGTGAAGAAGCCCAGTTGGCCGACGCTTTGGTCCATCGTTTGTCGCGACTGAACCTCGCGGCGCCCTTGCGACGTTACGGCGATTCGCTCGTCGTGCCCGTGACGCGCGGAACAGGAGGTCCCCGTATCTCGCTTGCCGGGCACCTCGATGTCGTCCGCACAACGCACGATGGACCGCCGCGTATCGACGGAGACAAACTTTACGGTCCCGGAGCATCGGACATGAAGTCGGGTTTGGCCCTCATGCTCGACATGCTCGAACATGGCCGTGACGAACTTCGTCACGCGGATGTCACGATGATTTTTTACGCCCGTGAAGAAGGTCCGTTCCTCGAAAATGAACTTGGCCGAGTGTTCGAGGAAGACCCCGAAGCGACGTCCGTCGACTTGGCGATATGCATGGAGCCGAGTGACAACAAGCTCAGTTTGGGAGCCTGCGGGACGATTCATGCACGGGTCGTGTTCGAAGGAAAAACCGCACACAGCGCGCGACCTTGGCAAGGCGAAAACGCCATTCACAAGGCCGGATCATTTCTTGTCGACTTGGGAAAACTCGAACCTCGAACCTGGACCAGCGATGGTTTGTCCTACAACACCGTCATGTCCGCGACGATGGCGGAAGGTGGACGAGGTCGAAACATCATTCCGGATATGTTTTGGGTGAACGTGAATCACCGCTTTGCGCCGAACATTTCTTTGGAGGAAGCCAAGGCGAACATCGAGCGTCTCGTGAACGGAAGGGCGCGTGTGGAGTGGGTGGATCTGTCTCCCTCAGCGCTGCCGCATGGATCGCATCCGTTGGTCCTGGCGTTACGCAACGCAGGAGTTGCGGGCGTGGAAGCCAAACAAGCGTGGACCGATGTGGCGCGATTTGCGGCGCACGGTGTTCCCGCAGTGAACTGGGGACCGGGGGAAAACGCCCAGGCGCATCAACGCAACGAATGGACATCCATCACGAAGCTGCGCACAGGTCGCGACATCTTGAGCAAGTTTTTCCGGACGCTCGAGCCGGCGTGAAGTTGGTCCGAACTAACCCACGTGCACGATCGAGTACACGATGGGCTTGGGATTGGCGCCTTCCAGCAATTTCGTACGACCTGGAAGGAAATCGAGTTCCACGACAAACGCATAACCGGCAATCATGCCACCTTGTTTTCGCGTGAGCTCAGCAGCTGCTTTGGCCGTGCCTCCGGTCGCCAAGAGGTCGTCCACGATCACCACCCGCGAACCCGGGGTGATTGACTGCTCGTGCATCTCGAGCTCGGCTTCGCCGTATTCCAGCGAATACGCCACGCGGTCCTTTTTCCAAGGCAATTTGCCAGGTTTACGCACCGGCACGAAACTCGCGTTGAGCCGTGCGGACAAGGCTCCACCAAAAATGAAGCCGCGCGATTCGATGCCCACGACGACATCGATGCGCTCACCGATGAACCGCTGCGCCAAGAGATCCAGCGTGATGTGCAGCGCTTTCGGATCGGCAAGAAGCGGGGTGATGTCTTTGAACAAGATTCCGGGCTTCGGAAAGTCCGGTACGTCGCGGAGACGCGTGCGCAGATAGGTGAGCGCGTGCTCTCCAGGGAGTTGGTCCGGGTCGAACATGATGGCGCGAGGTTAGTCCGAAACTTTCACCGAGGGAACCGCACTGCACAACGCGTTGCAGAGGTCGTCATGTTCGGTCGCCACGAGGTCGAGCGTGAGGGGCGTGATGCTCACGAATCCTTCGTCATACGCTTCGGTATCCGAACCTGGTGCGTGGTCGTGGCGCACATTTCCACCACCAATCCACAGATACTCGAGACCTCGTGGATCATGTCGGAACACGACCTCCTGCGTGTACAAGCGTTTGCCGATCTTCGTCGCGCGCACCCCCCACTCGCGTCCGGGAGGAATGTTCACGTTGAGGAGAGGCGCGCTGAACGTGGGATTGCGGAGATATGTCTCGAGGAGCAGTTGGGCGAGACGAGCTGCCAAGGCCGCTGCGCTTGGACGATCCGCACCCGTATCTGCCGACACGGCCATTGCTGGAATACCGCGCAACGAAGCTTCCCGCGCGGCAGCCACCGTGCCCGAGTAAAACACGTCGTAACTCAAATTCAGTCCGTGGTTCATTCCGGATACGACGAGATCCGGTGGGCGCGGAAGCACCCGATCACTCGAGTTGAGCGCGACGTACACACAATCCGCGGGTGTTCCATCGAGCGCAAAGACGTCTTCTTCGACAGGCCGCAACCGCAAGACGCGATGCAGGCTCAACGAGTGACTCGAGGCGCTTTGATTCACTTCCGGCGCGCACACGATCACGCGCGCGAACTGCTGCAACTCCTTCCGCAACGCGCGCAGCCCTTCGGCCGCATATCCATCATCGTTGGAGAGCAAAAGAACGGGTCGATTGTCGGACATCTTCACTTGCCAGCAAGGCGTTTGGGAAATGCGGCAAGGAGCTGGAACAACGCCGAGATTCGGCCAAAGAAACCAGCTCCGCCGCGGAGTCGCGCCATCGCGAACGCGATCGTGCGCAACGACGGCGTGTACGGGTACCACCACAACTCGCGTGGTGCACGACTCCGATCCTCCAAAACGAATTGCGGACGCGTGAGTTCAGCCAGGGCAAACGGACTGTTCGTAATTCCATACCCGCTCTCGCCCGTGCCCGTCCACGGTGCTGCCGGAACAGCTGCCGTAAAACCATGGTTGTTGATCGTCACGACCCCTGTGCGCAGCGCGCGCGCCAGATCGTGTCCGTAATCGATGCGGCGCGTCCAAAGGCTCGTCGTCAAACCAAAGCTCGACGAATTCACTTTGGCGATCGCGTCATTGACGTTGTCCACGACGACGATGGGCAAAATCGGCCCGAACGTTTCTTCGCGCATCAATGGCGTGTCTTCGCGTTCGAGTTTCACCACAGTCGGTTGAAACGCGAGTGAACCTTCTTCAGGTGCACCGCCGGTCAACAGCTCCGCACCATCCTCTTGAGCTTGTTTCAAATGCCGACGCACCACGTCGCATTCCCTCTGCGTCGTGAGAACGGCCGTGTCTGTTTCCGGCTTGAGCGATTTCGTGATTTCGACGAGCCGCGGAATGAGTTTGTCCGCGATGGCTCGCTCCACATAAACCCGCTCGATGGATGCACAGTTCTGACCGGCATTCGTGAATGCACCCCAAACGAGGCCGTTTGCCGTTCGTTCAAGCGGAGCATCCGCCAACACGATCGCTGCGTCCTTGCCTCCAAGCTCCAAGGAACACGGAATCAACCGCTCGGCACAACGCACTGCAACACGTCGACCCGTGGCGACACTTCCCGTGAACACCACGACGTCCACCTCTTCAATGATTGCACCTCCAACATCTCCTCCACCTTGCACGACGGTCAGGAGATTTTCGGGGAGCAGTCCTTCGAAGAGCGAAGCCACCAGTGCTCCAGACCGAGGCGTGATCTCGCTTGGCTTGAAGAGCACTGCATTACCGGCAAGCAGCGCCGGAACGAGTGTGCGGAGCGGGATCGCGACGGGATAGTTCCAGGGTGTGATCAGACCGACGACACCACGCGGCGCTTTGTGAATGCGCCCGAGTTTGCCCGGGTACGCGATTGGGTCGAATTCGACCGTCGTGCCTTCGAGCAATTCTTCAATGTTCGCCGTCCAGTACTCGATGAGATCCGCGTTGGGCAAAACTTCGGAGAGCGCGGCTTCTTCGATGGGTTTTCCGCATTCGCGATGCACGAGGTTCGCGATTTCTTCGGCGCGCGACAGAATTCGCTCTTTGACGTTGGCGATGATTTCAGCGCGTTCGTTGGCCGGTCGTTCGCCCCATGCACGTTGAGCGTCGCGGGCCTTGCGCGCGAGGGTGGGCACATCGCTCGGCGAAGTTGCGCGGATCGAATCGAGCTTGGAGCCATCGCGCGGACTTTTCAGCGGGAAGATGCTGGGTTCGTCCTGGCCGATCGGCTCTTCCGACTTTGTCTCTACGGGCTTTGCGGCTTTGGGCTTTGCTTCTTCAGGCGTCGCATTCGCGGCTTCGGGCTTTGCTTCTTCGGCCTTCGGCTCGTCTTGCGATTGTTCGTCGGTGGCTTTTTCGGCTTCGTCGCTGCTCATGTCGGGACGGAGCCTATCACTTCAGCACGAACGTGCGTGAAGGGGGGGTAGGGGGGGGCTCACGGCACGTTGAGCGTGAACGTCGTGTACTTACGACAATCGATCTGCTGGGGAGCACCAGGCGTCAGCCACATCGGGGGTTTGGTGATGTCTTGGTTCGGGTCGGCAAGACGAACGAACTTCAACCCGCAATCGGTCTTGAGCTCGGTGTTCGTGTCGCCCGCCAGTTTGCCAGTCAGGTACACACGCGCGGGCTTGTTCGACGTGACGAAGATGAGACCCTGGTTGTTGTTGAGGGTCGCAGGATCGATGCTCGGCGTGCCCGCGACGGCCGCTGGTGCGGTTGCTGGCGGAGCTGCAGCGGATGCTGAAGCTGGTGGCGCAGCGGCTGAATCGGCAGGAGCGGCGCCAGCGCTGTCGGCGGGAGCTGCCCCGGCACTGTCGGCAGGAGCGGCACCCGCACTGTCGGCAGGAGCCGCAGAAGCGCTCGCTGCTGGAGCTGTCGTGTCGGTTGCGGCCGTTTGCGTCGTGGGTGGCGTCTGTGCCGCCGTTTGCGTCGCGGTTGGCGTCGTATTCGTTGGAGGTGCAACGGTCGGTTTCGCCGTCGGTTGCGCTCCACCAATCCATCCTTGCTGCATCGCCACGAAGGCACCGGCAACCAGGATCAAGATCACGGCTGCAAAGATGAGTAGCGTGGGCACACCGCGCGACGGCTTCGAAGGTTTGACCAAGAGCGCGTCTTCGCTCGACGGAGCCAGTTCGACGACGGGTGCCTTTTGGACGACCGGAGCTTTGACGAGCGGTTTTTGGATGTCCAGGTCCGCGACAACGGGCAGCTTGGGTTCGTCGACGGGTTTGGCGGCAACAACGGGCTTCTTCTCCGAGATCGGAGCCGGTTCGTCTTTGACGGCCGGTTTGTCCGCTGCAACGGGGGCTGGAGCTTTCGCGTCACCTTTCGCGTCCGCCACATCGAGTTCGACGTTTTCGAGCTCGCCTTGCGACGCAATGAGCTCGAGGTCGAGTTCGGTTTGCGACGGACCTTTCTTGACGTTCTTGTCGTCGGCCGGGGACAAACCGAGTGTGGCGGGATCGATCTTGCGCTCGGTCCTCTCGACCCAAGGCAGATCGAGTTTTGGCGTCTCCTTGATGTCGATCTTTTCGGACGAGGCCTTCGCATCCGGCAAACGGATGTCGACCTTGTCACTGTCGCCCTTCTTGTCGATACCGAGCGATTTCTTGGCGTCGTCGAGCTGTTTTTCCGAGAGCGCTGCAAGTTCGGCGGCACGTCGCGAAGCAGCGCTCGGTTCGTAGAGTTGCGTCGGCTCGTTTTCTTCTTCGCCTTCGACATCGGCAAACGCTGAAGGCAACGAAGGTTTGGTCGAAGCTTCTGCTCTCGCCGGCGGGGCCTTCTTTTCGAGCTCGATCACGGGCTCGATGAGCGGAGACTCGGAGCTATTTGGCAAAGAAATTCCCGCGGCGATTGCCCCAGCGCGAATGTCGGGGGCCTTGATGGCCCCATCGCCCACACCCGTGAGTGTGCGATTGACGTTTGTCTCGATCGGTTTTGCCGCAACGTTTGGAATCGCGGGTGTCTTGATGACCGGCGGTGCAACCTTGTTCGTGAGCGGAATCGGCGCATTGGCTGGCGTCGTCGGCTTCGTGATAGCTGCGGGCGTCGCCGGTTTGGCAGTTGGAGTGACGGGAGACGGCTTGGCAATAGGCGCGACCGGGGCGGGTTTGGCGGCGGGGGTCACCAGCGCAGGGGCGGGTTTGGCGGCGCTAACTTCGCCCGGTTTGGGCGTAGCGGCTGTTGTCGTCGGAGCGGGTTTGGCCGGGCCAGGTTTGGGTGTTGCCGCAGCAGCTGCCTTGCCAGCGTCTTTCGACGGACCAGGAATCGGCGGCGCAAGCGCAACCGGCGTGTCGAACGTTTCTGTCGTGTCGCTCCAGTCGTCGTCGGCAAACTTGGTCGTTCCCGGCGCAACGGCGGTCGGAGGGGCAACGCGTACCGGAACGGCCGGTCCTGCCACATCATCGGTGGTGCGACTCGCTGCCGTGATCGGTTGCGACGTACCTATTGCGGATCCACGGGCCGGACGAGGCTTGGCCGCGTTTGTCCTGACCTTCTCGAGCATGTTTTCGAGGGCCGCGATCTTTTGTTCGACGTTCACGCTCTGGAGCATACCGGAAGCAACGTCGGCTGACGAGAATCGAGAGAGATATGCGGAAAAGTTGCGAGGGTGCTCCTCATGTCCGGCCTCACCTCGCAAGGCTGGCTCGAACCGAAGAACACCCTCTCATTCGTTCAGAGCAAGTCGCTCCAAACCTTCAACGCATCACAACGTTTCGAGGTACGCGACGAGATCGTCGATTTGCTCGGGCGCCAGGTGCGACGTCACGCCGTGCTTATCGCCACCGCCACACGCTGCGTTGCCGCCGAAACGATCCCGCAACGTGGCTGCACAACCGTCGTGCATGTAAGGCGCGCGATCCGCGATGCCCATGAGGGTTGGCACCTGGAACTCTTTGCCCGTGCCGACGTCGGCAAACTGGTTGTTGGTCAGTTTGGCACCGCTG
>DAOMZH010000379.1:0-9513 GCA_035437985.1 Polyangium sp. (in: bacteria) | reverse complement strand
CGCAACGGCAAACGTGTCGCCATCAAGATTCTCAACCCAGAACTGAGCGCGATCGAGACGGCACGCAGCCGCTTCTTGCGCGAAGCTTATGCGGTCAACGCCGTTGAACATCCAGGAATGGTGTCAGTCGTCGACGACGACGTGGACGACGACGGCTGCGTTTTTCTCGTCATGGATCTCCTCGAAGGAGAAACCCTGGAAGAACGTCGGCAACGCGCAGGTGGAAGTCTCGACTTCGACGATGTGCTCATGATGGCCGACGAGGTGCTCGACGTCTTGGCTGCAGCGCACGAGAAGGGCGTGATTCACCGCGATTTGAAGCCCGAAAACGTGTTCATTTGCAAGAATGGACAAATCAAACTGCTCGACTTCGGCGTCGCCAAACTGCGCGAAACCCATCACGCCAAGGCCCTCACCGTCAACGGCATCGTGATCGGAACACCCGCGTTCATGCCGCCAGAACAAGCCCGAGGTCAGTGGGAACAAGTCGACGAACGTTCCGATGTTTGGTCGATGGGAGCGACCATGTTCACCCTGCTCACGGGACAACTCGTGCATGGACACTTGAACCCGCATGAAGCGCTCATCGCCAGCGTCTCCAAACCCGCACCATCGCTCGATGACGTTTCACCAGGCGCACCACGAAGTCTCGTCACCTTCATGGCCCGAGCCCTCGCGTTTGACCGGGCAAACCGTTACCAGAGCGCGCGCGACATGCAACATGCCGTGCGTGCACTCTTGAGCGAGTTATCGAGTCGCGCGTCGGTGCGCAGCGCGCATCTGCATTACGCAACGGATATGCTGCAAGATCCGCTGCCGGAGACGGATGATTCATCGTCCGTGACCAGACCGCGCACAGGTCTCGTGCCTGCAGATGCCGTGCCCGCAATGACCGAAGACTTGCGCCCGTCCGCTCCACCTGTACGCGAGCTCCAGTCGCTCTTCGATGCTCAAGCATCTTCTACGGATCTAAAGAAAGTTTCACGGGGCGAACCTCCGGCTCCCCTGCCCGAAGACAAAACTGCATCCATCGGCCCCAAAGACGACGACAAAACGCTGGTTCGACCATCCAAACCTGCGCCGCCAGCTGAAGACTCCGTGACCAAACCATCGGCGGATCCGGCCAGTCAGAAGCCGAAAAAGCGCCCGTCGAAGGAGAGCGAAAGTCTACCTCCCTTGCCCCAAAACAAGGTCCCCGTTTGGGGCTGGATCGTGCTCGTGCTGCTCGTGATTTTCATCGTGCTGATGGCCCTATTGTTGGTGCGCGAAATGAAACGACCCAAGGCCGACCAGACCGATCAAAACGCCATCGTCGTGCGTGTCGTGAGCTGAGCGATGACCTGGATCGCGATTGGCGGTTTCGTGGTCTTCGTCGTGCTCGTCGTCATGGCCGTGGACGCATCGCGTCGACTCCTGGACGTGCACGTGGATCAAGGGCGCGTGTTGAAGCTCGAAGGTCGCGTCCCGGTGGAGCTGGTGCACGACGTGGAAGATGTGTTGCAACGCGCGAAGGAATCGGGGCGCGTGATCGTGAGACTCGAAGGGAATCGAGCTAGAGTGCGAGTGTCTGGAGAGATTGGCGAGGGGACGGCGCAACAATTGCGCAACGTGGTGGGCCGATTTCCAACGGCGCGTCTGCGAGCAGCACGGCCAGTGAAGCGATAGCCGCTTCGCCCCGAGCGCTCAGCTCTTGCTGAGGAAGCCACGGACCTGTGATTCGATCATGCTTCCAGAAACGACGAACGGTTTGTCCGTGATTTCAACGCCAAACTTTTGGCCCGTAATGGTGTAGATACCCTTGATCGTGCCCATTGGCGTGGGGACAGAGAAGTCACCCTTCTTTTCGTCGCCGTTGAACTTGCCCGTTGCCTTTTCAATGGCGCCCTTTGCTTTCGCAACGATATCTTGCGCCGCACCGGGAAAATCGACCGAGAAACTATGATTTGCCATGTTGAGTTACCTCTTGTCGCCAACGACGTTGTGTTAGGTCTGCCGAGGCGGTGCCTCGAACGGTGAGAGCGACCATAATCCCGAGAGTTACGGAAAGCCAGCACGAACGCACGGTTCAAAAGCGTACGACTCGTCACGATTTTGCTGCCGATGCGGCCTTTTCTTGCTCAAACGTCTCTTCGAGTCGCCCACTGGCCGTATCGACGAGGTCGCGTTCGTACCAAGGTTTGGACTTTTTTTCCTGGTGCCGATAGATCCAATAAACGACCGCGAGGATCGGGAGGAAGCAAAACGCCCCGGAGTGCACCGTGATTTCCGACCCAATGGTCGAGCGATTGGAAAAAATGCCGGGGACGAAGCGAAAGGGAACGTCCTCCCCCTCCCGCAAACTCGGAAAAAAATCGAAATCTACGTGGTCGGACAAGGTGACTCCGCCCCTAGATTCCGCCGTGACGCGATAATGATCCGTCTCGTTATCGTCATCGTCGCGTGTCGTGTAATGCTCGAGCTTGGTGATCTTCGCCGCAATGGTTTCTCCGAAAAAAAGGCGGAGATGAACGCCACCAAATGCGACATGAAGGCAAAGCATGACCGCCCCGATCCAAAACATCGCCGTCGAATAAAACGCAACGCGTGCCTGATGCCGATCGCCAAGCGGCTGCGACGAAAGCAACATGGGTTCGCCAGCACGCGGCCGGAGCACGAGCGTCTCTCGCGCCGAACGATACCCACTGCTTTCGCCAATCGCTTCGGGATCCTGACCACGCACGAGCTCGCCCGAGGCATATACCTCCTCGCCCGGTACGAGCTGCGCAAATCGGGTCCGTTTCATGAGGTCCACTCGAATCACGCCATCCATGTCGTCCACGAGGAAAACGTCGCGGGTAGGTTCGACACGAATACGTTTGTCCGGGTTGACTCGAACATAAAATGGCTCGACATGCACGCGGCGATTTTTTTCCGTCCACTTATGCGACCACGATCCAGAATTTTCCCATTCTTCCCCGTCTTGATCGATATCGACACGGACCGCAGCATCTGCAGCCTGCGCATACTCGACCGTCCCGAACAAAACGGCTGGACCTGGAGCAAGCGTCGGATTGATGTGCACACTCGCATCGGCCAGGTGAGCTTCGCGGGCCTCACGCGACTTTCGACGCTTTGCATCAAGAAGCAGCATCCCAAATCCCAGGATCCCTACGCCATAGACAAAAATGGCCGTAAGGATAGGGCCGAAGTGGTCATTCGAGCTGATGTCGGTGATCATGGAGAGCAATAAGTTATCACGATCGTGCTTGACACGGGTAGGATTTCGTTTTCTTCTACCGGCCCCGGCGCACGACAATCCACACGGGGTTCGTCGCAGCCGAGAATTTACGCGGAGGATATCGCAATGGTGTATGTGCCGCCTGGTCAAGAAGGCTCCAAGGTCACTTACAAGTCGCGTTATGCGAACTACATCGGGGGCGAGTGGGTCGCGCCGGTCAAGGGGGAATATTTCGAGAATATTACGCCAGTTACGGGACGTCCATTCTGCGAGATTCCGCGCTCGTCGGCTGAAGACATCGAAAAAGCGCTCGACGCCGCTCATGCTGCAAAAGCCGCGTGGGGCAAAACGTCATTGACGGAACGGTCGAACATCTTGAACAAGATTGCCGACCGCATGGAACAAAACCTCGAAATGCTTGCCGTCTCGGAAACGTGGGACAATGGTAAGCCCGTTCGAGAGACGCTCGCGGCCGATTTGCCGCTGGCGGTCGACCATTTCCGTTATTTCGCGGGTTGCATTCGCGCACAAGAAGGCTCGATTGCGCAAATCGACGATTCGACGGTGGCGTATCATTTCCAAGAGCCGCTCGGCGTGGTTGGACAAATCATTCCGTGGAACTTCCCGCTGCTCATGGCGGCCTGGAAGCTCGCTCCGGCGCTTGCAGCTGGCAATTGCGTGATCATCAAGCCGGCGGAACAAACGCCCGCCACGATTTTGCTTTTTGCCGAATTGGTTGGCGATTTGTTGCCTCCGGGCGTGCTCAACATCGTCAATGGTTTTGGATTCGAAGCGGGCAAACCGTTGGCCTCGAATCCCCGAATTGCGAAAGTTGCATTCACGGGCGAAACGACGACCGGACGCCTCATCATGCAATATGCTTCGGAAAACCTCATTCCCGTGACGCTCGAATTGGGTGGCAAGTCGCCGAACATTTTCTTCGACGACGTGTTTGCCCAGGACGACGATTTCGCCGACAAGGTGCTCGAAGGATTTGCGATGTTCGCTTTGAATCAAGGCGAAGTTTGCACGTGCCCGTCGCGCGCGCTCGTGAGTGAAAAGATTTACGGGCAATTCATGGAGCGGGCCATTGAACGGACCAAGAAGGTCAAGCAAGGCAATCCGCTCGATCCGTCGACGATGATTGGCGCGCAAGCCTCGAATGACCAGCTCGAGAAGATCTTGTCGTACATCGATATTGGCAAAAAGGAAGGCGCGAAGCTGCGTCTCGGTGGCGAGCGCGTGCGTCTCGGTGGTGATTTGGAGAATGGCTATTACGTGAGCCCGACGATTTTCGAGGGGCATAACAAGATGCGCATTTTCCAAGAGGAGATCTTCGGGCCGGTGGTGAGCGTGTGTTCGTTCAAGGACGAGGACGAAGCGCTTTCCGTGGCGAACGACACGCTTTACGGTCTTGGTGCGGGCGTTTGGTCGCGTGATGGCAATCGGGCATATCGCATGGGTCGCGCGATTCAAGCGGGCCGAGTGTGGACGAATTGTTATCATTTGTATCCGGCGCACGCGGCGTTTGGCGGGTACAAACAATCGGGCGTAGGTCGCGAGACGCACAAGATGATGCTTTCGCATTATCAACAAACGAAGAACTTGCTCGTGAGCTACAGCCCGAAAGCGCTGGGGTTCTTCTGATGGAAACGCTACCGCCGCGGGTGGTAGCGACAGAGGCGGCCACGGGCTTGATCAAAAAGCTCGTGGCCCGCCACGGGCCGCTCATGTTTCACCAATCGGGGGGCTGCTGTGATGGCAGTGCTCCGATGTGTTATCCACGCGGCGAGTTCAAGGTCGGGGCTCGGGATATTTTGCTCGGCGAAATCGAGGGATGTCCTGTGTACATCGGCGCTGCGCAATTCGAGCTTTGGAAACACACGCAGCTCGTCATTGATGCAATTCCTGGGCGGGGAGCAGGTTTCTCCGTAGAAGCGCCGGAAGGAATGCGATTTCTCACGCGATCCAACGTATTCGGGAGCGACGAAATGTGCGTGCTCGATGCGGCTGGAGTGAAGCGTGGGGATCAGGTCTGATTCGCCTCGGTCTATCCCCGACAATCCATTTCTTCACCCGCCACGATCCACCCATATCGTCGCAATGAATCCCGTCACAGCCGCTTCGGTATTCACCACCGACGTCGCCGTCAACCGCACCGCAACCTTGTTCCCATCAGAATGCACGAAAGTTGCCCGAACGCCGTCTTCATCACCCGCAACATTCGGCAAATCGAGAATGTTCAGGGGTTTGCCATTCGAATCGAAAAGAAACGTGGTTATCGTTTCTCCCAGCATCGCCGATCGCGAATGACCCAACAGACGCTCCGCCGATCCCGTCCACTCCGTGATGACCCCATTCGCCGCGCCCATCACGATGGCGTCGCGCGATTGCTCGCAAATCACTTCGAGCGCGTTTCGTTGTTCCTCTACAGCCTGCAATTGACTGACTTCCCGCGCCACGGTGTAATAACGCTCCGCCTGGGGCGACGTAAAACCACGCCAATGAATGGGACGATAAGTGCCGTCCTTGCAAAGATATCGATTTTGAAACGAAAATAGCGGCACTCCAGGCAAGAGTCGTTGCACCATGTTCATCGTCTTGTCCCGATCGTCCGGATGCACGAAGTCCAAAAATGGTTTGGCGCGTAGTTCTTCCCGCGAATACCCGAGCGTCGTTTCCCACGCCTTGTTCAGCAATTGGAAATGACCGTCGTATCCAGTAATCGCCACAAGCTCCGAAGAGAGCTCGAGCAGCGTCCGCAACTCCTCCGGCTCAATCTCCGACCCGCCCTCCAGCTTCAATCGGTCGGCGAGTTCGAGTTCGCGATACAGTGAGCCGTCTTTTGGAAGGTCCTTGCGACGATGAGGCATGGGTCCGATGGTATCATTACCGCCAAGACGAAGTAAAATAATCTGCGATTTGGTTGCGATTGGGGAAGATTCGGCAACCGCGACAAGCTTCAGTCGAGCTTTTTGGCACCCAAGGCCTCTTGCGCCATTTGGTCGTACGTCATGCGGCGCGCGCGAGCAAGTTCCTCTTCGTCGAAGAGAATTTGCATGAATCCTTTTTCAACACCCGCGATACGACTGAAGAAATCACCGACGAAGCGACCAGCGACCGGATGTTCGATTCCGTCTTGCAAAAATCGCAAAAACTTCGTGAATGGCCTTCGGGAAGTGACTTCTCGACGCCCAAGCAACTGCATACGCTTGAAAGCTTCGCGGAAACGTTTGCCCTCGGGATCGACCAGACGCATCGGCCGGAAAAACACGTCCTGAATGAAGGGTTGGGCATGGTAGAGCATATTCACGAACGTCCAACCAGCCTTGATCTGCGCGGAGAGGGAAACGGACGCCTGATGCTCGGCCATTTTATCGCTATAAGCATCCGACGAATAATATTCGGACATATGATAATCAATGGCGATATGTCGTGATTCATCGCGATTGATGAGCTCCATCGCCGCCGCGCTCATCTCATCGTGCACGTAATCGTTGATCGACCGCAAAAGGGCAATGTCCAAAATGAGTTCGCCCATCGTAATGTACGCATTGGCTACGTCGTCCGACAGATGCCGAACCGCATCGATGAAATGGGGCGTGAACGCAGTGAGCGTCGGGCTCTGGCGATAAGTCTTGTAATGATGAACGTCATAATAATCGGCGAGCATTTGTGCCGCATGGGAATGACGAACTTCGTCCTTGACAAACGTCGCGAAGATCGCGCGCAACGTCGGATTCTCCGCCCGCCGCTGTTGCTCCAGAAAAAGCGCCCCCGCAAGCCGCTCGATTCCCGACATGTCGGTAAAGAGTTGCACAATCGCCATCTCGTCCTCGCGCGACATGGGACGAGGTCGACGAGTCCAATCGAGATCCCCGACGCTCCATTGATCTCGCTCGCATCGTTCGAGCATCTTCTCGAGGTCCATGAACGACGAGCCTATAAACGAATGAAGCCCTTGTAAATCCGCACATCTTTGCAGCAAGAGTGCAATGGTGGCAAGCCAGATGAAAATCCGACCTGCCACGTACCTGATTTTTGGCGATTTCTTTAAGGGTTCGTAGGGGATTCGCCAATCACGCAACGAGTCTACTTGCTGAACCAAGGGTGATTCGTGCATCATCGCGGCATGCGAGCAGGAGATGTCGTCGATGGCCGATACGCCATTTTGGAGCGTGCCGGCATTGGAGGCGTCGGATCCGTATACCGCGCGTTCGATCGGCAAACCCAAACGCTCGTTGCCGTGAAAGTGTTGCATGTGCCGCATGCGACCGCGCAAGCACGGTTCCTCACGGAAGCGCGTACGCTCGCAGGTCTCGAACATCCACACATCGTGCGATATGTGACGCACGGCATCTACGATGAAGAGCCCTACCTCGTCATGGAGTGGCTCGAAGGCGAAAGCCTCGATCGACGCCTCGGTCGCGAACGCTTGACGATCGACGAAAGCGTGGATCTCGCGCGACGACTCGCCTCGGCACTCGGCGCCGCCCATGCCCGCGGGATCGTGCATCGCGACGTCAAGCCGAGCAACGTGCTCTTGCTCGACAACGCCCTCGACAAACCACGCCTCTTGGATTTCGGGATCGCCCGGGTCGACGATGCCGGCGGCAGTTTGACCAGGACCGGAAACGTCCTCGGAACCCCAGGCTACATGTCGCCGGAACAGGCTCGCGGAGACAAACGCTACATCGATGCGCGCGCCGACGTCTTCTCCCTCGGCTGCGTGTTGTACGAATGCTTGACCGGACAAACTCCTTTTCACGGTCCGCACGCGATGGCCGTGATCATGAAGCTGCTTTCCGAGGATGCTCCGCGCGTGCGTAACTTGCGTCCGGACATACCCGACGTCGTGGACGCACTCGTCGCGCGGATGCTCGCACGAGAACCACTCGCTCGATTCGTTGATGGCACGTCCGTCGTCAATGCAATCGAAGCCTTGGGATCGCTGAAAAACATCGAGCCCCAACCGATGTCGGTTCGAAGGCGTTTGCCGTCGAGCGCCGACGTACTTCCGGCGATGCCTGCGCCTGCGCCAAGTGCGCCCGTCGATGCGGCCCTCGCGATGGCCCCAACGATGATGGGCGTTCAATCGTTGCGCGAATTGACCGATCGTTACAACGCCGCGGATCGTCCTTCGTCACCTCCCCCTGACGCGCGTCCTTCACGACGCGACAGCGTTCCACCTCCTCCACCCAGCGTCCCACCGCCCGCAAGCCGCGCGCCTGCAAGCCCGTCGATGCTGGGTCGAGCGCCGGGCACCTTGCCGCCATCGAGCGTTTCTGCGCCAGGCACAGTGCCCCCACCGAGCGATCGTCGCTGGTACGAACGAATGCCGCGCACGCCAGGCAAGAGTCCCTTTCACGTCAAAGGACTTGCTTACAAGGGATTGCTCCACTTCGTAGCGACGAAGATCGACGGTGGCGTTGGTGTTCTTGCGGCGAGCATGCGTGATGGAGTGCTGCGCGACTACATCACCCAAACGTTTCTCGCTTCGACGTTTTACGACGCGTTGCCCCTCGTTGCCGCAAGCGCCGCCGCGGCAAACCTCGTCAACATCCCGCTCGATGCATTCGCCCAAAATCAAGGCAAAGCTCAAGCCAAATACGACGTGGATCACTCGTTCCGCGCGTTCATCCAGGGCCGCACGATCGAAGACTTCCCGTCTCGCTGCAAACTGATCGCGTCACGCTACTTCGACTTCGGCGAGTGGGAGGCAAACTCGTTTTCACCAGGAACGATAACGTTCGTGGTCAAAGGAATTCCGGCCTGGTCTGCTCCATGGTTCGGCCCGCTTCTCGGCGGATATGCCTCATCGATGGTGCAATCGGTCTCGCGCAAAAATGCGTCGTGCACCGTGTACCCCACACGCCGCGACGGGACGCACGACGGCATTCAAACCGTCATCGTCGAGATGGACATTTCGTTTTGATTGAAGAACCGAGCGGTCACGATCCGGAAAAACGATCGTGGCTCTGGGGAGTCAGTGCATCACGCGTCCAACAAAAAACGGCCCCATTTGCGTGATGAATTCACTTGTTTGTCGCGTCTTGCGCATCGACTGCACCACGTGCGACAGCGGATGGAGCGACGAACCGATCAGTCCAATGACGAAGTCGTTGTCATGCGTATCGAGTCCGTGACACGCGAGGCGAATGTCGTGCGCGAGCTCCTGCGCTCCATACGCGCGCCCAATCGTTCCGTGCTCACGCAGGATCGAACCTTGCTCCCGCGGTTCCAGTTTGGCAAACGCTCCACTACGCCGCAGCGGATACCAAATCGCCCACGGCCAA
>DAOMZH010000378.1:0-9517 GCA_035437985.1 Polyangium sp. (in: bacteria) | reverse complement strand
GTCTTCGTGTTTGCCGCAGGCACCGAGGCCAAACCCGCCGCGAGTGCCGCGGCCAAACCTCCAGCAGCTCCGAGCGCGAGTGCTGCTGCGGGCAAACCGTCGGACAAACCCGATGCTGGACCGCCTGATGCTGGACCGAGTGACGGAGGTCTTGGACCTGTCGATGGATCCACCTTGCCGCCAGGACATCCGGCTGTGGACGACGAGTTGCCCGAGGGACATCCCAACGTCGGCAACAACCCGCACGCTGCTGCGCATGACGACGAAGGTCCGCATGGAGGTCGCAACGGGTTTTTCGAGCCGCCTCAGGACATGGCGCTCGATGATCCAGATTTGCCTCCTGGAACGATTCACCTGACGATCAAAGACGCTGACGACAAACCCATTCCGCGTGCTTCGGTGGTGATCAGCATCCTCGAAAGCAGCGTGGCCAAAGGCGACTCACGCAAACGCCGCACGGTCGAGACGGATGATCAAGGCTCGGCGCAGCTGGACGGCATGACCGTGGGCGGAGGTACGAGTTACCGAATCAGTACGACACGCGATGGTGGATCGTTTGCATCTGAACCTTTTGGTTTGACCCCAAAGGGAGGCAAGCGCGTGATCGTGCATGCGTACGAGTCATCGGCGGACGTGGAAAAGGTCCTCGTCGGCATGCAGGCGTTCGTGTTTGTCTCGTTGAAAGAAGACGTGCTCAGCGTCGAGCATATGTTCAACATCTTCAACATCGGCAAGACCGCGTGGGTGCCGGATCTGAACGGCGCGAAGATGACGCTGCCGGACAAATACAAAGCCTTCAATGCTTCGGATGCGATGGCCGATATCAAGTTCGTCGAAGGCAAGTCGAGTGACGCGTCGCTGGTCGGAACGCTCGGACCAGGACAGAACGAAGCGAATTTTCGTTATCACGTGCCGCTGCAAGGTTCGGAGCGCCAAACGATCCACGTCACGCTTCCGCCACGTGTGGGCGAAGTGCGGGTGTTTTCGGAGGCGGGCAAAACGTTGGGCCTCGAGGTCGCGGGTTTTCCCACGGCGCAAAAGCAACGCGGGCGTGATGGGCGAAGGGTGTGGATCACTGCACGTCAAGCGACGCAAGGTGAGCATGGGATGCGCACGCTCGACATCACGATCACGGGTTTGCCCACGCCCGGCCCTGGGCGATGGATCGCGGTGGTCGCGGCGCTTTCGGCGCTCGGTCTTTTGGGTGTGTTCCTGACCAAGCAGCAAGATCCCGAGGCGATCGAGGATATTCGCACCGACTTGCTCGAAGCACGGGATGCGATCTTGAATCGTTTCATCATGATCGAAGAGGACCATCGCCAAGGCATCATCGGCCCGAAGACGTACGAGCGGTGGCGTACGGAATTGCTCGATGCGCTGGCCCGAATCGAAGCTCGGCTCGCAAATGTTCCAGCGCCGGCGGTGCCTCGAAAACGCGCCGGTCAATCGGTTCGAGCGAAGGCTCAGGACGAGGGTGACGCTAGCTGACGGGCAGCGAAAACTCTTCGGCGCCGTAGGGTTTGTCCTCGGCGCGATGGTGTTTGGCTTGGTCATCCGAGCGGCGTTGGATCGTGCGGCTCCTCCGTCACGATGTGCGGCGGGCATGGTGCTCCTCGGACCACGGTGTTGTGGGACAGGACAAACGCTTGCGGGGCAGCAATGTGTGGGGCGTCCCGCTGCATGTGCCCAAGGCTTGAACGTGACGGAGCGAGGATGCGTCGCGCCAAACCAAATTATTTATTTGCCTGGGGGAACATTGCGTATTGGGCCGGGTGATTGGGAGGCGCAGGGGCAGGTTATTCCTCAAACCATTGAAGTGCCGGCGTTTTCCATGGATGCTCATGAAGTGCACGAGCTTCGTTATGGGGCGTGTATTGCCGCGGGAGCTTGTGCGGCGGTCGAGCTTTCGGGCGAGCCGGGACGAGCGCTTGGAGGCGTTACATTGGACGAAGCCGCGCGGTTTTGTGCATGGGCTGGCGGGGCATTACCAACGGCCGAGCAATTGGCGTTTGCGGCTGCGGGTGTTACGGGACGACGTTATGCGTGGGGAGAAACGGGGGCGGTTTGTCGACGTGCAGCGTGGGGGCTCGTGCGGGGACCGTGTGGCGAGGGAGCCACGGGGCCGGAATTGACGGGATCGCATCCGGATGGGGTATCGCCGGAGGGTATTTTTGATTTGGCGGGCAATGTGGCGGAATGGGCAGCGCCAGCGAATGTGGAGGCAAAACTTGTGGATGTGCGGGGAGGTTCGTTTGCGGATGGGGCGGCGAGTGCACTACGAAGTTGGCATCGGCGCGAAATGGACCGGACGACGCGAGCGGTGGACATTGGGTGGCGTTGTGCGTACGCGGCGGAAAAAGCGCGTGGGAGATAAGGGTTTGGCGGGAATACCTTAGACGAAAATAATATCGTCAATGACCACAACGCCGCCGCATGTCAGACCGATTTGCGCGAATAGCGCAATGATTCCGAGCCAGCGAATCTTTTTCCCCATGTTGGTGCCTCATCACGGAGTTCGTCCGTTCGTACTCGCTTGTTCCTGCCAAACCCGCTACGATCAAATGCTGATTGACTTTGTCCGTTCGTAGGATAGCTACATCGTGTCTCGAGTTCATCATGAAACACTTGCGGAACTCGGCATTTTGGAGTACGCACGTTGTATCGCGGGGGCGAGGCAATTTCGGACGGGGAAACAATGGAATCACCGCAGCAATATCCACCCATGAACGCACCTACGCAGAGCGGAACGAGTTCGCCCGGACAACCCACAAACATCCCGTCGTCTATCCCAGTTGCCCCAAAGAAGCCTCGTGTTTGGACGGTTATCGTCGCGTTTGTTATCGTGGGTATCGTCGGTTTCGTGACGAGCGGCATTTACCTGGCGATTGCCAGCGTGCTCATGGGCAATGTCTCGGGCAGTGCCCAAGAAAAAATGACCCGCGTACTCGAAAATCCGCTCGCCATGATTCCGTCGTTTGCGATCATGGGCGTCACCGCCCTCATTGTAACGGCAATTTGCGTCGCGCTCAGCCCACAACGAATGCGCGATCGGCTTTCCTTGCACCCGAGCCGCTTTGGAATTCAGGGGTATGGCGCGTCTATCTTCGTGGTTTCAGGCACTTCAATGGCCGTTGGGCAAATCCTGAGCCCCTTGACGGATACCAATAGCCCGACGCTCAAATTGATCGACAAGCATTTACGCTCAACCTCGACGGCGTGGTTTGTCCTCGCCGCGCTGATCATTGCGGGGCTTGCTCCCATTGCCGAAGAAGTCCTTTTTCGTGGATACATGCAAACTCGATTGCGCGAGCGCTGGGGCGCGATCGTGGCGATTACCATGACCGCATTGTTATTCGGCGCGTTTCATGCCGACCCGGTTCAATCGCCCTTTGCTTTCGTCATCGGATTGAGCCTCGGGTATGTCACCGAGCGAATGGGGAGCATTCGCCCAGCCATCGTGTGCCACGCGGTGACGAACCTGCTTTCGGTGCTGGGATCGAGGTTTGCGGAGAGCGAACGCGCGGAGCCCACATCGTGGCCGGCGGTCGCTGTCGGAATCATTCTCGCGACGACAGGAATCATGTGGTTTCAGCGCCGCGGAAAACTGCTTGTAGCTCCTTGAACGAATAGAGCTTTATCGTGCACGAACAGGGCTATTGTGCGGCGTTTGCCATCCCTGACTGTCGGTGCTGTGGGCGAGCATTGCGTGCATACCGAGTTGCGCTTTCCAGCCTTCATTGATGATGATTTGAAACCCAAGACCGTGGCACAACGAGATCAGATTCTTCATCTGGTGCAAGTCACGCGCTCCAACACAAAGCGTCCGCGATCTAGCCGGAATGAAGGCGATGACCGGAAGCTCGATTTCCGCGACGAACGGGCGCCCCGCTTCGTCGCTATGATGCACCATGTCGCGCGATCCACCAATGGCCCCAGGCGCGGGCGGCATCAATGAATTGAGCATTTGGGCCACCTGGTGCACACGATTCGATATGTTTCCGAGGCGCTTGTCTTCCCATTGCAGAATTTGTTGATTCCGCACCTGGGCATTGGGATTCATCCCGCCGATCCGGCGATCTTCGCCCATCGGGCGGAAGTTTTGCCATTGCGGCCACACGGCAAATAAATCATAATCGCCACACACGCAATTCTTGTAATGCCCTTTGGGATAAGCCGGATACGGATTTACCAGCGCGAGCATGGGCTGGAGTCGACTTTCGAGGCTCTTGAACGTGGCGTGGAGCATCGCATTTTGCGGAGCTTCATACAAATGCCAAACCATTTCGCCTGTCAATGCATGCGCTTTTTTCTTCGCTACCCAGCGCACCGGCGCCGGCTCATTGATTTGACCCCAAACCATCGTCTTGTCGATCGATGGTTGAGGAGCGACCTTCACACTCTTTTCCCTCTTCAACCATTCCAAACGCTCGTCGGAAATGCAGATTTGCTCCGTCGAGGCTTTCCAATCTTGCTTGTTGTCTCCATGCAATGCGTGGTCGATGTCTTCTTTCTGCTTTTTCGCGTATCCCACGCCTTTTTTGCTGAAAGTCGGATTGACGCACACAAAACCCGCCATTGGACCGAAATTGCACGTCTTGCTTTTGATTCGAAACCCCTTCGAATCATACCCCTCCTCCACCAACATCGTGCCGACCTTGCCTAGTTCGCGACTCGAAATCACGCATTTTTCAATGTGCGCGACCTGAGCGAACGCGGCCCCATGCGACCGAGGCATACCAACCAAATCCAATGCCGCTTGATCTTGCGGTAGAGTGCTCAAGAAGCGTTGAATGAGTGCGGGATCAACCATGACAAAGTCCTCCGAAACGAATCTGCCATTTGACGATGTCAGCAAGCAGGCGTCAACGAGTAATCTCAGTGGGCAGAATTTCGCCCTCGTTTGCAAGAGCACAAGAAGTGGCCGCCAACGATCGTGCCTACACTGCATCAAGATCTCTCGTCTTCCTGCGATCCTAGGATAGAGTGCTCGGTCCCATGACTGCCGCCATCCTTTCGATCGGGACCGAACTCACTCGTGGTGAGATTGTCAATACAAACGCTGCGTGGCTCGCTGCCGAGCTCACCGCTGCAGGGTTTAGCGTAAGCGTCGTGCTCACGATCGCCGACGACATGGATCGGATGATCTCAACGATCCAGTCGTTTGCCCCGACGCACCGCCTCGTCATCGTGACCGGTGGTCTTGGTCCGACGACGGATGACCTCACCGCTGCTGCTGCAGCACGCGCTGCAGGCGTATCGCTCGTGCGTGATGAGAACGCGATGATGGCGATTCGAAGACGCGTGGAAGCTCGAGGACGCATCGTCAACGCTGGTCACGAAAAACAAGCCGACCTGCCCGCAGGTTCCGACATCTTGCCGAACGCGATCGGTACAGCTCCAGGTTTTTCCATCGCGATCGGAGACACGCCCCTGTTTTTCCTGCCCGGTGTTCCGCGCGAGATGAAGCGCATGTTCACCGAACAAGTTCTCCCTCGGATCCGACCGTCAGCTCCGAACAACACCTTTCAAATTCGTTTGCGTACATATGGTCTCGGCGAGAGTCTCGTGGGACAAGCTTTGGCGGGCGTCGAAGGAACACATGCGGGCGTGACGTTGGGCTATCGCGTGCACTTTCCCGAGGTCGACGTGAAGGTGCATGCCCGAGCGTCGAATCGCGATCTGGCGCGTGATCTGGCGCTGCGTGCTGCGGCGGACGTACGCGCGCGGTTGGGCGATGTCGTGTACGGCGAAGGTGATGAAGCGTTTGCCGAGATGGTGGCGCGAGCGGTGCGCGGCCGAGGGTACCGATTGGGAGTTGCGGAGTCCTGCACGGGCGGGCTCATCTCACACATTTTGACCCGCCATCCGGCGAGCGATTATTTGGTGGGCGGAGCGGTGACGTACGCAAATTCGGCAAAAACGCGGCTCTTGGGCGTTGCCGAAGATACGCTCCGTGGCCATGGGGCTGTTTCGGCGGAGGTTGCGGCAGAGATGGCCGAAGGCGTCCGCAGCGTATGCGAATGCGACGTGGGGCTCAGCGTGACGGGTATTGCCGGACCGACAGGTGGTAGCCAGGAAAAACCTATCGGGCTTGTGTACTGGGCCGTAGCGCATCCAGGCGGGACAGTGGTGCGGCACAAGGTTTTTCAGGGCGAACGTGAAGAAGTGCAGCTCGCGGCAGCTTATGCCGTGCTCGACCTTTTGCGGCGTATTGCGCTGGGTTTGCCCGAGCGCTTGGAAAGCTGAATTTGCTGGGTACGTCTTGGTACAATAGGGTCGAAATTCCAGGAATATGGTTTGTCTGTCTTGGATGAACCGAGCGAACTGAGCTGCAATTCGCATGAATTCGCGCGTGCAGCGGGTGAATTTGTCGTATAAGCTCAGGCCATGGCGTTACCTGCTGCGTTTGTGACCGAGATCGAGGGGCATCTCTGTTTGTCGGGGTGTTATCGATCGGAGCAGCCGACGTTGACGTGTTTGGACCCGGGCAAACCCATGGAGAAGGTGATTTGCGTCTCGTGTGAGGATTGCTTGATGCATCATATTGGGGCGCTGGGCAGCACATTGCCTTCGGGGATGGATGGGTATGCATTGGCGCGGGAGGCGAGCGCGCACGTGCATGCATTACGTGGGTACAAGTGGTCGGTGAGTGGGTATCACGGGGCTGGGGGCGGTTTTTGGCTCACGGCGATGTCGTACGGCAACGGGATATTTTTGGTGGACGGTTCGCGGCATTCGAAGACGAAGCAAACGGATTTGGATCTTTTGATTTACGCGTTTACGCACAAGGTGTGTACGCCCGAGGATCCGCGGATGACGGATCCAGGACTTTATTCCGTGGAGACGGTCTATTTGCGCATGGACAAACCGCTTGGGCCGGTGACGTGTAAACATGATATCGTGTCGTCGCCGCAATGCAGCAAGATGCAAGCATCGGGGCATCGGCGGGCGACATTGTGTGAGTTTTTGCCATTGCAGCAGCAGGCGCGGGTGCCGTTGATTCAAGCACCGGTTGCCCAGCAGGCGAATACGGCTCCGTTGGTGGTCGGCAGTGCGCCGGTCGCGGCGGTTTCTGCGCCGGTCGCGATAAAACAGCCGAGCAAACCATTACAACGAGGTGACCAGTGTCCGGTTTGTCACGAAGAAGTGCGCGAGCGGGTATTGTTCACGAGCACGTATGTGGGATGCAAGTGTGGGTAGGATTTACCCAACGGTCGGCGACCACCAACATTCGAGATTCAATTCGACGATATCGAAGGGTTCGGCGTGAACGAATTGATTGCCCACATGAACGCCGAGTTCGACCCATTTGCCCTGATTTAGACGATTGATGGTGAACGTTTGCGTGTCGAGATCGACATGCCACAACCATTCCACCCCGACGCGCGCATAAAACGGTCTTTTGATATCTTGCACATAGGCTCGTGTGCGCTTGGTAAAAATCTCGCAAACCCAATCGGGAACGACGCGAATGGGTTCGTCCCGCGGCAGCACCGGCATACGCTCGCGACGCCAGCCCGCAACATCGGGCGAAACTTCGGGCGTATCGGGCAATTCAATGCCCGGCTCGGGGAGAATCCACCAGCCACCAGGACCACCACGACTGCGACGGTACGGGTCAAAAAGATCGTGCCCGATCGAAACGAGGGTATTCTGATGAACCGCACGCGGCCTGGGCTGTGTGTAAAGCACGCCGTCGATGATCTCGCCCTTGATGTTCGCTGGGAGTGCTTCGAGGTCGGCCATGGTTGCCGGCTCGATCTTGCGCGCAGGGTCAGCCATGGCGTAACCCTGCACGAAAAAAGCTCGGTGTGCAATGTTTCTCGAACGCGATTTTCTTCATGGCTATACAGCGGACGAGCAAGCTATTCCTTGACGACAAACCTCTCCACAATCAATCGCCGGCCAATTCGAAGGCCCCCACATAAATATCATCAATCATCAAACGCGCGCCGTTGCTCAATAAAATGGCGCCTCCCGCTTCGATCGGCAAATACCGCCAAGAACCATCAGGTTGGCGCTGAAAATGTTCAATACGAGCCGCCACTTGCGCCACGAGCAGATAATCCTTCAATGATTCGAGGCGCTGATAAGCCGCCCACTTGTCCCCGCGATCGAATTTTTCGGTGCTCGACGACAAAACTTCGACGATGATCAACGGATTGGCCAAGACATCGGTCGTGCCTTGTTCCAGCCTCACACCTCCACACACTGCGACCACATCGGGATACACATATTGCTGATGGCGCAATGCAGAGATGCGTTGAGCAGACGTCAATACATGGCATTGTCGACCGCGGAGAGCGAGATGCAATTCTCCACAAATAGCCGCAGACAAACAGTTATGCCGCAAGCTTCGCCCCGCCCAAGGCACGATCACGCCCCGATGATACTCGTGCTTCTCGGGCTGCTCGCGTTCCCACGCCAAATATTCAGCGGCCGTCATGTGCAGTTTCTCGATAGTATCGGTCATGGCCAAGATCGTACCGCCAAATCATGACCGCGCCAAGGGCCAAATTGCGCCTGCCCGTTTCGCGCAATTCGCGCACTTCGTGATCGAATCACCAATACAACGATCCCGGCATACGATCTCGAAGCGAATTGGTTTTTCTATCCAATCCAATACTATACAATATGGATTGTTACGCCAAACCACAAATCGTCTTGCCAAACCAATTTTAGGCCATGTCGTACAACGTGTACAAATGTGCGCATCTTCCACGCAAACGCGACAATTGACCCAAATTAGCCAAAAAAGACTGGCACCTCCCGGCTCGCTCCCCCACGCAAGCCGGGATCTCGTGCATCTTTGAAGTCTGCGTCACCCTTTCGGAGCGGCGAGCATTTTCTTCGTAATCGGCATCACGCACTCCACGTACGCCTTGCAATCCGAAATGGCCAAGCACTTCGTATGCGCCGCCTGCAATTCGGCTTTTTGCTCCGCTGGCACTTTCGGCCCCATCTCCGCACATTTCGCCGCAACCGCCGCAGGCTCGGAATCTTTCGACCATTCCTCCTTCGCCTGCTTGATCAATGCCTCACGCCCGCCCTCTTTCTTGCCTTCCGCCGCAATGCCAGCAGGCAAATCCAATTCAATGCGCGCATCGACCAAAGCGGGAATAAAATCGTCCGTGCACGTCTTTTGCCGAGCAAACGATTCGCGGCACGTCGCGTCCATGTCCCCACCCGCAGCCGTTTGTCCGGGCGTAGTTTCTTTCCCTTGCTCTGCGCCGGACCCGCCACACGCCGCCAAAAGACCCATTGCCGCAAGAACCAATCCAGCCAATACCTTTTTCATGTCGTCCTCCCTGTTCAGGCGATTCAAAAAGGAGAACGCAGCGCCTCGGCAAGCGTGACAAGAAATGTTGGGAACGAGTTCGGTAACCTGGAATAGGGGCAAGGTGGGAGCGGGCCCGGGGAGTTGCAACGGGCAGGATTTGGGAACGGGTCCGGTGATTAGGACGCTCTCAATTTGAGAACTGGGACCGGTGAACTGGACGGGATCAAATCGAGAACT
>DAOMZH010000377.1:0-9524 GCA_035437985.1 Polyangium sp. (in: bacteria) | reverse complement strand
GTTTGGCTTGTACAGGCTCGACCTTGACCGGAGTTGGCTCTGGCTTTGGTGCCGGAGGTTCGGGTTTGGCCGGAGCAACATCGAGTTTGAGTGGTGCAGGCTCTGGTTTGACCGCGGAAGGTTCGGGCTTCTTCTGCGCAGGACCGAGGTTGGGCGGAGCTGGGTCGATGTTGACCGCCACCGGCTCTGGTTTTTTCGGCGCAATTTCGATCCTGACCGGAACAGGTTCCGCTTTCGGAGCGGCCACCTCGGGTTTGGCCGGGACACTTTCAACCCTCGGCAATGTCGTCGTCGGCGCCCTGACTGGACCTGCGATCGTTTTTTCAGTCGTTGGCGCTTTGTCGCTCGCCGTCGTGGCTGCCGTCGATGCATTGGGCGGCGGAGCTGGTGCGTGGGAGACGACGGTCGTTGTTGCTGGCTTGGTAGCCGCGGACGTCGTGGCATTGGGCGGCGGAGCCGGCGCATGACCTTGCGTGGCGTCTTTGGTCGTCGAGGTCGTTGCGTTGGCCGGTGGAGCCGGCGCATGACCAGCGGGTGCGCGAGGCGGCGCAGCATGTGGAATCAGCGGCGCATAGGGTTTGGGAGGTAAAACCGACGGTCGGTTCCTGCTTCTCGTTTCACTCGTGCGCAGGTCAGACCCTCGCAACCTGGATTCACCACGTCCCGAAATGGGTGCGTCTGGAGCCGGTGAGATCGATGGTTTTTCCTTGGTCCCCCAACCATCATCAGGTACTTCGGGAAACGTCGTGACTGGCAAAGAAGCCGCCCGCATTGCTGCTTTGTCGATTGGTGGCGGAGCTGGTTCATCGTGACCCGTGTCTGGCGGAATCGATCCCAGCGTCGAACGGCTCGACGACACACGACTAAAAATCGCACCACTCGTGGGCGAACGATCCTCGACTTGCGAGGCGCCACGTAAGGCAGCTGCAAGCCCTTCTTCGTTCGGATCATACGAAGCTGCCGCCGCGACGCGCACCGACTCGGGCATCTGCGTTTCGAACGACCCAAGTACCGCGTGGGTGATCCTTTCGAGCCCCTCGTACACGCCCAGCCCCGTGCGCGCTGAAGTTGCAAGCGATGGCGCTTGCCAACGATTGAGGAGTTTGTCCAGCTCATCAACGGAGAGAACGTCCGGCAGATCGTACTTGTTGTACTGAAACACAATCGGTACGTCGTTGAGGTTGCGCCCTTGATCCGCGAGGTTGTCGCGCAGGTTATCGAGGCTTTCGAGGTTCGCATCGGCACGCGCCATTTGCGAATCGGCGACGAAGACGACTCCATCTGCGCCCGTGAGCACGAGCTTGCGGGTTGCGTTGAAGTAGACCTGTCCAGGCACCGTGAACAGTTGCAGCCGTACGTGCATCCCGCGTATCGGCGGAAGCCGCATAGGGAGAAAATCGAAGTACAGCGTCCTGTCGACGGGGGTTGCGAGCGAGACCAGCTTCCCGCGATGATCGGGCTTTGCCGTCGCGTGAATGTGTTCGAGCGTGGTCGTCTTTCCGCCAAGCCCTGGCCCGTAGTAGACGATCTTGAAAACGAGTTCCCGCGAGAGCGGGTTTACGGACGCCATAAGCGAACGGGACGATATCACCTCACGGCGGTCGTGCGTTCAATTAGGCGCATCCGTTTGTACGGTGCTGCATTTCGTGGGAGGTAGAGGGACGAGCTTGGGGAAGGCTCGGGTGGGGTTCAGCGAAGGCCGACGAGGGGGCGAGTCATTTCCGGCCTGGCGCCTTCGCCAATGTTGACGGACAAGGCAACGGGTCCGCGAGCACCTTGGAAGTAGTCGAGGCGGAGCGTATGTGCGCCAGCCTTGAGGACCTTGGTGCCATCAACGGCCTGAACAGCGTGCAAGCCATCGTTGTCCACGACTTTTTCGCCATCGATGTAGAGGATGGCACCATCATCCGAGACAACCTTGAACGTATAGGTGTTGTCGGCCTTCACGTCGAACCGACCTTCAAATCGAAGGGCAAACCATTCGTCCTGCATCAATACGCCAGGAAAACCCTCGGTAAACGTTTGGGGCTGAACGATGAAGCTGTCCGTCAACAACGTGGCGAACGGGATCATCTTCGACAGTTCCGGGAGTTTCGTGGTCGTGTTGGGGATGACGTAAGCACTGCCCTTGAAGGCGCCGATGCTGCCGTTGCCAAAGACGTTTTTCCCCGTGATGCGCGGCGCGTCAGCCGTTGTCGTGGGCGTCTTGGTGGTGCCAGTCGTCGTGGGCGTGGTTGTCGTTGTGGGCTTGGGCGCGGTGCTCGTGGTTCGGGTCGGTCGCGCCGCTTGGCGCGTTCCTCTGCCTGCCCCGGCTGACGTGCCTGCTTGGAATTGGAAGCTACAGGCGCCGAGCACCAGGGACATGGCGATGAGAGCGAGTTTGGGGGAGCGGTGGGACGACATTGCGTTCTCCTAGGCAAGTAAATCGATGGCGGGCGGTAGACGGTCCAGACTGGGTTTGCAATCACCTCGACGAAAAAAAAGTCGAGATCGAGGAATAATTCCTAGCTTAGCGACAGCCCGTGACGATCTCCAGCAATCGGTGCGCTCAAGATCGCTGCGCCATGACGAGGGCGGCAAGACAGACCATCAGTCCAATCAAGGCGATGATGTTCAGAATGAACTCTGACCGAGTCGCGACGCGCGTCGATTTTGCACGGGTAGCAAATATGACGCCGAGCAGCAAACCTGGAATCAGTCCCCCCACATGAGCCACGTTGTTGATCAGGATCCCTACTCGGGCCTGGTTGATCCCGATCCCGACGAGCAATTGAAACGCGACCGCTTGCATGGCGAACTTCTTCCATTGGGGGTTTTTCTGGCGATACAGCATGCCGAGAACCACCCCGGTGATTCCAAAAACTGCGCCGCTCGCTCCCGCGGTCAAACCGCCCCCGAAAGACTCGACAAACGCTGAATACGCGGTTGAAAGGACAAATCCGGTAAGGCCCGTAAGGACATAGGCCAAGACAAACCTAGCTGAGCCGATCGCGGGTTCGACCACGCGCCCGAGCCAGGTCAGGAAAAACATGTTCGCAACCAAGTGCAACGTACCGAAATGCACGAAAACAGCGGAGAGAAGGCGCCACGGCTGTTCGAGGACCTGCTCGGCTTTCAGCGCTCCGAAACGAAGTGCATCGTCGGTCGTGGGCGCCATCAGGGCCTCGAGTGGACCGGCGTTGCTCCCCCTCTGGGCAAGCCACACCTGACCGGCAAAAATGATGCTGGTGAGGAGGATGATGAACTTGGCCCCCCACATTTCTTCGCCGTCGAAGTACATGCCCAAACTGGTGGTGAACTTGGCGCCCGCGGAAATCGCGTGGCCGCAACGGACACATGTCGAAAAACGATTCGCGTTGAGGGCCTTGCATCGCGGGCAAGTTGACGTTTTGGGACGAGGATCTCGAGCCTGGTCACTCACGACGAACCTCGGACGTGGTCGTACGTTGGAGAAAGCATACGGGTCAGCGGGAGCCCACTGTGATCTTGATTGGCCGTAAGGTCGAGGTGGGCGTCTGCGTTCTGGGGATGTGCAGACCACAGCCGCTCTTGCGCTACACCCGCCCTCCGCAGAAGCATTCGACCCGTTCGAATGGCTTTTGTGCGCGGTAGGGCTTGGGCCTATGGGCCCACAAACGCCCGGACGACGAGCGACGAGCGTGCCAACGGTGCGGTCCAAGCCGCATCCAGGTATCGTGCCGCCCGTGGCCGTCGTCGAGGCGCGAACGGATTTGGAAGCCGAGCGTGAGCTCTGTAGTCGAGCGCAATCCGGAGATCGGACTGCGCTCGGACAGATCTTGCGGCGTTATGGCCCCATTCTTTATCGTTCCGTCTTGCTCCCGCGCCTCGGCCGTGAAGCGCTCGCCCAAGATGCGTTGGCCGAGACATACGCGCGCGTCGTCGAACGCTTTCATCAATTCCAATGGCAAAACGCCGGTGTTTACCCCTGGCTCCGGGTTGTGGCCTTGCGGATTGCCCTCGACATTCTGCGCGCACGTCGTCGCGAGCTCTTGTACGACCCGACCGATCTCGAGCGAGAAATCGACGCGTCAGAAGACGAATCGACGGTAAGCGGGGAAGTCGAGTTGTGCGAAAAACGCGATCTTGCTGATGCGCGGGCGCGTGTGGATGCAGCGCTCGGAGCCATCAATCCTCGCTACGCACAGGCCATTCGGCAACGTGTGCTGGAAGAACGTTCACGCGACGAAGTTGCGGCGTCTCTTGGAGTTTCCGTTTCGACGTTCGACGTCGTTTTGCACCGTGCACTCACCGCGCTGAAGAAGCAGCTTCAGTCATCGCGTTCGAGCGACGAATCCTTCGCGAAGGAGGCTTCCCGATGAGCGACGATCGTAAACTTCGAATCGTTGATCCGGTCGTTGGTTACGACGAACCTCCGCCTTCCGAGCGGGAAATCGCCGCGGCAAATGAGCTTCGCGTCGCGCTCGAGCAAGGCGACCTCGAACTCGCAGAACTGTTGCGTTCGGCGTATGAGCCCAGCGAGATCGCGACGAGCGAAAACGATGCGCTCGTGGATCGAGCCTTGGGGATCGGGGCACCAGAAATCTCGGCGACGACGGCAGAGCGCGAAGCTGCTGCACGCCTTCGGGAAGCGTTGGATCATCCGCGATCGGATGATCGCGACGAACCCGAGATCGAGATGATGGATGCGTTGATCGCGGCCCATCGACCTCGAGGTATCGACCCGCTCCGCAACGAGCTGCTCATCACCCGGGCGCTCAAGCGTTCGTCGCAACGAACAACTGCCCGCCGGACGTTGCCATTCGTGACGGCGGCGGTGCTCGGGGTAGCGGCAATGGCTGCGGGAATTGCGCTGTATTTGGCGCCGCCGCAGGAAAACTCGGTGGCATCGAGGGGAGCGCCTCCGGTGTTGCAACGTTCGCGCTCGACGGCGGATCTGTTTGATGCAGCGACGCCGTTTCCTCGCGTGGGTGGTGAATCGGCGCGAGTCGACCGCATCACGAATGCGCGAGCAGCGGAGCTTCGGGACAATCGTTTTGCGTTGTGGGGTGTTCGGTGAACCGCCCCGGACTTTGCATCGTGGCGTTTGTGGCGAGCGTGGTGGCATCGTCCGTGTTGGGCGGTTGTGCTCGTTCCGATCGCGATCGTGCGGGGACGCAACCGCCCGCGACGTCTGAGGCTTCTGCGCCGATTGTCGTGGATCCGGTGCTGCTCGCCTTCTTGTCCAAGGCTCGATCCGCGCATCACAAGGCCGACGCACTCGAAACATCGGGTGACGTTGCAGGCGCGATTGCGGCCCTGGAAGAGTTATCTCGCGGTTCGCGTCCAGGTGGCGAACGACAGTTTGTCGAGGTAAACGAGGTTCTTTCGGACACGCATGCTCGGCTTGCGGACTTGCAAAGTACGCGTGGACAATTCGATGCGGCCCTCGAGCACGTGCGTGAAGGTTTGGCGTTGGCTACGGACGTGACGTACTTCCGTGGGCATTTGTTCGAGGTGCGTGGTCTCGTTGAAGAGCGTCAGGCCAAAGCGCTCGACGAACGTGGCGAAACCGACAAGGCGAAAGAAGTGCGAAAAGCGGCAATTGGCTCGTTTGACGAGGCCGTACGCGTTCAGGATCAGGTCATCATGAATGCGCTCGGCGGCGGTGCCCCTGGGCCACATTGAGCCAACACTTCGCCTTCGACATCGGCACATCATCGTGCCATGGAGGTCGATTGCGAATGGACCTCAAACGTCGCTAGACTGCGCGTTCGAGCGTCGATCGCGATTTCGGTTTCCCCATGATGCGTGTTCCGAGGCTGGTGCCGGGGTGTGACATCAAGTCTCTCCCGCTCAAGACTGAAGAAGGCTATCTGCTGTCGCGGATCGACGGGGTCGTGAGCGAACGGGAGCTGTCGCTGATCACGGGCCTTTCGCCGGCTGAAGTGGGGATTGCGCTCGATCGACTGTTCCTGCTCGGCGCCATCGATCTCGGTGAGGGGCGACAACCTTTGTCCCGGCGTGCCCCGACTGTCGCGACGAACACGGGTGGAGTGATCTCGACTCGTGGGACCGAGATGGCTTCGACGCGAACGTATGATCCACCCTTGAGCGCAGGGGTGCCGCAGTCGCGCCGGTTCGATGCGGCTGTCGAGTCTCCGCCAGCAAGTCGGAGGTTGGAGCACTCGACTGATCAGCCACCACCACCAACGCGCCGCAGTTTCGACTCGCAAGCTGAGTGGCGCGTCGTCGAGCCAGTCGTGGAACGCCGGCCCGCTGTACCTGCTTCGGATCTCATGATCGACGCTCCTCCTCCCACGCGTCGCGGGTCGGAGATTTCCTTGGAGGTCCCACGAATCTTGCCAGTGGAGATCGATGAGCAAGTCGACATCGATCACGGCAAGAAAAAGAAAATCATCGAGCTGTTCGATTCGTTGGACACCAAAACGCACTACGAGCTTCTCGAGCTTCCGCCAGATGCGGACAAGAAGCGGGTCAAGAGCGCGTATTATTCGATCGCTCCCGAGTTTCACCCGGACAAATATTTCCGCAAACGCCTTGGACCGTACAAGGCCAAGATCGAAGCGATTTTTGCGCGTTTGACGTTGGCCCACGACGTTTTGACCTCCAAACAACGTCGTTCCGAATACGACTCGTACCTCGAGCAACTTCGGCGTAATCGCACGATGGCGGCGTTGCTCGAACATGATCCGGCCGATGTTCCAGCCGTGGTTGCTGCAGCTGATGACGATCCGCCTCCGACGGCACGAGGTCGAGTGTTGGCGGAGAGCATGGACAATTTGGGACCCGAGAGTGCTCGATCGCGGCGGCCGTCAGTGACCAAGCCTCTGAGTGTGACGGTGCGAAGAGCAGGTTTGGAAGGGCCACCCGTAGGTTCGTCTGGTACGAACTCGGCCGAGGGATCGCGCCGTATCGACACGGCTCGTCCCGACCCTCGCAAGTTGCAACTCGAGCGGTATTTGTTGGCGGCAAAGGTGGCTTTGGAACGCAAGGACTTGGCTGCCGCGGCGAACGCATATCGGTTGGCTGCGGCGCTGGCCCCGGATGACGAAACGATCGTGCGCAAAGCGGTCGAGGTACAACGTACGGCTTCGAACGAATTGTCCGATGGTTTCGTGAAGCAGGCTGATTACGAAGCCGGCCAAGGGCATTGGGTGGAAGCTGCAGCGAGTTACGCGAACGGTTGTCGCACGCGACCTGATGATGCTCGTCTCCATGAACGGGTCGCGTTCGCGACGCTCAAGAGCGGCCAGAATGCGCGACGCGCCGTGGATTATGCGCGGCGTGCCGTGAAACTCGCCCCGCAGACCACGGAATATCGAATTACGCTGGTCCGCGCGTACATCGCAGCAGGCCTCGAAACGAGTGCTCGGGCAGAAGTCGAGCGTCTCGCGGAGCAGGTCGGCAATGATGTTAGGATGCGCGATGCAGTCGCCCAACTTCGCACGCTGATCAAGAAGGCAGACACCCCCGACAGCTAGCGTATCATCCGCGGTCGCCGCAGCGATCGCATCGCATCGGCATCTCTCCACGGAGCATATTGAGAAGCGATGGAGCGCGTCATCGGAATCGACCTCGGTACTACCAATTCGTGTGTAGCGATTATCGAGGAAGGCGTACCGACGGTCATCCCCAACCGTGGAGGGTACAAGACTACGCCATCGATGGTGGCGATCACGGAGGCGGGAAAACGCCTCGTTGGCCACATAGCGAAGCGTCAAGCGATCACGAATGCCGAGAACACCGTCTACGCGGCCAAGCGTCTCATCGGCCGCAAGTTCGCATCTCCGCAAGTGAAGAACGCGATGATGTCGGCGTCGTATCGCATCGTCGAAGGGCCGCATGGCGATGTGCGTATTCAGCTTCGGGACAAGATGTTTTCGGTTCCCGAGATCAGCGCGATGGTGTTGCAAGAGGTGAAACTGTTCGTCGAGGAGTACCTCAACGAACCCGTCACCAAAGCCGTGATTACGGTGCCCGCGTACTTTAATGACGGGCAGCGTCAGGCCACGAAAGATGCGGGGCAAATCGCAGGGCTCGACGTCATTCGCATCATCAACGAACCCACCGCCGCGGCGCTCGCGTATGGCTACGAGCGCAACGTCGAACGAACGATTGCCGTCTTTGATCTTGGTGGAGGCACGTTTGACATTTCGCTCCTCGAGATCGGTGCAGGTGGCGTGTTCAAAGTCATCGCGACGGCTGGAGACACGTTTCTCGGCGGAGAAGACTTCGACGCGCGCATCATTGAATGGCTGATCGAAGAATTTCGAGTTCAAACGGATATCGATCTGCGTACCGATCGCATGGCTCTGCAGCGGCTCAAGGATGCCGCCGAGAAAGCCAAGTGCGAACTTTCCACAGTACGTGAAACCGACATCAATCTCCCGTTCATCGTTTCAACAGGACACACCGGCGCAACGCATCTGCAGCGGACGTTCCGGCGCGAGACGCTCGAATCGTTGTGTTCGGATCTCATCGATCGGTGCATCGACTTGTGCCGTCAAACCCTTGACGACGCACGGATCGAAGTCGACGAAATCGAGGACGTGATTCTCGTCGGCGGCATGACGCGAATGCCTCGGGTCCAAGAAGCTGTGCAGGCATTTTTCGGCCGCGAGCCATGCAAAGGCGTTCATCCGGACGAAGTCGTGGCGCTCGGAGCTGCAGTGCAAGGTGCAGCGCTCGTCGATACTGCAACCCAGATGGTCCTGCTCGATGTCACGCCTCACGCGCTCGGCATCATGACCTATGGCGAAAACTTCGAAGAACTCATCCCGATGAACACGACGGTTCCCACGAGCCGTTCGAAGATTTTCACGACGAGCCGCGACAATCAGACGGCCGTGAAGATTCTCGTCATGCAGGGAGAGACCGCGAAAGTCGGGCCGACGGACTTGCTTGGTGAGTTTGTCTTGACGGGACTACGTCGAGCGCCAAAAGGACAAGTCGAGATCGAGGTCACGTTCTCGATCGATGGCGACGGAATCGTGTCCGTGAGTGCTCGAGACATGGAGACAAACCAGCAGCAGTCGATCCAGGTGACGTCTTCGAGCGGTTTGACCAAAGAAGAAGTCGGCAAAATGGTCGAGGAAGCCAAGGAATTTTTGGTTGACCGACCAAGTAGCGACGAGTTCACGAAATTGAGCCATGAAGCAAATAAGCTCGTCTCGGAGATCGAATCGATGTTCCCGCGCGTCGAACTCGTGGTGGCATCCAGTGATTTCGGTCGTGATGCGATTGGGAAGGCGCGAAGCGTCGTCGAGCGTTGTAGAGATGCCATGGCCCGCAAAGATGTTTCCGGACTGCGGGGTTTGATGGAGTCGCTTGCGAGAACCCACCGCATGTTCAAGGGTGTCGTGGCAAGACCCCAGGGATGAGCCCATGGAGGCAAGGCGCTGCGGCAGAGCACCTGGAGTTTGATGTCTCAGAAATCTCCTGACTCGTCGCGTGGTGCCGCTGGTGAAGAACCAGCAGATGCGCCGGCACGTGATCCCAACGACACGACTGCACCGCAAGGAATCCCGGTCGTTTCGCGCAAC
>DAOMZH010000376.1:0-9546 GCA_035437985.1 Polyangium sp. (in: bacteria) | reverse complement strand
CGATGATGCGCTCCGAGAATTGTCCTAGTTCGCGGAATACGGGTTTTGCCGTCAGCAAAAATCGAATTCGTTCACCTGTTGTTTTGGACCCAGGCGGAATGGGTGCGGCACGACCAACCGCACGCCGTAAACGTCGCAGTAAAAGTGCCAAATGCGCGCCCGACGGTCCCTGCAATTCATCAATATCCGGGATGATGACGAGCCCTAATCCCGCCAAAAAACCCGACCATTCTCGCTGTCGACCACAAAGTTCCCGATGCAGCCCGGCAGGATCCGTAAATACCAACGAAGGATTGCCGTGCGTCGGATCGACCGTTCCCTCGATCGCTGCAAGGTTTGCCGAATGCACGTTCCATTTCCAACGCAATGCTTCCGCACGCGCCAATACCCGCCGTTCAACGAGCGACGCTTCTTTCGCCGACGGAGCAATCCACAGAACCGATTCGGCGTCGACGAGCAATGAATAAAACAATAGCAAGTCCAAGGTCGTCGTTTTTCCCGACAAAGGAGGCGTGCTCAGGAGAACGTTTTTTCTGGCAGCAAACGCATCTCCCGCCAACCCTTGGTGCACATACAATCCGCGATCGGCCCCGAGCTCTTTGGCCAGATCTTCGAGCATCCGTTTGGCGCGAAGATCGGTTCCTGGCGACAATTGCCCCGGAGCAACCTCGGGTTGCTGCGCAGGCAAAAGCAATGGCCCTTCGGCTTCGTGAACCGCCACGACGAGCGGCTGCATGGGTGGACGGGCCTGCTGTTCGACTTTGACTTCAGGCGCAGGAGGCAACGCGGGAGGCTTCGTCGGAGTGGCGAGATTACGCCGCAATCCGTCGAGCAAAAGAACCGACCCCACCCATAGCGGCGCTGAAACATGGTTTCCGAGTGCCGATGGCAACGTAAAAATGAGCAATGTCGTCACCGAGGCAATGAGCGGCGTTTGCCAGCGCAAAAAACGGTCCTCGACGAATTCGACACTCGTCCAGTGGCCAAGAATCTTGAATACCCGGCCAAACCGATCATCGGACAAAGGAACGGTCGAAGCCGCAGCCACGGGCAATGGTCGCCCTTCGGCCAACGCCTTCTTTATTTTTGCCGCTTCCTCCGCGCGCTCTTTAGCCAAAATATCGTCGGGCTTCTGCTCGAGCGTCCCCATTTCTTCCAGAGTCAACGCCGCCCAATACACGAGCCCCAAATACAGAAATCCGGCTAGAAACAAAGATAATGGAACGTGCACGACCCCGGGCAAAAGAAATCGCCCGCCTTCGAGAATTCCCAAAAGCGCCCGCAATCTCTCGTACGCGACCTGCCCCTCCCCAGGAACCAATAACAAGAGAAGCCGCTCTTCAACGAGAAGCATGTTTTGCCAGGCTAATAGCGCATCGATGAATGCTACGAGCGCACCAAGCACAAACACGATGACGCCCGCGACGGCAAAAAGCGGACCTGTCGAAACACGCACCGACCGCAATTCGAATCGGGCACGAGCAATGGCCGCGAGATATCCCAATACGACAAAAGCGGCCAATGCTCCGAAAAATCCCGTGCGCCAAGGCATCGTACGCCCGGCGTCCGCCCACGCGACCAGCAAATCCAAGATCGCGTCCCTCATGCCTCCTCCGGACGCGCCAATGCCAATGCATCCAGCGGCAAACCATGACGCGCCACGACCAAAACAACCGCATGACGATCCGGCGACAAACTCCGCACATCCCAACCGCTTTCGAATCCCCCATCCGCCAATACCGAATCAATGAGCCGCCGCGCTTCCGGCGGAGCAAACAATACCCGCTGCGGCGCCGGCGCAGTCGATGCATACTTCGTCGACACTTCGAGCGGCGCCGAAAGCTTGAGAAAAAGTCGCCGCAAAAATCTACGCGTCGCCTCGTCCGCCGCCCGATGTAATGCCGATTCACCCTCCTCGAAAGGCGATACGTCTTCCAACGAAGCGAGCTCCCGACGACAAAATTCGAGCAATGGTTTCACTGCGCCAAACGGAGCTTCGACCCATGGATCGTCTTTCAAGCTCGCACCTAGCCACCTCTCCGCCGCCGCTCGCGGTTCCGGAGGACGAACGTCGGCATAAACGTCATCGATATCGTCCGGACGAACGATGGTTCCATGCAGCGCTGACGAAATGAGCAACCCTCCCGCGGAGAGAGTGCGATTGCCGTCGGCTTCTTCGAATCGCAAACACCGATCCGTTTCGGCCAATACGGCGCGAATGGCTTCCAGAGTCCCCAACAATTCTTCGATTCGACCAAGGAGTCGACTGAGAATGCGCTGCACCCATAACAATCGCGCATGATGCAAACGCCGAGCGTAATGGCTCACGAGGTCTTCCCGAACGTGCCTTTCGAGTGCTTGTGCCAAACCATCGCGCGCTTCGACGACCCAGTTATGGTGCCGCTTGCGATGTTTCCACAAGCGATAATTCGTGGACGGAATCGCGATCGCCGCTCCAAGCAAGTAAGGAATGGGCGGAATCACCGAAATGGCTGCCCATCCTTCGGGCACACCGGCCAGGGGACCAAAAAAGGATTGGTGTGGCAAGACGAACAAGCGCATGGCCGTGACGAAAAGACCCGCCATTGCAATGGCCGAAACGACTCCGCCTGCAGCTCCCAGAATCTGCATACGCAAAGGTCGGGGCCGGACCCGCACGGCTTCCTCCAACGCTTTTAGCTTTTCGACGAGCGGCGATGCCGGACGCGTCGACAATTCAGGGGCCTCGACCGCCCGCACGACTTCTTCCCAATGGCCTTTCGCTCGCGTCCGCGCATCCCGCAGCGCGAGTAATGCTCGCGCGTGCCCTGTTGGTCCTGATGCAACCAATCGCTCGACACGCGACTCGAGCTCCGCAAGCACACGATCGACGCATGTTTTTCCACGCTGCTCGAGCGCCGCGCTTAGTTTGTCCATCTGAAACCGTTCGACTTCATCCTCGAACGTGGCCAATTGCGCTTCCGTCCGGGCGCGGAAAATCGACCCGAATTTTCGTTCCACGATCGTTTCCGGCTCGTCGTCCCATTCAATCGCCGGAACTTCGATTTTCGGCGGCGAGAGGAATTCCACGAGCGGAATGGGGTCCGCAAGATCCGCTTCGAGACGCGCCCGGTCCGGCACGAGAGGGGCCGCAAGGGACGCAATGTCGAGCGCCGCCGGATCCACCGGAGATCGCATCAAATCCACAATTTCGCGCGCAAAACGCGCCGCGGCCAAACGCCCCAACGCCGCATGGTCAAACGACAAACTCGCACACGCAAATGTAGAAAACGTCGGCGTTTCTCCATTGTCTTCCACGAGCGTTCGCGCCCCGCGATCATCGTCCCGCATCGTCGGCAAAACCAACGCCGACAAAAATGCCGCAAAAGAACGTACCAATTCCGCTCGCGACAAAACGTACTTTCCGCTTTGATCCTCGACGAGATAAACCCGCCCCCCAAGTCGGGTTGCCGATTGACGTACCCGCGCGACGTCGAAAAGAGCCAACAGGGTTCGAGAAAGGAGACCGCGATCAGTTGCACGTGGACAAACGACGACGGGACAAACGACGAGCGCCCCATCTCCAGAACGCAAAATTGGCGAAAACGCCTTGCGCAGCGAGGTTGCCAATGCCGCACAAAGTGGCGCAACGAGCGGGGCGATACCAGCTTCCGACAAATCGGCCACCACGAAGACATCGCAACGGGGACCGCGAGCATCAGTCGGAGCTGACGATTCGAGAAAATGGGTGACGTCGAGCAACACGCCGAGCTCGCGTTCACACGCAAAAACGATGTCGCGAAACGGTTCTTTGCTTGATGCGTCCGAAGGCGACGTCGACGCCGTATCCACAATGGCGTCGACGTGAACGAACCGCGCGCCAATCGCCGCACGAGCAACGTCCTTGCCAAACGCCCCGACACTCACGAGAAGCGCGGGGCTTGGCGGGCGAGAGGAGCGCGACGCCACAGCGCTCAGTTCCGCCCCTCCCTCATTAAAAGCTCAACCCCACTGCCCATCATCGCGAGATTTCCTTGCGGAACGCAATGAACGATTCGAGCTCGCGGCGCAAATGCTCCATCTCCGCAGCCGCATCTGCATCGCAAAGTTTGACGAGTTTCTCAATCTCGGACGCGTGCGCATCCAACATCGAAACGAGCCGCGCGAATTCTCGATTCTCCATGAACTCGGATATCTTCGTTTGCACGGTTTTCCGAATCCATGTTTTTTGCGCGTCGATCCGGCGTCCATAATTGAGGAACGCTTGATCGCGGAATTTGCCGAGCTTTCGCTTGTCCTCGGGCAAATCCGGGTCTTCGATGTGGTATCCATGATCGAGGCGCCGAATGACTCCAAGGGCCACGGCAATGGTGAAATCGCGCAAATCGTCCGAGCGAACTTGCTCTTCGCCCACTTTTTGCTTTCGTTTCGCCATCCGTTCATTAAACGCAACCTTCGAGTCATTTTCGCGCACTCCTTCGATTGAGATTCGAAACAGTCGCGTTTCCGGATCCGGCGCACCTTCCCAATTGCGATCGACGTGCAGCGGAATCTGCGGCACGCCTTTGGGCAAACCGGGAACCTTGGCGCCTTCGGCCAGTTCCTTGTCTTTTACAGCTCGATATCGGCGTTCGTACTCCGACAAACTCTTCACGGCATGCAGCGGACACCCGAGCCGCGCCAAGTAGAAGATGATTTCGAATGGGTTGTCGGACGAAACCAATTGCGAGCGATCGACACGCAGCGTCGCCAGATGCGCCAAAAATGGACCGAGCGAACCTTCGTAATCGGAATGCATCACGGCATAAGCTTTGTCCGGCAAAAGTGGCGCACCTGCGCCCAACGTAATGAACGGCGCACACTTGGCCGCCGCGAATTCGAGTTTGTCTTTGATGTATTCTTGAATTTCTTCTTCGGGCGTGCGTCGCGCTTCGTCCGCCCATTGCGGGTCCGAGTCCGGGGGCAAACGCCCTATGCGACGCTCGAGTCGCCGACGAGCAGATACCAACGACGCCTCGAACCGCATTTCTTCGTCAATGCGTAATCCTCGTTCTTCCAGGCTTCCGCCGATTCTTCCGCGCAATGTCAATGCCGCCATTTGCACGAGGTCGTCGATGATCCGCCGCTCGATATCCTGCTCGGCACCGCCTTGGCTCGCAACTTGGGCCAAACGCCCCAAAGCTCCAGACAATTGCATGTCGCTCGGGCGCACGAGGCGCGTATACAAGTGCTCCCACAGGCGTTTGCCCGTGCGATGATCTTGGAGCACCTCCACATCGAGCACATAACGATTGGAATCGCCGCCTTCGCTTCGCCGCCCACCAGCAGCCACGAGCCGCGCTGCCCGGTCTTCGAGACGACGATGAATTCGATCCACCCGCGCGAAGAAGTGAAAACTCGACAATCGACGCCGATCGATTTCTTGCAAAACTGCCGCAAAGAATTCAATCATGGCATTGGCACGAATACGCGCCCGCAATCCGTCGAGAATGTCGCGGTACCATGCAGCAAACCCCGAAGCGACCTCGAAATAGTCGTTCTCGCGTCCTGGGAGTTTTTCCAGCAATGTTTCTGGAGCCGCTTCCGCCATTTCTTCCACGCGGCGTTTGAAATCGTCCACCAGACGCGCATCGCTGAGCACCATTCCACGCTCATAAGCTTTGCGGGCCGTATCTTGCTCCGCAGCGACGGCTTGTCGCAGCAATACCAAAAAGTAACGCGCTTCCGTCGGCCCTTTGCCTTGCGCCAAATTCGTGAGCGACAATTCGCCAGCTTCGGCTGCCACGCGTTGGGCAGCTTCGCGCGCCTTGTCCCGCGCCGCATCTTCGCTCTTGCTGACTTGCGTTTTCAACGCGCCAAACGCTTGCGCCGTCTCCGAACGAACCCGCTCCGGATCCTTTTCGAATGCCGAAAGCTCGGATTCATCCCAGCCGCGCAATTTGATGGTTTCATCAATGCGCTTGACCACGTCTTCGCGACAACGCCGAAGAAATGCCCCAATGACCCCTTCTCCACCGGCACCACCACCACGAGCCCATTCAACTGTCCGTTTGTGCGGCTCCGCGTCGGCATCTCGACTCTCCGCTTTGCCTTCCAAACCACGTACGAACGCTTGATCTGCGGCATCCAAGTCCGCACCATCCCCGAGCGCCGCGCTTCCTCCCGGCACTGCCGACAAAAGCAATGCTGCGCCAAGACGAACCGCAGAATATTCCAAAATGTCCGCAACGGGCAAGACCAACGCCCCAATACCGAACGAACCGAACGACTTGGTAAAGGCTTGTTCGTCGAGCTGCATCAGCTCCCGCGTATCGTTGTCCAGTGTCGAGCCTTCGCGATCGAGAATCGACGAAAAAATTTGCGCGTGCGCGGCATCGGCCACCGCCGGGTAAATCTCATTCGAATCCGCAATGACCACGCCCGATTCCGTTTTTTCTTCGACCAAATAAATCTGATCGAACGGCGGGCGATCGAACGTCACGCGCTCCGGATTCCCTGGATCGTAATGAAATTCAATCGGCGACGCAGGTCCGGCGCTCTGCAGCCACTCGAGCTCCATCAGCGCCGCATAACCATTGGCCATGATCTTGTCGAATTGATTCGGAGGCAAACCTTTACTCCGAAATACGTTGGGCAGGACGAACGTACCGATGATTCGATGCCCGCGTTGTCCGCCCAGCAATCGACGCACCGTGAGCGCCATCGAAGAAAAACCACCTGACCCGGTGCCGCCCGCGAGCGAAGCATAAATATGAATCTTCGCCGCCTTGTTCGCGCGGAAAGGATTGTGTACGTCATACGCGCGACGCACTGCTTTTTCGAGCGTTTCAATGATTTTCGCCCGATCGTCTTCCAGATGATGATAAAGCGACAATCGACTTTCAATTCGGATTTGCCCGGCACCTTTTCCGCGTTGCGCCCGCGGACGGTACCATTCCGGCCACCATTGCTGGAACAGAGGATCCGACTTTGCGTGGAGTTTGCCCTGTTTCAGGTCGACATACTCGGGTTTGTCAAAATCGGACAAGACGAACTTGTGCGCGGCATCTATCCACACAAGTCGCGACAAATCATCCGCGTCCGTATCGAGCGCGAAGAAATGGATCAGATCCTTGTATCGCTCGAAGGATTCGTTCTGTTTAACCTTGCGCGCAAGGTCGTCAACGATGGCTCCACCGGCACCCCCGAGACCGATGAAAAATGCGGGTGCAATCTTCTTTTCGCTGCGCGACATTCCTGGATCCCCTTTCCCGCCTATGCGGGCCGCGCGAGTCTACCAGATCGCGTTCAGCGCTGCGTCCAGAAAAATACGAGACCCGTCCCGTCGATTTCGTACTTCACGCCCGGAGAAACGCGAAACCAACCTTTCACTAGCTTGACGTCCCGCGGCTCGGCGCCCTCGATACTCGCATCTCGTGGTAATTCTTTGGCTTTGCGACCACCCAGTGGTTGCGCCAAAACCCCACCACCTGGTCCGGCTCGCAATTCGACCATACCAGCACGCTGCACAGGCCCCGCAGGTCCAAGCATCATTTTCGCGGATCGATAAAGTCCCGCCCGCGCTTTCACCCCCAATGGGAATTTTCCTTCGCGCGGCAAGTCAGGATCGCGTCGGTCTTCGTAATGCAGCATCGCCGTCCGGCGAAATCGAGCCGGAAGCACGATTCCGAAAAGCAGAAACACCGTAAACAGAGCAATGAGCCCTATTTCGACTTTTCGGCCATATCGCTCCCAAAATGAAAGTGGTACCACCGTCACCGCAATGGTCACAGAAACAGCTCGATCCTCAAATCCCGCTGGCTTTTGCGGCACGATGCGCAAACCAATGTCCCGAGCACCCGCTGGCGAATCTCGTCCAACCCCGAGCGTGACCTTGAATGTTCGCGGACCACCTGGCGCAATCTCGAAATCACGATGCGAAAAAGACATTCCGTCACCTAGACCGGTGATTTCGAGCCCCGCATGCATCAACTCTCCGACTTCGCTACCTTCGAGCGAAATAATCGCTTCGGCACTTTGCTCCTGTTTTACTTGACCGAACGATTTCTGCACCGCCGCCTTGAGGTGGATCGGCGGCACGACATGCACAAGACGCGAATGCACTTCTCGCGTGAGCACACCGCTTTCGCCTGGCGCCATTTTCTCAATAAAACACAATGCCCCTTTTACCGTCGGTTTGATGGTCGCTTCGTAGGTACCATCTGCACGCACCTTCATTTCCACAGGCGTCGCGTGGGCCAATGCCGCGTCGTCGCATATTTCGACCCCCTCGACCTTCGCCAAGACAAACGAATGACGGGAGGCAAATGCAGCCGCGGCGACTTTTCCTCCTGGTGTTGCCAGGCGCAGCGTCAAAGGAAACGGTTTTCCCACTTCGACAAGCTCGGGCAAACCCTGCAAATCCAAACCCAAGTCGAAATTTTGCAATACCGCATATCGAGCCCCTTTGGCCGGACCTTCGACGTCCAGTCGATAAGAACCGATTTGCGGCTTGTTTATCCGAAACAATCGATACGCTGGGCTACTTGCGAAAAAAATGCTCTCCGGTTGCGTATTGTTCTTGTCGAGCTCCGTTCCCGCCGCATCGAAAAGGCGCATATCGAGCTGAGGGGGACCAACCAATACGACACTAATCGAAGCAGCCCCTTCATCTACGGCAACGGACGTCGTCGGGACAACTGGCCCTTCGACCAATCGCCCACCAAAAAGCCGCGCGTAAATATCGGCAAACAGCCGCGGCAATTCATCCGCTCGATCCGTGGCCACACCTACGCCACCCGTGCGCCGTCCAAGTTCTTCTAGAAAAACCTTGGGAGCGCTCCGCGACAAGCCCACAGCATAAATACGCGATTTGCCGAGCGCCGAGACTTGCTCGGTGAAAACTCGCTCCTGACAAACTTCCTCGATCTTCGACTTGCCACCCCCAAAAGCCTTCGCGGCTTCGACGATGGGCCCCTTTGGATCGGGATCACAACGACCGTCGGTCAAAAAGACGACCAGGTCTTGATCTCCCGGACCGGGTTTCGTTGCTGCAAGAATCGCCCGCGCGCCTTCGAATCCCGCCGTGAAATCCGTCCAATTGCCATCATTTCCCACTGCCCGAATGGCGTGCTTCACCGCGTCCCGATCGGCCGGACTACGAATCGGCACGAGCGCCGGCATTGCATTTCGAGGCGCACCATCGAAGCCAACGACGGCGAGTTGATCCCCATCACGCGTGAGATCGACGAAAAGCTCGGCCGCAACCTTGCGTAATTCTTTGGGATCCGTTGCGCGCATCGATGAGGAAGCATCAATGACGAGAACGGTCCGCAAAGCTCCGTCGGCATAAGCCAGGTTTGGCGCGGCAATCGCAGCCACCCCCATTGCCAACCTTGCGACAAACCTGGAACTCGACACCATCACCACCCCATCGGGGCCCATTTAATTAAAGAGCGACTTGGATGCACCCGTGGCCAAAACCAAGCGCTCGGCGAGCAAACGAACGACGAATTGATGAAACGCCGCCGCCAAATGCGGGGATTCATGCGTAACGCGGTCGAGCGAGTCAATCGACAACCGATAAAG
>DAOMZH010000375.1:0-9562 GCA_035437985.1 Polyangium sp. (in: bacteria) | reverse complement strand
CTCCCATCTTGCGCTTGAGGGCGGCGAGTTCGTCTTCGGCGCCAGCGGTTGCTTCGAGTTTGCCGAATCGAGCCGCGAGGGTGTCACCACTCGCTTCTTCAGCGAGTTCGCTGGTGGCTTCGGCTTCGGCTTCCATCTGATCGATCTTGGCGGACATACGATCGAACGTTTCGAAGGCCGAGGCGTTGTTGAGCCCGGACATCGTCTCTTGGATGGCCTTTTGCGCTTCGGCGCGCTTTTTCCGGGCCAGGAGAACGTTCTTCTTCCGCTTGGCTTCTTCGATCTTGCCATTGAGCAAACGCAGAGCGGTCTTGAGTTGCTCGACGGCTTGTTTCTGCTTCTGCCACTGCTCTTTGTAGGCATTCATGAGGCCGTCGTGCTCTTTTTTGCGAGCGAGAGCCTCTTTGGCGAGTTCATCGTCGCCGGCCTTGATGGCGAGCATGGCCTTGCGTTCCCATTCGGCCGCGGTGGCTGCTTCTTGCTCGACCTGTTTCGCCAAACGTTTTTCGTCGGCGATCGACATGGCGACTTGCTTCTTCGCCTCGATGAGCTGATTGCCCATGTCGATGACGACCTGATTCAGCATCTTCTCGGGGTCTTCCGAGCGGCTGATGAGGTCATTCAGGTTCGATTTGATGAGGGTGGCTAGGCGCGCGAAGATTCCCATCTCGATTGGCCTCTCGTTACTTTCGCCGCTTCCGGTGCTGCGGAAATGACGCCCGAGTTTTTCCTGGGCGCGTAATCACGATTGAAAAAGAGTGATCCAAACCAAATCCGTCGGCATTGGCACAACACTGCTCATTCCGTTGCCAAGTCGTGCAACGTCGGTACGTGTCGGGTCAGAGCCAAATCCACGTCGCTCAACGTCGCATCAAGCTCGTTGAGATCGAGGTTGTCGAGGGGCAGAGCCGATGACAACACGACGGTGCCGTTATCGATGCCGTACGCGGCGTGCATCAAATCGGTCGCGTTGTACTCGAGCAGTCGACCAAACAGCCGGGTTTGATGCTCTTGATCTTTGGGCACCGGTCCAATGGCCACTCGAATGGCAACGATTGGAGGCACGACGCGGATGGCGACAGGCGGCTTTTGCTCGCCCATCGAGACCAAATACGTCCCGTCGTCGTTCTCGAAACGCCGATTCAACTCGAGCAGGAAATTCTCTACATCCTCGGAGGTTCGCGGCATGGCTGGGGCGAGCCTACAGGGTCAGGGTCAGTTGGTCGAGGGGGACGGATTCTTTTCGCGGCAGATCGTGCTGTTTGTAGGGGTCGCGTTTCTTGCTTTCTTTCTTGCTGCGTTCCCTGGTACGGTCCTGATCCTGGTCCGTGGCGATCCACCCTGGCGACTCTTTAGCGGGCTACCGTGTAACCCGCCTCCTCGGCCGCGGCGGCATGGGGGAGGTGTGGGCCGCGCGCAGCGATTCGGATGGCCGTGAAGTCGCCATCAAAGTCTTGCTTGCGCGGGCCGCGGTAAAACCCGACCTCGTCCGCCGCTTTCAGCGGGAAGCGGAAATAACGTCGGCTATTCAAAGCCCGTACGTTTGTCGCTTGCTGGAAGTCGGCATGACGCCCGACAACGCGCACCTTCTCGTCTTCGAAAAACTCGAAGGAGAAAGCCTCGCCGACCGCCTCAAGCGTGAACAATACCTGCCGTTCACCGAGGTCTGGCCGACCATCGAAGATGTCCTCGAAGGACTCGTCGCCGCACATGCTGCTGGCGTGATCCATCGCGACCTCAAGCCAGGAAACATCTTCATCGAACGCACGGGTCATCCCGAGCGTCCCGAACGCGCCAAGATCCTCGACTTCGGGATCTCCAAACTTCGTCGCGGTGATGGTGAACAAGCCGAACCAACACTCACGGCATTCGATGCGACGCTCGGATCCTTCGCGTACATGGCTCCCGAGCAAGTGCGTGGGGCCGCGCGAGCTGACGAACGGGCGGATATCTACGCCGTCGGTGCCGTTGCATTTCGGGCATTGAGTGGACGACTTCCGTTCGAAGGGATGACGGCCGCGCTTCTCGTCGCCATGAAGCTCGAACGATCGGCGCCGAGTTTGACCGAAGCAACAGGCGACAAGTGGCCAGCGGCAATCGAACGTTTCCTCGAGTGCGCGTTGCATCGTCATCGTGAACATCGTTTTGCGTCGGCCAGCGATGCCCTCGAAGCTTGGCGTTCTCTGGCGCCGAAAGGCCGGGCTTTGCCGCCTCAACCGCCAGTCGAACAATCATCGTTCGTCGCCCCTCCGCTCGATCCACCCACCGTTGCCGATGAAGTGGTAAACCAGGACGAACAACCCACCTGGGCCGGCAATACATCCGCGATGTTTGGCGGTCCGGGCGGATTCAAGAAATCCGACGGCTAATCGCGCAGGGTGTCATGCTGATGGAGTCGACCATACTGTCCAGACACAAGGTCGAAGTTCGAGGTGGCCGGATCAGAGCGGCCAAGACGAACTGGTTCGAGATCGGTACCGAACCCGTCATCATCGGGCGCAATACGCAGTGTCAAGTCGTCCTCGACGACGCGAAAATCAGTGCCGTGCACGCCGAGTTTGTCGCAACGGAACATGGCGTCCGCGTACGCGATCTCGGAAGTCGCAACGGGATTTTTGCCGGCGGCGTGCGCATCACCGAAGTCTTCCTTCTGGCCGCTTGCAAGCTGCGTCTTGGCGAAACCGAGATCTCGTTCGAACCTGCGCGACCAGAAAAAATCGTCGTGCCGAGCATTTCGGCGTTTGGGCCGCTCGTGGCGCAAAGCGCGGGAATGCGAGCGATTTTTGAGAAAATCTCCAAGGTTGCTCCGACCGATCTGACGGTCCTCATCACGGGCGAGACAGGCACGGGCAAAGAGGTCGTCGCGCAAGCCATTCACCTCGCGAGTCCCCGCGCGAAGAAACCGTTTGTCGTGGTCGATTGCGGATCGATTCCGCAGAGTCTCGCGGAAGCGACCCTTTTCGGCCATGAGCGCGGAGCCTTCACCGGAGCTATCGACAAACGCATTTCCCCCTTCCTCGAAGCCGATGGCGGCACGATTTTTCTTGACGAACTCGGCGAACTCCCGATCGAGGTGCAGCCCAAACTGCTGCGTGCCGTTGCGGAGCGTCGGATCAAGAGCGTGGGAGGTTCGTCCTATCGCGAAGTGGACGTACGTGTTCTCGCGGCAACACGGCGCGATCTCGTGCGGGCCGTGAACTCGGGCAACTTCCGGAGCGATTTGTACTTCCGGGTCGCGCAGGTGCGCGTGGAGCTTCCGGCGTTGCGCCATCGCCTCGAAGACATTCCGGTTCTCGTACGGCGAATGCTCAAAGATGCTGGTGACGAAGGGTCATTCGATCGCGTGAGCAACACGACGCTGGAGCGGCTGATGCGTCACGATTGGCCGGGCAACGTGCGGGAATTGAAGAATGCCGTAGCGGTTGCATTTGCGCTGTCGAGCGAGACGGAAGAGCTGGACATCGCGGCACATCTTGGGGCGCTGACGGAGATGCACGAGCCGCACTTCACGCCGCACACGCCGGCGAACGAGATGTCACCGTCGTTCAGGGGGAAGAGTTTTCAGGAGGCGAAACACGACGTGCTGGCGCGTTTCGAACGTGAGTATTTCGCGTCGCTCTACGAAGAGGCCAAGGGCAACATTTCCGAGATCGCGAGGCGCTCGGGGATGGAGCGGGCGCATGTGCGGACGTACCTGAAGCGGCACGGCATCGTGACGAAACCTTCGGAAAACGAAGGCTGAGCGTAAGGTTTGTCCTGACGGAAGAGCAACGGAAGCGCACAGGAATCGAACCTGCCCAAGACAGCGGAACTGCCCCGCACCGATTTTGAAGACCGGGGGTGGCACCAGCCTACCGAGCGCTTCCACCCGCCCTTTTACTCGTGTTCGTCCCAAAGTGCCATCGCACTGCGTGTCATGAAAGATTCGCGCTAGTCTCGCGGCGTGCGCCGTTTCGTTCTCGGTACTGCGGGACATGTCGACCATGGAAAAACAACGCTCGTTCGGGCCCTGACGGGCATCGACACGGATCGGTTGCCGGAAGAAAAGCGTCGGGGCATCACGATCGAATTAGGCTTTGCGCCGTGGCATTTGGATGAAGGCATCGAGGTGAGCATCATCGATGTGCCGGGGCATCGACGTTTCGTGCACACGATGATTGCGGGTGCGGTGGGGATGGAATTGGTGCTGCTCGTCGTTGCAGCGGACGAGGGGGTGATGCCGCAGACGCGCGAGCACGTGGCGGCGTGTGAGTTGCTCGGGATTCGTCGCGCGATCGTGGTGGTGACGAAGATGGATCGCGTGGGTGAAGAACTGGCGCAGCTTGCGGGTGATGAAGCGGTGGAGTTGTTGAACGGGCGCATGCAAACGGATGTGGTGGTGTGTTCAGCGCGAACGGGGGAGGGGCTGGAGGGGGTACGCAAATTGGTTCGTCGCGCCTTGCTCGAATTGCCTCCGCCAGCGGCAGCTCCGCGGGCGCGTTTGAGTGTCGACCGCGTGTTTTCGGTGCGTGGGGCGGGGACGGTGGTGACAGGGACGTTGGTGGCGGGGAAAATTCCCGTGGGTGCGCCGCTGTTTGTTGTGGGAACAGGTCGGGCGGGCGAACGAAGTGCCGAAGGGGAAGTGCACAAAACGGCGGCGCGTGGGCTGCATGTCCATGACAAACCAGCGGAATTGGCCGAGGCTCCGACGCGTTTGGCGTTGAACGTCGCGGGATTGCCAATGGAATCGGTGCATCGCGGGGATTTGGTGACGGACGATGCAACGGTCGTTCCGACGCGGCGCATTGATGTGTCACTCAAAACCGTGGCGGAAGTTCGTCATGGTATGACCATTTCGGTGTACATCGGGACGGCTCGTTCGTCCGGAAAACTGGCCTTGTTGGGGGATCCGCTCGAGGATGGTCGTTATTTGGCGCGTTTGCGATTGACGGACGCATTGGCGGTCGTGGGTGGTGATCGTTTCGTGATTCGAGGGTCCGATATCGATGGTCCATCGGGTGCCGTATTGGGAGGGGGAATCGTTCTCGATGCGCGACCTCCGCGAAAACGTCCGCGCGCATTACGAAGATCGGTTCTGGAGGGGTTGGTGGCGGGGCGAGAGCCGCAGGATGTGATGCGGGCATTGGCGAATGAATCGGCGCCGGCGCCATTTCCACGTCATGAATTGCCTTCGCGTTTTTCGATTGTCGCGAGTGAACTCGAACGTGCTGGTGACAAACTCGGCGACAAAGGCGAGTTGGTGCGCGTCAAAAAATATGGATTCATGGTGCGTGCGGCGCTCATTGAATTGGCGACGAAAGCGCGTGTATGGGTGGTGGAGCATCATCGCAAGGCGCCGCTTGATCGGGGAATGGTGAAAGAAACGTTGCGGACGCGATTGGCCGATCTTGCTGGCGCGGAAGCAGCGGACGAAATCATGAGAATGGCGGCATCGACGAGCAGTACGGTGGCGGGGGAGCCATTGGTGATTGACGGAGATATCGTGCGTTCACCATCCGTTGCTTCGGCGCCGGCGCGAAGTGGGGCGGAGGGGCCGGTGGGGGCGGCGCTGGATGCGCTCGAGAAAGCGGCATTAAAAGGTTTGACGGAGTTCATGGTGAAAGAGGCGACGGGGGCGGCGCCCAAGGACGTAAAAGCGATCCTGGCCAAACTCGTACGCGAAGGACAATCGATTCATGCGGGCGAGTTGTGGTTCTTTCGCAAAGACATCGATGTTTTACGGGACAAAGTGCGGGGGCAATTGGAAAAGCATGGGCGGATGACGATTGCAGACTTCAAAGAATTGTCGGGTTTGGGGCGCCGACAAGCGATTCCGTTGCTCGAGCTTTTCGATCGGGAAGGCGTGACGAAACGGGATGCAGATGATAGTCGAGTGGCGGGGAAATGAGAATCGTTCAACACCCCAAAAGACCTGCGGCTTCACATATTTCTTTGTCGGTTCGCGTTATATTCCAGATTCGCACATTGTCGAGGATTCCGTCGACGATGTCTCCACTCGGGGCATTTCCGCCAATGGCAACAATCCCGACATTGGACATAGGACTCGTGGCCCCGGCTTCCGCTGTTATTTTCCTCCCATCAATGTAAATACTGAGCGTACCTTGGTTCACGGTACACGCGACATGAGTCCACTTGTTCAGCTCGACGCCAAAATAGGACACGGAGATTCCGCCGCGTGTGCAGCGCAATTCGTTGTTCGCCCAGAGAAACATTCCCCATCGATCGTCGCTATCGATGAGCCCCATACGATTGGTGGATTGTGGAACGCTGCGCAGATAATACCATAATTCGACGCTGTAATCGACTACGTTCCAATGATCGGCGAACGGCATGGTCAACATACTGCCCTGACTAACCTGGAAGTCGGCGCCTTCTCCGTCTTGGGCTTGGGCAAACCCGACATTGTTGGCTGTCACCATATTGGCTCGGCCCGAGCGATCAATCAAATCCCCATTAAACTCGAAACATGCGAGCAATGTGTCGTCTTTGGGATCGCAAAATGCGAGTGGCGGCATTCCTCCGGTTCCCGTGCTGCTCGAATTCGTTTCATTGCCAGCGCCGCCCATACCCCCAGCACCGCCCATACCCCCAGCACCGCCCATACCCCCACTACCTGCGCCGCCCACCGAGCTGTTCATACCGCCAGCAGCCCCCGAACCGCCCAATCCGTCCATACCGCCCGAGGCGCCCGCGCCGCTCGCGCCGCCCGTTTCGGGGCCAATCGTTACAATCTCGGGAAGAGTGTAATCGGCAAGAATGCAGGCGTTCCCTGCGATTAATGAAAACGTGGCCCAACCAAGCCAAATCAAAGAGCGTCGATTCATGAGTTCAACAAGGATCGCACGAAATCGACGCTACAGGAAGAAGATTTCACAGCCTGTATTCATCGATTCTTGCAATGCGGATTTCACGTTCGGGCCCGTAGGCGTCATTGCCTTGTCGCTCAGTGGGACAGGGGGCCAAGTTTTTAACGTTTCCGCTGCTTTGCTCCTCGATTCCGGAGACCTTATCGTGTACCATGACGCACACGCGTGCCATGACAAACCCGAATCAAGACCCCGAGCAGCCCTTTCAAGCCAACGCATATGCCCCTCCGACGGCGCCGCTGCCCGACATGCGTCGTCCTGTCGATCCTTTGGTGGCCACAGTGGGACAAAGGATTGCGGGCGCGTTGCTCATTGCGAATGCGGTTCTCGTGGTCCTGGAGATGGTGATCCTTCCGAACGATCCAACGTCCAAGGATCCGTTCAGCTCACCGAGCCGTACGATCGTGCCGACATTGATTGACGTGGCCATTGGCGTGATGTTGCTCGCGAAAAACAACAAGGTCGTGCCGTGGGCGATTTTGCGGGTGACGCTGGGGCTGTTCCTGTTTGTGGCGATTCGTATTGCGCAGGGCGACGTGTTCATGGTGGTCATGCAAATCTTGGCGAGCACGTCGCTTTTGCTTTTGCTGCTTGGAAACGCAGCGAAACCGCGCATTGCCGTCGCGTCAGCATTGTTTGGAGTTTATGGGCTCCTTAGTTTCATTGGTATTGGTGCGGAACTCACCGGAACCAATCCGATCGCCTCGCTCGTGCAAGGTGCGTCTGGACAACTGGAGAGTGGGCCTGCGGGGGTAGTGACGGGTGAATCGTCGCATTATCAATTGACTGCGGCGTCGGAGAAATGGCGCTTGCGTACGCGCGCTGCGATCCAGAAGGACAATCCCGTGGTGGATCGTTGGCTTACGCGTCCGGACGTCGATGCCCATGTCCTGGTCATTGCCGAAAAAGCACCTGGGGGAATGGTTTATCCAGACGCACTCGCCGATGCAGTGTTGAAGATGGCCAAGGAGACTTCGCCAGACTTGAAGGTGATCGATCGAGGACCTTTGCGGACGCGGCCTGAAGACGGGCGTATGTTGCACACGAAGTCGACGGTGAATGGACTGGCGATCGAGTCATTGACCGGCGTCGTTGGATATTACGAACACAGCTTCCAGATTATCGCATTCGCGAAACAGGGGGTATTTCCGCAGGTCGAAGCCGAGCTGCGGAGCATTGTGGAGTCGTTCAAGCCGCCTACGGACGAAAAGAGCAGTGCTCCGCCCGATTGCGAGCCAAATCCTGTGACGCGTGTGGAAGGTATTCAGCAGAAATACGTGCTCACGGCTCCGAGCGAAGGGTGGTATTTGCGGCGGGACGAAATTGCCAAAAAAGACAATTCATTGGCAGATCGTTGGATTGTGCGTCCTGACGTGGTTGCGGCGATTCTCGTCGTTGCCGAAAATGTCCCGAACGCGGTCATCGATATCGACAAATACACGGATGCGGTCGTCGAGAGCATCAAAGGCGGGGACTCGAGCGAAGTCCTTTCGCGCGAGCCGCTCGCGACACAACCAAAAATCGGTCGTATCGTGCATGCCAAAGCTACAGCAGATGGGCAGAAATTCGAGTATTTGTATGGCGTGTTCGCGGATGGCCCGCGGGCGTTTCAAATCGTCGCGTTTGCGGATGCGCGCGACTTTGCCAAATCCGAAGCAGATTTTCGCAAGGCAATCGAGGGCTTCCAACTTCCCCCTAACCACCAGCCCTGACGTTTGCGGCAACTACTTGGCGCAAATCGCCAATGTCCACGCGTCCAAGGTTCCGACGTCGAGACAGCACGATTGGTCGGTGACTGAAAGGGTCCAGGTTCCTTTCATCGATTGGTTGTTGAATGCCGTCATAGACTGTTCGGGCGCAAAACAACCAGTGAATGGGGGGGAACCCGAAGTAATCGGAGTCGTGCAGGCCGAGTTGAAAATCGTGTTGGTGTAGTTGTTTTGGTCGTAGCCATTGCTATCGGACATGATGCGCACGGTGCCGGCGGGCGATTTCAATTTGATGACGAGGTCCGCGTCCCACGTATGCGAGATTTTGACGGCCATGACGACGCGGGTGATGGTGAGCGCTTCATTGATGACGATGGTGCTCGAGGCGGTACTTCCGTTGGTAATCGATTTGGGGATGTTCGTCGATCTCAGCATGACCAGTGATTCACCCGCCGCACATGGCCCGACGCTGGTGCTGCAGGCTAGCGAGCAATCCGAATCCTGGCAATCGACTTTGGTGTCGCCATCGTCATCCGTGCCATTGTTGCAAAAGAATTCCTTGGTGCATCCTTGACAAACTAGTTTTCCCGCGGTGCACGTGGTCGTTCCCCCGCAGGTGCATGCTTGTCCACTTCCCGGGTTCCCCTCGTCGGTTTGTCCGTTACAGTTGTCGTCCGCTCCATTACACGTCTCTGCTTGCGTCATTGTATTGGGTTCACAAACGAACACGCCGCCCATGCACACTTGCTTACCCTGGGCACATACCCCGGGCTGGTTCGTCATACATGGACCTCCGCCGCCCGCGTTGTTTTCGTCGATCTGACCATTGCAATTGTTATCGAGCCCATCGCAAAGTTCCTGCGCGGGAGGGAGGTCGGGATAACAATCGGCCACACCATCGCGGCACGAATAGGTACCCGCACTGCAGGCTCCGGACAGTCCTGTCGAGCACGGAATACCGAACCCCGGAATGTTTTCGTCGATCAT
>DAOMZH010000374.1:0-9565 GCA_035437985.1 Polyangium sp. (in: bacteria) | reverse complement strand
CTGGAACACCCATCGACGGCAATGCACTCGGTCCTGAATACTGGGGACGCAATGGCCGAGCAACCGTCAATTTCGCGGCGGCAGTCAGCGCCGCTCTCGATGCTGGCCACCAAGATTTTCTCGAGATTGGTCCGCATCCTGTTCTTATGGCCAATCTCGAGCAAAGTGCGGCCTCCAAAAATATCGCTGCTCGTATCGTACCCACATTGCGGAAGCACCGCGACGACCATTGTTCGCTACTCGAAACGCTGGGAGCATTGCATACGGCTGGCGTCGAAATTGCCTGGGAAAGACTTTTCCTCCACCGAGGGCGCGTCATTTCTTTGCCGACCTACACCTGGGAACACGAGCGTTATTGGATCGACACGCCGCATCGCAAAACCTTCGCCTCTCATTCAAATGCATTCGCGACGCCAGAACCAGCCGGCCATCCATTGCTTGGTATGGACATTGCGGTCTCCGCGATTCGAGGCGTCTACGTCTTCCAACGGACGTTATCTTCAGAGTCACCCAATTATTTACGAGACCACCGGGTCGGCGACGAAACGGTGTTCCCCGGAACCGGTTATCTCGAAATGGCCCTCGCAGCAAGTGGGCAACTGGAACACGTCGGAACCATTGCGCTCGAGAATATCGAAATCGAACAACGATTGGTTTTGGACGCCGATGGCGCGCTATTGCAACTCGTTCTGGAACGAAATGGTCCAGATACTGCAAAATTTCGAATCGCGAGCCGTGATGGGAAAATTGGCCAATGGCTTCGACATGCCACGGGTTGTGTGCGTTATCAAACGGCAGTTCGTCCCGAGTCATTCGAACATCCAGAAAAATTGGCGACCCGGTATTCGGCGACGAGGACGAGTGATGAGCATTATCTACGCATGGAACAAGCTGGTTTGGCGTATGGCCCCAGTTTCCGCGGAGCCGAAGAATTGTGGGTGGGTGAGGGTCGCGCACTCGCACGAATCGTACTCCCTGAATCGGTGACGGACGAGGCGGCGCACATCATCCACCCAGCATTACTCGATGCGTGCTTTCAGGCTGTTGATGCGGCTGCTACAGGCATTGTCGAGGGCACATATTTGCCTGTGGGTGTGCAGCGGCTTGTCGTATGGGAAAAACCCCAGCGTACAATGTGGGTAGTCATTCAATTTCGCGCACTTGACCCGAAAGACCCGGATATTGCCAGCGTCGATTTGCACCTGATCCATGAAGACGGCCGTGTTGTTGTGGAAGTCGCTGGTCTTCGAGTAAAACGCATGGCCAAACAGGCCGGAACCGACCCTCTCGACACACTCGTTCACGTTACGAATTGGCGCGTAAAACCAGTTGATGTCGAGGCCAATGCCTCGCATACGGGTACATGGCTTGTCCTTTCGGATCCGGACGAATTTGGAGACTCGGCGACGCGTCTTCTCCGCGACACCGGGGCACGTTGCGTTCGCGTATTCATAGGCCAGCAATTCGTTCGTCGGTGCGCCGATGAATTCGAGATCAATCCGAATCACCCCGAAGACTATCGCACTCTCCTGCACGAAGCATTCCCGGGACATGCTGTTTGTCGCGGGGTGATTCATTCATGGAGCCTACACACAACCCCCTCGGAATCGGCAACGTCGGAAAGTCTTTCCAAAGACCTGCTGCGCGGTTGCATTGGCGCACTCCATCTGGTGCAAGCGCTTGTGCGTTTTGGTTGGCGGGACGCACCTCCGCTATTTTTACTGACTCGCTCGGCGCAAGCCGTAAGAAAAGAGGAACGCATCCAAGTTGCCCAGGCGCCACTTTGGGGACTTGGGCGCACGATTACTCTCGAACATCCCGCGCTTGCGTGCAAATGCGTGGATCTCGGGCACTCCTCCGATGGCGACGAGACCACGCAGCTATTGCGAGAATTGGTCGCCTCGGACCGTGAGGATCAAATTGCGCTACGTGGCAAAGAACGTTTCGTTGCCCGGCTTGTGCGGAGTGGATTCGATACACCGGGCAAAACCACGACCATGCTGCGGGAGCCGGCGCATGGGCGTCCTTATCGATTGTGGCAACCCGATCCTGGGATCCTCGAACGGGTGCATCTGCGCACGCTAACGCGTCGTTCACCCGGAAAGGGCGAGGTCGAGATCGAGGTCGTGGCATCGGCACTCAATTTCATTGATGTATTGATGGCCATGGGAATTTATCCCGGAATGCCCAAAGGAGGAACGCCTCTCGGCAGTGATTTCTCCGGCCGAATTGTTGCAATCGGCGAAGGCGTCACGGATTTCATGGTCGGGCAAGAAGTCATAGGTTCGGCCCATGGAGCATTTGCAACGCATGTGACGACAAACGCATTGCTCGTCGTGGCCAAGCCGGCTCATTTGACGTTCGAAGAAGCTGCCGCAATTCCGTCCGTATTCATGACCGTTCATTATGCGTTGCAGCACGTGGGACGCGCCCGCCAGGGCGAGAAGATTCTCATTCATTCGGCAACGGGCGGGACAGGTCTTGCCGCAATTCAAATGTCACGGTTGCTGGGACTCGAAATTTTTGCTACGGCCGGCAATGACGAGAAACGCGATCATCTTCGGCGCCTCGGCATTACGCACGTCATGGATTCACGATCGTTACGTTTTGCCGACCAGATCATGGATGCGACGAATGGCGCCGGCGTGGATATGGTCCTGAATTCACTCACTGGTGACGCGATTTTGAAAGGTTTCGAGATTCTAGCACCTTATGGTCGTTTTCTCGAACTCGGCAAACGCGACATCTACGAAAATGAACGAATCGGTTTGTTCCCTTTCCGAAAAAGCTTGTCATACGCCGCCATCGATCTTGCAGGAATGAGTATCGACAAACCTCTGCTTTTCGCTTCGCTGTTGCGCGAAGTCGCAACCCAATTCAACGCGAAGAAACTCCATCCTTTACCCATTCGCATTTTTTCGGTTGTCCAGGCCGACGATGCATTCCGCTTGATGGCCCAAGCTCGCCACATTGGTAAGATCGTCGTGAGCATGAAAGATCCTGCGGCAGAAATCGTGCGTGAAGAAACGCGTGTGGCAACGGCGATTCGAAACGACGCAAGTTATCTCATTACTGGCGGTCTCGGAGAACTTGGACAGGTGGCAGCCAAATGGTTGGTAGAACGAGGAGCTCGCCACGTGGGACTGCTGGGTCGCAACGCGCCGTCAAAAAACGCGAGCGAGTCGATTGCCGCAATGCGTGCTGCTGGGGCCAATGTGCATGTGTTCCAAGCCGATGTAGCGCAATTGGGAGATCTCGAACGCGCAACAGTCGAATTGGAAAAGCACGCACCAATACGCGGAATCATTCATGCTGCCGGAGTGCTCGCTGATCGTTCGCTCTTGGAGTTGACCGCCGAGCAATTTCACCGAGTCATGCAACCGAAAATGCTGGGGGCATGGAACCTACACATGATAACGCGTCGAATGCCTCTTGATTTTTTCGTCCTGTATTCTTCGAGCGCAGGTTTGTTGGGCGCCCCAGGACAAGGCAATTACGCGGCGGCCAATGTTTTTCTCGACGGACTAGCTCAATATCGCCGCGCATCGGGACTAGCCGGAATGAGTATTCAATGGGGGCCATTTTCTGAAGTAGGAATGGCCGCCGCAAAAGAATTTCGCGGCGGTCGGGCAGCTGCGCGGGGGGTCGATTCATTAACACCCGACGAAGGAATTCACCTCTTGGAACGACTTCTTGCCGAACCTAAATCCAACATGGGAATCATGCGGCTCGATACGCGACGATTCCAAGAATTCTATCCCCACATCATCACCAGACCGTTTTGGTCCGATATGCGTCCCGCGGTCGGACAAACTCCAACGGCGCTCGGCGGTTCCCGCATATTGTCTGCTCTGCAGCAGACACCCACGGCAAAACGATTGGATATCCTCAAAAACTATCTTGTTGAGCAGCTCGGGCGTGTCCTCAGACTCTCACAGGATCGAATCGGTCATACGACACCATTTCAATCTCTCGGTGTCGATTCTTTGATGAGCCTTGAAATGCGCAACCGCGTTGAAGTCGATCTGCAGATCAAACTATCCTCGACGCTCTTATTTACGTATCCTGACATCGCGTCCCTCGCTGAGAATATTGTGCAACGTATTGCACTACCAACCCAGCCTGACGAACCACCACCGGTCGAAGAAGCCGAAGAATTCGATTTGATAGCGGCAGTCGAATTAGCAGCTCCCGAAACCAATGATGATAATTTCTTGGCCGAATTCGATGCTTCGATAGCCGAACTCATGGATCTGGAGGATGGATGAGCAGCTCCAACATTCTCGAGTACCAGAATCGCCTTCGTGACGCCCTGGCTTTCATTACCCAGCTCAAGTCCAAACTCGAAATTGCGCAACGAACCAAGGGCGAACCCATTGCCATTATTGGAATGGGTTGTCGATTTCCTGGAGGAGGATCGGATCCCGATTCCTTCTTTCGGGCGCTGCTTGCCGGAGCCGACGGAATCCGCGAGGTTCCGGAAGAACGTTGGGCAATGAACGCCGTTCCCGACGGTCAGCCGGAGGTACGTTGGGCCGGACTATTGGAATCCGTTGCAGATTTCGATGCTGGGTTTTTTGAAATTTCGCCACGTGAAGCGCAAAGTCTAGATCCCCAACAGCGGCTTCTTTTGGAAATCGTTTGGGAAGCCCTCGATCACGCAGGGCAAAAGCAAGACCGCCTGAAGGGCAGCAAAACCGGGGTTTTCTTCGGTTTGTCATCGCTCGATTATCAGCAACGCTGTTTCGGACAAAGCCTCGATCAGCTCGACGGATTTGCAGTGACCGGCAATATGCCGAGCACTGCCGCCGGACGGATTTCATTCACGCTTGGTTTGCAAGGACCTTGCATGATTGTCGATACCGCGTGCTCTTCGTCCCTCGTCGCAGTCCATCTTGCTTGCCAAAGCTTACGCAGCAATGAAACGGACCTAGCTTTGGCGGGTGGGGTCAATTTGATTCTGGCACCGCTGCCATCTTACTTGATGGCCCGATTGCATGCTCTGTCTCCAGATGGTCGTTGCAAAACGTTCGATGCGCGCGCCAACGGCTATGTGCGTGGCGAAGGATGCGGCGTCATCATCCTGAAACGGCTATCAGAAGCAATACGTGATCGAGACAGAGTCCTGGCCATCATTCGCGGGTCCGCGGTCAATCAGGACGGAAGATCCACAGGACTCACGACACCCAATGTTCTAGCGCAAGAAGCCGTGATTCGTCAGGCACTGGCCATCGCCAAAATTGCCGGTCCAGAAGTGGGGTATGTCGAGACGCACGGAACCGGGACGCCACTTGGAGATCCCGTCGAAATCGAGGCTTTGCGCAATGTACTCGGAGACATTCGTCCGGATGGTACGACGTGTGTCCTCGGTGCCGTCAAAACGAATGTCGGACACCTGGAAGCTGCTGCCGGCATTGCGGGACTCATAAAAACCGTCCTCATATTGCAAAATGGCGTCATCCCCAAAAATCTACATTTTCAAGCCCGGAACCCACGAATCGACATCGATGGTACAGCGCTCGAAGTCTCCACGACGAATCGACCGTGGCCGCGAACGACCAAAATTCGGCGTGCGGGGATTAGTTCTTTTGGTATTAGTGGGACAAACGCACACGTCGTTTTGGAAGAAGCGCCCGTAGACGCACCCCGAAATGTTCCCTTAAAACCTTCCGCCTATTTGCTGCCGTTATCGGCCAAGAACCCTCGCGCACTCTCGGCCGTGGCCAAATCATATGCCGATTGGTTCGCCGCCGAAAAGGAAATCGACCTGCACGATGTTGTGCATACAGCAAGCCTGCACCGAATGCATTTCGAATATCGGTTGGCCGCTGTCGCCGGGACCCGTGAAGAATTTGCCAGCCTTCTCGCGGCATTCGCGCGCGGCGAAGCGCCGGCTGCAGTCGCTCACGGGCGAGCCTCATCGCAAGGCACGCCACGCATTGCATTTGTATTTTCCGGACAGGGTTCTCAATGGGCCGGAATGGGTAGGATATTACTCGACGAAGAACCCCGCTTTCGCGCCAGAGTTACGGAGATTGACGCGCTCGTTCGACGATATGCACCGTTTTCTTTGCTCAATGAACTCCGGGCTCCCGAGGAAACGTCGCGACTCGACGAAACGGAAATCGTCCAACCTGCAGTGTTTGCACTTCAAGTGGGTTTGGTCGACTTGTTCGATTCCTGGGGCATCTTGCCGGATGCCGTCGTCGGCCATAGTGTTGGAGAAATCGCGGCGGCCTACGTAAGCGGAGCGCTCACCCTCGACGACGCAGTTCGTATCGTCGTTTTGCGTGGGCGCATCATGCAAAAAGCCACCGGCCTTGGTAAAATGGTCTGGGCTTCGATTCCGCCTACTGAAGCAGCGAGAATTTTGACTCGCGTCGCTGACAAGGTTTCAATCGCGGCCATCAATGATCCCTCTTCGGTCGTCCTGTCCGGAGAATCGAAAGCAATCGATAGCATCCTCGAACAAATCGACAAACGCGGCATCGTCACGCGGCCACTGCGTGTGAATTATGCATTTCATAGCCCGCAAATGGAACCGCTGGCCCGCGAATTGATTGAATCGTTGAAGCAGGTCGATTCGCGACCGACCAAAGTCACGCTTTATAGCACCGTGACTGGATCTCGAATCGACGGAGACAAACTCGGTCTGGAATATTGGGGGGAAAATATCCGAGCAACCGTGAATTTAGCTGCCGCGACGAGGGCAATTCTCGCCGACGGACATCGCATTCTCGTTGAAATCGGTGCTCATCCAGTTCTCGCGACCAATCTCGAACAATGCGCCGCTTTGCAAGAAATTGCGATTCGGACCGTGCCCACGTTGCGACGACGAGGAAACGGAGTCCGCGAAATCATCGAAGCCATAGGCGCATTGCATACGGAAGGCGTTGTCGTCGATTGGAAAAAGACTCTTCCTGAAGAGAGCCGACTCATTTCCTTACCGAACTACCCTTGGCAGCGTGATCGACATTGGATCGAACCTCCAAAAAATAACCGGAAGAACAGTGCGGAATCCCTCGGTCACCCCCTCCTCGGAATAGGCTTTGCCCCCGCATCACAACCAAGATTTCACGTCTGGGAACGACACTTGAGCCTCGATGCGCTTCCCTACCTCGATGATCATCGAATCGGCGATCAGATCGTTTTTCCGGGCTCTGGCTATGTCGAAATGGCTCTCGCCGCCGCAGCATTCGTTCATGGTGAAGGCGCGACATTCATCGAGGAGATAAACTTCGAATCAATGCTTCTTCTGACCCGAGACGAAGTGCGTATCGTACAACTCTCGCTCGTCGAAGAAGTAGGTGGGTGCGCATCAATTACGATTTCGAGCAAACTCGACGGAGCAAAAGATTGGACGCTCCATGCTTCGGGCACATTGCGGGTCATGGGGACGTCGACGCAACAGACCGAGGCGCTCACGCCCATGGACGATCGATTGTCAGGAGCAACCACAATCGACGCTCGACAACATTATGAACGAATGCTGCATGATGGTTTGTCCTACGGAAGAGCATTTCAAGGTGTCGAACAAGTCCAAATACTCTCGAACGGCGAAGTGGTGGCACGTATACGATTGCCCGAAGATATCGGCGACGTCGAAAAGTATCGGCTCCACCCAGCTCTCCTCGATGCATGTTTTCAAGGCGCTGCATGGACACTTCGAAGTGCTGCGAGCAAGAGCACGTTCATTCCTGCAAAAATCATGAACGTGCGCTTCTTGCGGCGACCCGAGGGTAAAATCTGGCTCCACGGGCGAATCATCGCCACCGAAACAAACGAGACTCGTGGGTATTCTTTCGTCGCCCATAACGAGAGCGGCGAGATTCTTTTTCAAGTGGGTGAATTGCGGCTCCAAGCATTGAACTCGAATTCACCGACGAGTTCGGATCCATTTGAAGATTGTATATTTCAAGTTACATGGCGCAACGTCGAGCTTTCCGAAAACACACCTCATGCAACGCCATTGTTGAATCATTGGCTCGTCATCTTGGACGAACACGGGCTCGGCTCGAAAATCGCGGAGGCCTTGCGATCTCGCGGCGCTCGGGTCACAGTTGTCTCAGCGGGCCGCGAATATGCGCGAAATAATCAGGATCAGCATCGACTGGACCCGACGAACGTCGCACATTGGGATAAATTGCTCGAATCCACATTCGCCGAGACTGGGTGCCGGGGGGTCCTTCATTGCGGGGCACTCGATGGCGCACGTTGGCCCGACACCACGGAAGCGACGATTCTCGAGGATACGCGACGTGGTCCACTTGCTATCCTGCGGCTTGTCCAAAGCTTGCTCAAACAAGGTTGGCGCGACGTACCAAGGCTTTATTTGGTGACCCGAGCCGCGCAAGCTGTAGGAACAACCCCTGCACCATTGTCCATCGGACAATCGACAATTTGGGGGTTGGGACGAGTCATTGCCGCTGAACAACCGAGCCTTCGATGTACGCTAGTGGACCTCGCACCGCAGGAGAGTTCCAATGAAGCGACATTCCTTATGCGCGAATTGCTCCACAATGGCGACGAAGATCAGGTCGCCTGGCGCACCAATGCTCGCTTCGTAGCTCGACTCACACACGGTACCTGGACAAACAGCGATGTCTCTGAATTCGTCGAGCTTGCAGGAGGACGCCCCTATCGACTTGAAATTCGTCAACCGGGGGTCCTCGAAAAACTCGCCCTGCGCCCCATTGAGCGACGACCGCCAGGTCCTGGTGAAGTGGAAATCGAGGTCTCGGCAGCAGGCTTAAACTTCCTCGACCTCATGAAAGCGATGGGGATTTATCCCGGAATGGATCGCAATTCGATACGGCTCGGTGGAGAATGTGCGGGACGAATCGTAGCGATGGGCTCGAACGCATCGGGGTTCGAGATTGGTCAGGAGGTCCTCGCCTCGGCTTCCTCGGCATTCGCAAGCCATGTAACGACCCGAACCGAGTTTGTTGCTCCCAAGCCGCCGCATTTATCATTTGAGCAAGCAAGCACGATTCCAGCGGTTTTCATGACCGTATATTGGGCATTGCATCACGTTGGGCGATTGCAGCCAGGCGAGCGTATTCTAATTCATTCGGCCAGTGGAGGTACGGGACTGGCGGCGATTCAATATGCCAAGAGCGTTGGAGCGGAAATATTCGCCACTGCTGGCAGTGAGGAAAAACGCGCATATTTGCAAACGCTCGGGATTCGAAACGTCATGAATTCACGAACGCTTGCTTTTGCTGATGAAATCCGATCCAAGACGAACGGTCGGGGCGTCGATGTCGTTCTCAATTCGCTTGCCGGCGACGCTTTGCGCGAAAGCCTCGAGGTCTTGGCTCCTTATGGTCGATTTCTCGACATCGGCAAAAAAGATATCTATGAAAACACCCGACTCGGTTTGTTGCCATTTCGCAAATCTCTCTCGTATTCGGCCATCGATCTTGCGGCAATGGGCGAAGAACGACCACAGCGACTGGGGGCATTACTGCATGAAGTCGTCGCAGAATTTCAAAATGGTACTTTTCAGCCCGAACCTGTCACGACATTCGTTGCGAATGAGGCCGAAGCGGCATTTCGGTTGATG
>DAOMZH010000373.1:0-9580 GCA_035437985.1 Polyangium sp. (in: bacteria) | reverse complement strand
CTCACTCATTACGTGCCGTTTACAGCGACAGTGCTGGCGCGTCTGCCGCGCTGCAAGGCCATCTCCATCGCGTCCGTCGGATGGGATTGTATCGACGTGCCCGCAGCAATGGCGGCAGGCATTCATGTGGCGGCCGTTGGCGAGTACTGCACGGAAGAGGCTGCCGACCACACGCTCGCGCTGCTGTTGGCGCTCGGCCGCCGCCTGCTCGACTACCATCGCCAAGTGCAAGCAGAACACGACTGGCGCTGGAACGCGATCACTGGAATCGAGCGGCTTTCCGGACGAACGCTCGGTATCGTTGGCTTCGGTCGCATCGGCCGCGCGGTGTGCCGGCGCGCACTTGGTTTTGGGTTGCGCGTGATTGCAAGCGACCCCGGTATCGATGCCGCGACGGCGGCCGCGCACGGTGCCACCCTCGTGGACTTCGAGACCCTGCTTGCCAAGGCAGACATAGTAAGTTTACATTGCAATTTAAACAATAACAATCATGGCCTATTCGATCGGACGGCTTTTGCCCGGTTACGTCGGCGTCCGCTGCTGATCAATGTCGCCCGCGGCGCACTCATCGACGAGTCTGCCTTGGTTGAGGCCCTCAACAGTGGCCACATCGCTGCAGCAGCGCTCGACGTACTGGCCGAGGACTCGCCCGATCTCACTTGTCATCCACTCGCGGGGCGCCCCGACGTCGTGCTAACGCCGCACGTTGCATTCTATTCGGAAACCGCGCTCGTGGAGGTGCGGCGAATCTCGACCCGCAACTTGCGTGCTGCGGTCGAGGGGCGGCTCGTCGACGTGTTCAGGCTCGTCACGCCTACGCATTTCACCTCGTGAGCCGGATGCATGTGCCCCGGGCGGCACAAGAAATGAATAGGTTACGATTCTCGAAATATGTTCTGGAGACTAAATTCGCGATTCGTGCCATCGAGACGAGTTTCGCGAAGAAGTACACCAATGCAATCGTAACGGACGGTCGCGGCCAAGTCGCAGAAATCGATTGAGCTGATCGAATCGTGGATCCCGGGTACGACGCACAGGCGCACACCTCGTCCATGACGAACCTACACCATCAAATCGCCCTCCGTACTCGCACCTCATTGACGTCTTTCAAATCCGGCTCGAACGTCGCTTGATAACACAGCATTGGCGAGACCGCGATTTCCCCAGGAACCGTTGCCAAATCCGATTTCGTCGACAAGTCTAGCCCCGCCAAACGATAACATCGCGACACGTATTGCGAACACACGAACGTCTCTGGACAACAATCATCGTCATCGGCATTCGTTCCCAAAATGAAATGGGACGCCAATTCGAATAACTTGCTCGTTCCATACTCCAAACCAAGGTTCGTCAGCGCTTCGACCGCCAGTCGTTCCAGATCGAGCTGCGCCCGACCCTCGGGCAAAAGCTTGTACCAATCGATGCGGCCCTTGTAATGCGCCACCTTGAGGCTCAGCGGCATGGCCAAGACCTTCGGCATTTCTGCCGAAAGAAGCATCCGCCGATGATACCAACTCAAGACGAAACCCGCATGCGAGTAAGCGCTTTGCGAAATTCCCGCGATGACATGGCTCAGCTCCGCCTCACCGCGAAAAAGAATCACGTCACCGTCTTCGATTTCGTCGCGCACTTGCGAATAGGGTACGCGCCGCTCGGCTGGAAGAAGGGATGCATCCGCCATGGGTATCTCCTGTCAGGGCAGGGGAACATGATACCCAAGAGCGGATTCGAAAATCAACCCGCTAAATTGAGTTTGTCAAGAAAACTGGTTGGTGGACAAAGAAAGTTCGTTATTGCGGGCCAGCGGCGAGGACCAGCTGCGCACTGCGATCGTCATCGAAATCCGTGGCGAGCGCATAACCAACGCCACTTCTTTCCGCAGCAGCCACCGAATACCCCCGAAGTTTGCCCACGTAAACCGGTCGTTCCCGAACAACCCGGGGCTGAAGACGCGTTGCCTGCATGGCCACAGCTCGCGGATCGAAAACATACACCGTCATTCGGTGATTGCCTTCCATCGTGTATTGCAGCAATGCCGCCCTCCGCTCCCGCATTGCATGCACCCGCGCCCCATTAAAACTCGCCCCCAACGGCTGAAATGCCGCCCGACGCACAGGCACCCCCACCAAGGGGTCGAATCGCGTCAGTTCTTCGGGGTTTGTCGTTTCGGGAGGGAGAGGATTGGCGTGCAGCGCAACGAGTTCGTCGAGGAGACTATCGAAGCCCATCGAGGATTCGATCGTCATGGCCCGCGTCGGGCCGGTTGCTGTTGCATCGGATCGGTTTTTCGCGGCCGCGACGGATAATACCACCGTGGCTGCTGCCGCAAGCGCTGCGGCGTATTTCCAACTGACGAGTTTCGTCCCGCCAAACAGCTCGCGATCAGCTTCGCGAACACGCTCTTTTTCGGCCACCATGGCCGCTTCCATTCGCGCCCGAAATGCATCCGGCGCCCGCACGTTCGAGGTGCGCTTGATGCTCGCCCGCATCGTCTGGAGAAACTTGATGCGCTCCGTGCACGCACTGCAACGAAGCGCATGCGCTTCCACATCGACGATATGTCCCGGGTCCAATTCCCCGTCGACATATGACGAAATCTGCGCCGAATACAGCGCACAGTCGTCAGTCATCACCTTGAGTCCCTTCATAAAGCAGCACTCCGGCGACGTTTACGGTAAGCGTCGAGATCGGTTGGTGAATCGTCGCCCTTCTTCGTGGGCGACTCGTTGATGATGCCAATGGCGATTGCGTGATCACGCAGCTTGCTCTGCAGCATTTTGCGTCCGCGATGCAGACGCGACATGACTGTTCCAATTGGACAACCCATCGCGTCGGCTATCTCCTTGTACGATAACTCTTCGATGTCCGAGAGCACCACCGCGATGCGGAACTCCGCCGGCAACTCGTCGAGCGCTCGGCCTACTTCAGCTTCGACCAAAGGCGCCAACGCTGCAGTTTCCGGATCCCTCATTCCACGTAGCGTGGTCGCTCCCAGCCATCCCTCCGTCAACGAATCCGCATCCGGACCTTCAATCAAGTCCCGCTCGAGTCCCCCGCGTCGATAACGGTTGATGAACGTGTTCGTCATGATGCGCAACAGCCACGCCTTCAGATTCGAACCAGGCTCGAACTGATCACGTGCCCGCATCGCCTTGACAATCGTGTCCTGAACGAGGTCCTCGGCTTCCGTCGTGCTCCGAGTCATGCGGCAACTGACTGCATACATCGTGTCGAGATGGCCGAGCATCTCGACCTCGAAAGCGTCGAAATCCGAAGATTTTCGCCTTCCAGAGGTAAAGCTCAACTCCTGGGCAACAGAAGAGGGCTTCTTGCTGAAGAAAAATGCCATCGGGCGCGTGGAACAGGCGTAGCGCGGAAACTATTCCCGAGCTTGATCATTTGATCGCGAATCGATTTCCGACGCCGCCCCCGATGACCCCGATGACGCCGATGGAGTCGTGCCACTCAACTTGTGCACCAGTCCCTCGAGCTCTTCGACGCGACGCGACAATCGTTCGACCTCGGATTGCAAATCGCGGAACGGATTGAGCGCCGGCACGATGTGCCGCACCCGTTCGTCAACCGCGTGTTGCCATTGATCGAGCGTCTGTTTGGAACTCTCGACGATCTCCGAAATACGAGCCTTCGCACCTTGCACGGGTTTTTCCGGTTCCGGTGCCGCCGCTGCAGGTGCTGCTGCCGGAGCGGAAGGAGCCGCAGCTTCAGCAGGTGCTCCCGCAGCAGCTTCGTCTCCCGCACCCGGGATGAGTCGACCGATCGGACCTTCACGCAGTTGATTGAGCAGGCGTTCGCCGCGCTCTTGGATCAAATCACGCAGGGTTCCAAGGGGCACACTCCGCGGTTGGCTCTTGAGATCCTCGGAAATGATTAGAGCCAACGTCACCTCGGTTTTGTCTTCCTTGGTGGCGTTGTCGATGATCTGAACCTCTTCGCCGGCCCGGACCATCTCGCCAATCTGCTGCAACGTGACGTAGCGACTGTCTTTCGTGTCGTACAATTTACGGTTGGAGTACCGCTTGATGACGCGACGTGGCGTTGCAGTGGGTCCTGTGGTCTCCTTCGCCGTATCCATGACGTCCCTTTCGCAGCTGATCTGAATTGGACCATCAGTAGCAGCGTTTCGCAAGGTGGTGTCAGTGCGAATCGTGCCGGACACTGAAGTAGGAAGAGCATGAACGCCTTCGAGCTCAGAGGAGTGTCGGTGATCTACGGAGGTCACCAGCGCGCCCTCGACAACATCGACCTGCATGTGAAAAAGGGCGAAATTTGCGCGGTTTTAGGGCCAAATGGCGCCGGCAAATCCACCCTGGTCAAGGTCGTTTCGGGGGCCCTCGCACCAAACCAAGGTTCCGTTTTTGTTCTTGGTGAGCAGCTTGCGTACGACCGACGTGACATCGCCCGAAAAATCGCAGTTGTACCTCAAGCCACCGAAGCCGCCGTGGGTTTTACCGTGCGCGAGGTCGTGATGATGGGTCGCGCGCCGTATCAAGGCGCCTGGATGCGCGCATCGGCACGCGACGAACAAGCCGTCTCGCGCGCCATCGCGGCCTGCGAACTGGAATCTCTCGCCGATCGCCTCGTCACCGCCCTCTCCGGCGGCGAACAACAACGCGTCACGATCGCGCGAGCCCTCGCCCAAGAAGCCCCAATCCTCTTGCTCGATGAAGCCAACGCACACCTCGATGTTCGTCATTCCATAACGGTCAACGAACTGGTTCGGCGGGAAGTACAAGAACGGGAATTGGCTTGTGTGATGGTGCTGCACGATCTGAATGCAGCTGCGCAATATGCCGATCGCATCGCGTTGCTCAAAGCTGGACGACTCGTCGCTCATGGGACGATCGAAGAGGTGATGACCTATCGTCGTTTGAAAGAAGTCTTCGAGACCGAGCTCTACGTGGGCGTGAACGAGCTCGACAATGCGCGGTATTTCTTACCTGTTCGCCCGCAAGTTGGCCCATTTCCTCGTGGTGATCGATAAGCGGCAGTCATGGCCGGACCTGCCGGATTACCACGCGCGCTGGTTGAACATTTGGGGCTTCGGGTCGCCAGCGGCGCCCTGCGCCCCAAACCCCATCATGCGCTCGTCACCCTCGGGTTTTTCCTGACGCTCCTCGGAGGCTGTCAATCGCGAGATGGCGCGCCGGATCTGTTGCGTGTGCTCGATGTTGCTCCCCGAGAAATCGAAGTCGGTGATCGCTTCGAGGTCATCGGGACAAACCTTCCGACAGGCGACGCTCGGGAAGCCACAATCACCCTCCATGGTTCGCTGCATCGACCCGGTGAAGCTCCCATCACCGATCAGACGATCTTCCTCGGCAAAGCACGTTTGTCCACGGAGCACGTCTCCGCGAACGTGACCGAAGCGATCATCTCGCGTGTGTGTGGCCAAGGAGACGACGCGTCGCATACGACCTTCCATGGCGACGTGACGGTCACGCTCGATACGCGGATCGATGGAGCATTGCCGGTCGCCGGGACGGTCAAAAACATCACGCTCGACGCTCGTCCCAAAGCTCCGCGGCACATGGTGGCTCGAGGTCGAGAAGCTGACGGCAAACGGACACTCGACTTTCTAGGGCTGGCCGTTTCCGAAGAAGGCTCGACGACCAGTGGTCTGGTGATCACGGCGGTTCGTCCGGACAGTCCAGCTGCGCAAGCAAAGATCGTCGCCGGGGACGTGATCACGAATTTCGATGGCGTCACGGTCACGGGCATCTCCGACATGATTCCGAGTGGTGCGGAGCGTGAGCCGATTCTGTCCGTTCGTCGCGGTGCGGATGAGATCGTCGCGATCCCGATCTCGATCGAGAATTTTCACGCCAACGCCACGAACGATCTGCTGGGAGGAGCCATTGTTCTCGGCGTATTTGCGGCGCTGCTCGTTCTGGTCTCGACGCGTTTGTCCGGGCTCTTGGCGTGGTTTGCGCGGCGTTTGGCCTTTCGCGTCGTGGCTCCAGGCGCGACCCCGCGCCCGCGTTCGCTGACGGAAAACGTCATCCATGTGGTGCGGAGCGAGATCACCCAACACATCATTCCGAGAAACCGGGATCCGATTCTTTCCTATTTCGCACCTGTATTGTCGTTTGTCGGGGTGTCGGCGACGTTCGTCGTGATGCCGTTTGCCCGCAAGTTCGTCGGAGCAGAACTCGACGTGGGTGTGCTGTTTCTCATCGCGCTCACGGCGCTCGTTGGTTTGGCTTTCGTGACCGGAGGTTCTTTGGCGCATGAACCTTGGTCTTTGGGGCGTGGATTTCGAGGCGCGTGGCGGACGTTTTTGCAGCAAATTCCCGCGCTCGCGGCGCTCGCATGCGTCGTGTTCGCGACCGGCTCGATCAAGATGGACGACATCGTCGCGGCGCAAGCTGGTCAAGGTGGCGCACTCATCGAAGTTGGTGGCTGGCCTTGGCACTGGTTTGTCTTTCGGAACCCAGCGACGTTGGTCCTATTTGCCACATGCATCAGCGCCCTCGTGACCTCGGAAGCTCATGCCTCGAACGTGATCGCCGAAGCCGATCCGGCGACGAACAGCGCTGCACCTGCAACGACGACCCGCTGGCTGCTCTACATGTTTGGCGAGTGGGCGCATGTGTTCATCGTGTGTGGGATCGTCAGCGCACTTTTCCTTGGTGGTTGGCAACTTCCAGGGGTGCACTTCGAGACCGCGCAAGAAACGATGAGCCTACGCGTCGTGTCGGCTGTGGCGTTTTTGCTGAAGAGCTGGGCGCTCGTGTTTTTCGTCATCTGGTTGCGCTACGTGCTGCCGCGTCTTGGGAGTCGAGAACGAGCACGAGTGTCGTTGCGCTGGATTGTCCCGACGGCGCTGGTTTGTCTCGCCTTGACCACGGGATTTTGGGAAGTGCTTCCCCTGATCGGTTTGGGACGTAACGCCGGATTCGTGATCGCAACCGTGACCTTCGTGGTGTGGGCGTTTGGAACGGGCTTCCTTGCTTGGCGCGTGAAATCCGAGGTCAGCAGTTCGCGGTCGCCGCTGCACGTCAATCCCATCATCTGAGTCTCACGAACGTTCAAGCCGGATTTCGACGCCGAGCGATGCGGTGTTCGCCGCATCTCGAAGGATTTGCTGACGATTGTCTCCGCCAGCGGCGTGGATCGAACTATTCTCCGCACCGTGGGCGCTGCGACCCGGCAAGCTCGAGAGTTCTGCACGGTGTGTGGCTGGCCCCTTCGAGGGTCACGCTGTGACGCTTGTGGCGAGAACCAAGCGCCGATGGCGCTCGAAGATTCGATGCGGAGATTCGCGCCGCAGCGATATCTGGGGTTGGATGACACGGGTTTGGAGAAGGCAACCGATGCTTTCCGCCGTGGAGATTTCGCGCGGGCAGTGACGGCGTGTCTGGGAGTCGAAACGGGTCTGTCCGTCCGAACCATCGCGTACCCCGAAGGCCCAGCGTGGACCGTGGCGGGTCAAGATTCGACGGTGTTCGTGTTTGTCGAACTGGTCCAGATGCAGCTCGTGATCGAATCGCCCATTGCGCGACTTCCGCGCACGCAGCGGGTTGCAGCCATGCGTTTCGCACTCGAACTCTGTGATGACGACCGTTTGTCGTCGCGCATCTGCCTTCGCGACGATCTGCTCGTCATGCGGTTCGTGGCGCAACTCGGAGCAGCTCCGCCGGCGCTCATTCGGCACGTGCTCCACGAAATGTCGACGATGTCCGAGCGGTACACGGAGACGTTCATGGCGGCATTCAACGCGCGCGTTCCCTCACGTGCGGAAGTGCGCAGCAGCCCGGAATCGATAGGCAAACAGAGGCAACTCGGCACGCTTCGTCCAAGCACTGCACGTGCGCCTGTTGTTCAGCCGCCTCCAGCAACGTTGCGTCCCGAGTTTCCGCCCGCGCGTGAGCCTTTGCGTGAGCCTGTACGTGAGCTCATGCGTGATGACGACATGCCCCCGATCCTCGCGCCGACGTTTGGCGGGGACACGATGCGTCGAGGTGTACCGGACGAACTGCCGCCCATTCTTTCGCCGCCGACATTGATGCGGGAACCACGGCGTCCAACGTCGCAGTCATCGGATCAAATGCCTGCGATCCTCGCGCCGCCGCCGCTCACGCGCGACGGGAGGCGCACAGCTTCATCCGACGAGATTCCGGCGATCCTCGCGCCGCCACGTGAACCGGGCAAACCCATCTCGTTCGATGACATTCCGGCGATTCTCGCGCCTTCAGGCATGCAAGAACCCGCGCCGAGCGATGCGTGGGATTCGATGCCCGCGGTGCTCATGCCTCCAGATGTCGTCAGTTCTGCGGCTCGTCCCCCCTTGTCGATCGCGGTCTCTACGCCCGGGCCAGCTCCATCCGAGCGCGAGATCTCTCCGACGACAGCGCGTCTTGGAGCGATCCCGGCCGTCATGATGGCCTCCGCGAGTACGGGCACTCGGCAGCGCACGGCGTTGGGTTTGTCCGATGCAGGACGCATGATGCATCCCGATCCCGATGCGGACGCTGCGGGTCGTCGATCAGCACCAGACAAACCCGTCACCCCAGCGGACAAACTTTGCGAACTGCTGCAACGGGCGCAGGTCTTGGCCACCGCTCTCAGTTTTGCCGAACGCCAAGCGACGACGTTGTTACTCGTTCGTGCGGTCGTGTACCGAGCCATCTATGACTACGCCGAGACAGTGCCCGATGCTGTCTCGTATCTCGTGCGAACGACAGCGGCAGCGACACGCATGATTTGGTCGAGCACCGCGCCACCCGACAAGAATGCGCCGATGCCCATGGCTGAACCGTCGCTCTTGGCAATGGAACGAGTCGTGGCGCAACGGGCTCAGATGCCGAAAGAACCGAAATTGTCCACGCAAGCCTTCACGACGGCCGGACAAGCGCGCGAACATTTGGCGAAGTACGTCGAAGAAATCGAGCAGGGCCCCAACGATCAACCGCTGCGTCATTTCCTCGCGCTCGGAGCGTTGTCGGAACTGCTCGTCCGAGCTCGTTTGCCTTCCCAAACCTTACAAAAGCTCAAGGACATCGTCGCTCACGCGCAACGTGAAGCGAGCAAACCAGCATCGTCGCTCGACCTGATGATGGCGGCTTTGAAGAGGATCATTGTCGGATGATTCCGCGAAGCGTTCCTCCCCCGCGTGATCCACAACATCCCGGTTCGTCGGCCGGAGATGCGCAAGCGCGCGCGCGCCGATCCGTGGTCGCCGTCCTCGCGGGTGGCTCTGGCGGAACAGGGTTTGTCGTCCTGGACAACGGTCTCATCGTCACGAGTTGGCGAGCCGTCGGGTTTTACTCGGACGTCATGCTTCGGTACGACGATGGACGGCGGTTCCCGGGACGCGTCGTGTACGTCAACGCCGAACGTGATGTGTCGTTTGTCTTGCCAACCACGGTTTCGACAGCCCCGCGTTTGTTGCTGCGAACCAATCCTCTCCCCCGCATGGGTGAGCAAGTCTCTGTCCTCATCGCGTCCGCGACGTCTCCACTCACCGCTGCGTTCGCTACGGTTTCATCGGAAAGCCAAGGTGGAGCATCCGCGGTGCTCGATCCGGATCTGGTCTCACGTACAGGTCGTGGTGGATGTC
>DAOMZH010000372.1:0-9608 GCA_035437985.1 Polyangium sp. (in: bacteria) | reverse complement strand
GCTTTCGGTGAACACCCTGTTTAACAGTGGGCGGCGGGACTCGGGCTTTGCGGCGGCCAAGCGCTTGGCGGCGCAGCAAGATCCGTCGGGCGTGTGGAAGGGCGCGAGCCACAGCATCACTCGCTCGGGCGGACGCGATCTGCAAGTCGAGACGACTTCACTGGCGGTGCTTGGGCTGCTCAAGAGCGGTCAATTCGACGACAACATCGAAAAGGGCATGGAGTGGCTGATGCATCAGCGCGGCGGCTACGGTGCGTTTGGTGGCACGCAGGCGACGGTTCTGGCGCTCAAGGCGATCACCGCGTACTCCTCGTCGCGAGCGAAAGCAATGACGCCGGGTACGGTGACGCTTTTGGTAAACGGCAAAGAGGCGGGACAGCTTAGCTACCAGCCGGGCGACCGCGAGCCGCTGACGTTTACGGGGATTACCAAGCACCTTGTGGCGGGCAAAAATCGGATCGAGCTGCGCCACACGGGCCAGACGCCGCTGCCCTATAGCCTTGGGGTCACGTATCGGTCCGAGCAGCCCGCGACGAGTGCGGAGACCAAGGTGAGCCTTGCGACGGCGCTCCAGCGAACGCAGGTCAAGCTCGGTGAGTCGGTGCGGCTCGATGTGACGCTCTCGAACAAGACCGACCAAGGCCTGCCGATGACGTTGGCGCGGATCGAGATTCCCGGCGGACTCCAGTTTCAGACCTGGCAGCTCAAGGAGCTGCGGGAAAAGGGACTCATCGCCTTTTACGAAACGCGGCCGCGAGAAGTGAACCTGTACCTGCGACAGATGCAGCCCAAGCAGGAAGTGAAGCTGCCGCTCGACCTGATTGCGACGGTCCCCGGTGAATACACGGCCCAGGCCTCGACTGCCTACCTGTACTACACGAGCGAACACAAAGCCTGGGTGTCCGGCACCAAGATCGCGATCGAGTAAGCCGCAGAGCCGCTACTTCACAATCACTCGCCCCGGCATCGCCCGTCCGTGAATCGCGCAGCCATAGTCAAAGGTACCCGCCTGGTTGAAGGTAAACCTGTGGCGCAAGCGGTGCAGGCTGCTCCAACCCACGTACCTACGCCATTGCCGGCCGCATCTGGTTCCTGTGACCTCGCCAAAGATGTGGATCCATTGGCCGCATCACCCATTTGGCCCGAACCCGAGGTTTCACGAGACAACCTAAAGGCTCATATCGATGTGCTCGCCGATCCGAAGCTGCATGGCCGCCAAGCCGGATCCGTGGACAATCGCCGCGTAGCTCGATGGATTGCCGACCGATTGGCGACCTTGGGTTTACCCCCAGCTCCCGAAAAAAACCATTGCGTACCTTTTAACCGGCGCGGAATGGACGATCAAAATGTCGTGGCGCATTTGCATCGTCGACCGAGTACGGACGCGCCTGTCGTGCTCGTGGGTGCTCATTACGATGCGCAAGGCATGCGCAATACCGATGTTTTTCCTGGCGCCGACGACAACGCCTCAGGAGTGGCCGCATTGCTCGAGATTGCGCGCCTTTCAAAAAATCGTCCGGACGGACCGGATTTGGTTTTCGTTGCGTTTGGCGCGGAAGAAAGCGGGTTGCTCGGAGCCCGCGCGTACGTGGAAAGTCCGAGCATTCCGCTTTCGAGGATGGTGCTCATGATCAACCTCGATATGGTCGGACGTCCCATGCTCGATGGTTCGCCCATGCGTCTCTTGATTCCCCGGGCCGATGAAACGATTGGTTATGTGATCGGACCTCATGACAAACCGCGAACGGAAGATATTTTGCAGCGGGCAGCGGACCGTGAAAATCGACCGATTCTCGGAATTCCTGAAGTCGTGTTGACGCGTTTGGGGTTTGCCTCGGACAGCGTGCCGTTCAGTCCCCACATGCCCACGATATTTTTGTCGACGAGCGATCACCGTGATTATCACCAACCGACCGATACTTCCGAGAAGATTGATTTCGAGCAAATCGCGCGAGCCGTGCGCTTGACGTTGGCCATCATCGACGAGGCGGTAAAACCTCGCGGTACGGGCTCATGAGACGATGACGTTTCAGCGGGCTGCTACGACCACGTAATCTCAAAATGTAGCGAATAGATGTCCTGGCCTCCGCGCGTGCCTTCGGGTTCGGCTTGACCGTACAGCATGTGGGGGTCTTTGGCCCCGACGATACTCAATGCTTTTTCACAAAACGACGCGGAAAGTGTGGTGTACCAAGGAACGAGAGCCCGTGGCATGCCATTACGCACGCCACGTACGCGTCCAGGTCCGACGGCTTTGGTCTCGCAGCGACCAAAATCATGGTAATTCGCGGAAATACGCGGCAACCACGTCGCGACGTTTTCATGCGAAAATACACGCAATAGCGTGCGCAGGGAACCACGCATTGCATGGTCGGCATGCCATGCTCCGTTATCGCGAATATGCGTGCGAAATGGAATTCCCCGCAACCTCGCCGCAATGAGGTGCATATAAGGATTGGGCACGACGTCGTACCAATCTCCCGGCCGGAATGATTGCTTGAAAAATGATTGCATCTCTGGAGTCATCGCCGCGACGACCGCAGAAAATCCCCCAGGAACACGACCATTCAAGAAGAGCATTGCCGCATTGTAGCTATCGCCTTTCATGCGGAACGGACTGGCCCCCGGACTTTGTGGCGCGACCTCGGGCAAACGAAAATATGGATCCGATGCAGTGCGCATGGTACCAAACGAGAATACTTTGGTTCGGTCCTTCCTTGCAAGACCAATTCTACAGCTATCCAAGCGCCTTTCGACCGCAAGTTTCGAGCAGCCCCACGAGGAGCGCGAGCAGCAGAATCGGAACGACGAGCCAGGTCAAGACCATCCACCAACCTCGACGTAACGACGAGCCACTTCTGTTACGACAAGACAAACAGATCGCCCAGACTTTCACGCCCCCTTCGGTGAGCACGCAGCAGTCGCCGCATACAGGTCCGCGACACTGAGCACAAGGCCCAACCGCCTGCGCGCCACAATGTTTGCAGCGCGCCGTAGGACCTCCACCGCCATCCACGAGCCTTAGTTCGCCCGACACGCAAAAAAGACTAGCGCAAGACCAACGTCCAGCGTAATTTTCTCTGGGTTCCCAAGGTAAACGTGGGACGAGTCACTCAAATAGATTGCAACAAGTCGCGGGATAGGTTGTACCGCGACAAGAATTTGGTGTAACGTGAGTGCGGAACTGTGATGAAGGCCGATCTCGAGACGATGAGCCTGACGGAGATGATCCGTCTGCAGACGCAGATTTCGCAGGTGCTCACGCGACGGTTCGAGCGCCCGCTAGCGCTCGGGTTTACGGACATCGTGGGATCGACGGCGTATTTTGCGCGCTTCGGCGACGAAGCAGGCCGCGCGCTGCAACAGTTGCACCATGATCTTCTGAGCGAAGCGATTGCCCCCTTCGAAGGACGCGTCGTGGACACCGCCGGGGATGGAGCATTTACGTGTTTCCCCGATGTGCCGAAAGCCCTGGGTGGGTTTGTCGCATTTCTAAAACGTGCTTCGCGGGAAAACGAAAGCCGCAATCGAGAAAATCAACTGGTGGTGCGTTTGGGCGTTCATTATGGAGGCGTATTGACCGATGGAGTCATCGTTTCGGGCGATGCGGTCAATTTTTGCGCTCGTATTGCCTCCACCGCTGAACCCGGGGAACTACGCATTTCCGCGACGGCATTACGCGAAGCCCCCAATGATATTCGGGTCCGCGCTTCACCATTACCCCCCGTGCAAGTACGCGGCTATATCGATCCAATTCTGATGTTTCGATATGATTGGCGGGACGAACTTTCTTTGCCGGGACTCGTGGTCGTACGTGAGACCGGTGATACATTTCGTTTGCCGCGGCAAGACATCATTAGCTTTGGTCGATTTCGTGGCGAAGAAGGAATGCCCACGAACGATGTCGTCCTCCTACTCCGCGACAAACAGCTCGAGCAACGTTTGAGCCGCTGGCATTTCGAATTGCGCCGCAAAGGCGATAACTTCGTTCTCCGACCCCTGTCCCGACAACAGGTCGAAGTGGATGGGCAAATTGTCGAAACTGGCTACGAAGCCGTCATTTCCCCAGGTTCGGTCGTGCGTTTGTCCAAGTCCGTAACGCTCGAGTTCCGCCCGCGACCAGAGGCGATCGCAGGTCCCGCCACCCTCGATCCTCGCTCCGTCATGATTACTCGATGAAGATGGCTCGATTCGCGACGCACTCTGCGTCAACGATCTAGCCCCGACAAACCTGCCCCGAACGCATCTTCATTCGCCGTTCTCAGTGGGTCCGTATGACGTAGCAAAACTGCTGCCCAAGCGAGGAGGACTACGACAAACGGACCCACTGCGAACGGCGAACCGGAAATTGCTTACCTCATCGATGATGTTCGTGGTCGTGATCGCGAATCGCGGCGGAAATGCCCCACGGCAGGATCACCCGCTCGCGGAATGGATCTTTGACGGCTTGCCCAGACTTGGAATTCGCATCCTTCTTGGGTTTGTCCTGAGGAAACGTGGCGGCAAGAGGTGACATGGCCAGACCAGCCAATCTCACCGGCGCATGATTTACCGTTGGAGACGTTAATGATGTCGCCGAGCCAGCCGGGAATGACTTCGCCACCGTCCCCGCAAAAATACTCGAATTTAATGGAGTTTTTTGGTCGACGGCTTGGACCATAGCCGCAACGATCGCCGTTCCTGCAACAAGGCCCAACAATCCCGTAGCCAGGGAATGACGCGATCGCGACCATGCAAGCTGCATTCGCTCGTGAATATCCGTAATCCGCAATCCGAGCAGCCCGAAGAACATCGCCCCAAAGCCCCGACGTCGCGCAGCCTTGTCATCCATGATCGAACGCGCCCGATGAATCACCCCATCAATTCGCGAACGCATGGTCGTCCACGGAACTCCGCGCTCTTCCGCAAGCTCCTGAACTGTCCGATCCTCGAAAAAGTGCTCGTGAATCAACGTCCGATCGTCGTCGCTCAAATTCGATAGGACCACCGAAGCAGCAACCTTGTCATCGTAACGACCAATGTAAGCCCGATGCGGCTCGGGCACGTCTTCGAGCTCCTCCGACGGCGATGCAACTTCGCGACTTCGCGCGTTGTCGTTGCGCGTCGTGAGCGCCGCGAATTTCGCCAACGTGCACAACCAACTCAAATACCGCCCCTCATCCTCGGGATCCGGACGCTCCCCCTCCGCCTTGCGACAAGCCATCTCGAACGCATCGTGCACGACATCTTCAACAGCCGGACCATTGACCCCCATCGATCGCACTATCCCGGCCATCGCGCCGCGGTAACGCATCAAAGTGGTCCCCGCTACCCGCAACTCCTTTGCGCACATGTCCGTTTTTCGTATGTCCTTCGCAACTGCCTTTAGCTGCATGTTTCGCACGGACACCTCTCGCTCCTCGATGGGCTCGAACAAGTAGGGGCATGAGAGCCCCTGCATCACGGAAAAAAAATTTGGGAGCCGTCATGATTTGTCATGACCGCAGGTAATGTAAATTCAACCACACGTCGAATGCACTAAATTGGCAAAAACATAAGGCAGTGTACCGAACTTGGGACCTTTCTGACAGGACAAACCGAACCGGACTGAGCTTTCGATACATACAACGATACGAGGTCGGGCGTCGAGTGCCAAAAATCATCGAATGAGAGCAAAAGCACATCAATTGGAACTCGACGGTAAAATATGTCTACATGCGAAACATTTTGCCTTACATGATTCGACGGATATGGGTGTTGGAGAACTGGGAGCGCTGCGGATTGATGTAATCGGGGTCGCTTTCTAGGGCTGACCAATCGGCGTGACATCGACAACGTAGAATGCAGTCATTGACTTGCATTCTGTCCTCCCCCACCATCGAAGTCATGTCCTCAGCCCACGGTCTTCCACCAGGTCCTTCCAGTGCTCTTTGGCAAACCATACAATACACGCGTGATGCGTATGGGTGGCTGTATCGAATGCGCGACACCTATGGGGATATTTTTAGCTGCCGCATGATGAATGGAACTGCGGTGGTCGTGGGGTCGCCAGCGGGCGCTCAGGCAATTTTCAGTGCGGATCCGGATACATTCGTGCCTTTTGCGGCCGATGCCATCAAGCCGCTCATTGGCAACAATTCCATTTTATTTCTCACGGGACAACGTCATCGGCGCGAGCGAAGGCTGCTGACGCCCCCGTTTCATGGCGAGCGGATGCGGGCTTATGGCGAAATCATTCGCACTGCAACGCTTGGCGCGACTTCGCATTGGGTCGCTGGAACGCCGATGGCATTTCAATCAACGTCGCAAGCGATTTCGCTGGAAGTGATTATTCGCGCGGTATTCGGGATCGAGGAGCAAGGGCGGGTCGACGAGACGCGGAACAAGATTATTCGGTTTGCGGATCAGCTCAATCCGGCATTGTTGTTTTTCCCATTTTTGCAGCGAAAGTTTGGCGGGTACGGTCCTTGGGCGCGATTCGAGCGCGTCAAAAAGGAAGTCATGGCGCTTCTGCAAGGCGAAATTGACGGGCGGCGGCGAGCTCCCGATCCGGGATCGGATATCCTGAGTTTGATGCTGGCGGCACGGCATGAAGATGGTACCGCCATGTCCGATGAAGAGTTGCGGGACGAACTCGTGACGCTGGTTTTTGCCGGACATGAAACGACGGGCATTGCCTTGGCTTGGGCCATTTATTGGCTGTTGCGCAATCCCGAGTGTATGAACCGTCTGCTCGACGAAATCGATTCGCTCGGTCCAGATCCGTCTCCAGAGGCCTTGGCGCGTCTGCCATACCTCGATGGAGTCGTGCACGAGACCTTGCGTCTGCACCCCATCGTTCCGGATATTCCGCGACAATTGGTTCGTCCCTTCGAACTCGAAGGTTATCAGTTGCCAGTAGGAATGGGGGTTGTCGTGGCCACGACGCTGTTGCACGCGCGTCCGGATATTTATCCCGAACCGGAGCGTTTCAAACCCGAGCGGTATCTCGATCGGAAATTCTCCCCCTTTGAATATACTCCCTTTGGTGGAGGCGCTCGACGGTGCATTGGATCGGCATTTGCCGTGTATGAAATGAAAATCGTGCTCGGAACGATCCTGTCGCGGCATCGATTGGTGTTGGTCGAGCGGGATGATGTTCGACCAGGCCGACGTAATCTGGTGCTGGGACCAGACACAGGGGTTCGAGTGATGTTGATTGGGCCGCGGTCACCCAAAGCCAAGAATTTCGCTCGCGCGGCAGCTTGATGCACATGTCGAATTTGCAGAATGGGGTGGTCATTCGACCATTACATCCTGGTCACGTCAGCGACCAGTGAATGCTTGTCCCGTACCCTGAAAAACTTCGTTAATTCAACCGCGCGTCGCTTGCAATGCCGATCCCTTCGCGAGTAGCCTCGGCTTCGGAGTCCAACTCGACGCGTACCAGCCATTTCGCCAACCTCGCGGAGTTCTTTGGAAAATGTAGGGCGGCGGGATGGTTAAATTACGACAAACCTTTTCTTTCTGAAAGAATTGCGATATGCTCGAACGACGAACTGCGTGGTGCAGAGGGCAAGCCGGCTCGATCGCTCTGTTTGTCCTCGCAATCGGGGGCCGCGCTGGTTGCTAGACGACACTCGACGACACAGTCGACCCTCCGGTTGCGTGCAATGCGAGCAATCCGGAGAACGCTGGCGTCCGCACGACGATCAAACTCACGTCACCTGATGGCACGTTTTCGCCACTTCCCGTCGATACGCTCGGCGACAAGCAAACGGTGGAGTTGCCGCGTGTTTACTTGGTCCAAGGGGACACGGAAACAGAAATTCCCGACATTCAATTCATCGATACGCGCACGATGGAAGCGGTGATCGATGCCGATCCGCCCATTCTTGCGGGGGATTATCAGTTCAAGGTCGTTAATGCGAACGGCAATGCGAGCAACGTCGCGGGCCAATTGCGCATCGTGGATCCGCCTGTCGTCACGGCAGTCACGGCGCAGAGCAACATTCCGAGCGGCACGGGCGCGCAGATTTGCACGGGGGATCGACAACACGTTGACCCTCACCGGCAAGGGCTTCCGACCTACCGATCCCGCACCTCTCGTCGAGATTCTCACGTGCACGGATCCGGACAATCTCTCGACGTGCACCGTCACGGCAACCGTCACGAACGTGAGCGTCACGAGTGACACGACGATGACCGGAACGCTGGTCGGAGGCATGACGGGTTTGCCTCCGGGAACCTACGCGATTCGCGTGACAAACCCCGAAGTTCCTCCGTGCACAGGCACGATGCAAGCAGCGTTGGTTGTCGTTCCAAACCCGACGATCACGAGCGTTGCGCCTCCGACGGGTTGTGCAGCAGACGCGGAGATCACGATCACGGGCAGTGGGTTCCACGATCCGATGACGGGCACTGTGGACACTGCACCGTTGGGCATGCCGACCGTCGTGAACGACACGACGATGACGGGAACCGTGCCGATGTTGCCCCTAGGAACGTATCCCGTGACGGTGACGATTCCTGAAGGTTGTTCCGCTTCATTGCCGAATGCGCTCACGGTGTCGAGTTCGACGTCGACACTGACATCCATCATTCCGACGCGTGGTTGGAACGGAATCGACAATCCGGTGATCGGGTTTGGCACGGGCTTCGCGATGGGTGATGAACTTTTGCTCGCAGGAGCTGGAGCAGGAGGCGTGGGCCTCGATTTGACGAATGAAGTCGTCGATGCCACGGGCACGCGTATCGATGGGTTTGTCCCGCAAGGCGGCATGGAAGGTGGTCCGTACGACCTCGTGTTGCGCACGGCGGATGGTTGTTTCGCAACGTTGCCGATGGCGTTCACGATTGTGGGAGCTCCGAGTTTGACCGTGACGGATGTGATTCCGCGCTACGGTTGGACGGGAACGAAGACGCCCGTGAGCATTCGCGGAACGATGTTCCAATCGACGCCGAAAGCGTATTTGGTGATTCCGTCGCTCGATCCGAAGATTGTTCCGCTGAAGAGCACGGCGTTCGTGAACGATACGTCTCTCACGTCCGTCGTGCCCGCGGGTTTGCCCGTGGGTGGCCCTTACGATGTGGCGGTGATCAATCCAGATGGTGGTGGTGGTTTGAAGCCCATAGCGTTCCGCGTGACGATGAGCCCACCACCAACGATCGACAACGTGACGCCGGCAGCAGGAACGACGCAAGACCCGACGCCGATCACGATCACCGAATGCAACTTCCGTGATGTCGCGACGGTCGAAATGGTTGCTCAAGATGGGACCACGACCATGGCCACGGTGACTGCGCCGCCGGTGTGCAACGGAACGATCGATTGTCCGGACAATACAAAGCAATGCACGCTGATGGCAACGGTTCCGACGAACCCGATGGCCGTTGCTCCGTACGTCGTGCGAGTGACGAACACGGACGAGATGACCTACGGCGAGTATTCGCTGTTTGTCGTAACGCAACCGTCCGCGAAGCTGGTGATTGGACGGGCGCAACAGCCACGCTCAACGCGGCTCGTCGAGGCCATGCGGGCGTTGCTGGACGCGTCGACAATGCGAGCCGTTTCTTGTACGTCCTCGGCGGTGATACAGGCACGGGCGGCATGGTGCTCGACAACGTCGAAGCAATTCCGGTCGACATCT
>DAOMZH010000371.1:0-9609 GCA_035437985.1 Polyangium sp. (in: bacteria) | reverse complement strand
TCAACACCCCACGAGTCGAATCGTTTTTCCCTCGTGCTCGACTTCGCGTTGATAAAGCTTCTTTTCCCAACGCCGCTTGCGCATGTCGAACATGATGAGCCACCCTTGGGAAAGCCCGAGGCCATCGAGGTACCTCGCAATTTGCTCGAATGCATCGAGCTCGGTTTCCGAACTACGTCGAATTTTGAGCTCGATGGCATGTCGTTCGTCTTTCCAATAAACCAACAAATCGAGTGCACCGCGGCCGAGACCATATTCGCGTTCGATACGCCCGTCGCCATTGATGATCCGTTGTAAAAACGCCATCAGCATCAAATGCGGTCCCGATTCACGATACAAAAAACCTTCCGCGGCCAGATGCCCATCTTTGCGCCAAAACTTTTGCCAATCGGCCATGAGTTTGCCCATGTCGAGCGACCCGTCGGGTTTGACATGACCTGGACGTGCGACGTCGATTGAGATTTGCTTCACGTAATTGAGTGTCCGAGGAATCACCTCGCGATAGATAGGGTTGGCAATCTCCAGACTCCCTCCGCGCTTGGGAGCGCGGACCAAACCCAGTCCAATGAGGTAAGCAATATCGTCGTGGAGTACGTCATCCGGAAGAGGTTCACCGGCAAGCATCGGGTCGATGATTTTGCGCACCCGCTCCTCGCGTAATCGGGCAATCAGCGAATCAATGTGCGAGCGTCGTTCGAGGATGATGGTTTCTTTTGCGGCATCCACATGCTCGGCCGTAATGGCAACACTAAGGTCTTTTACATCGCGCCGAACGATTTGATCGGCCAAGGCATTGGTGATCCACGGATGGCCCTGACCCAAGTCGAAAATTCTCGCAATGGCTTCCGGTTCGAACCTTTGTCCCATGTCCTTCGTGTGCTGCTCGAGCAATTCGCCCACTTCTATCTGCGAAAATGGGCCAATGGTCATGGGCTCGGCGTTGATGTTGAATGGCGACAACGTACCGAGCCACGAAAGCGCGCGCCGATCCTCCTCGCGTAGTGCGTAATCGCGCACCTGGCGGAGGCCCATGAGCACAACGCTGGCCGGAAATGGACTCCTGCGCCGACCAATGTAGCCATTTCTAAGCTGGGTCAGAAACGAGACCATTGCTTCCCCAACCAGACCATCAGCTTCGTCAAAGAGGAATAGCCACGGCCGCTTGTCCTGGCCCGCAAGAAAGGCAAGGTATCTATCCACGGCCGAGGCAGGATCACGCAACAGCTCTTCAATGTCAGGCAGGACGATATCGGGATGGACAAGCCTGCAAACTCTGTCGATTTTGCCAAGCAACGTCCGAAACGTTTTAGTTGGATCAGGTTGCTCACGCGCTTCTTGAATGTCCACCCACAACGCGCGCCATTGGCCGGTCTTGTTGAGGTGCGCCTCGATCCACATCCCGCACGTGGTTTTTCCCGTCTGCCTGCCCGCAGTCAACGTAAAATACTTGTGCTGCTCGATGAGTTGCATCACCTCGCCAAGCCGTCGTTCTGGCGGGAGCATATAGTGTTCATCGGGAAAACACGGGCCGGCAGTGTTGAACGAGAGCCGCATGAGCGGCACTATACTGCGCTCCATGTAGCGTGCAAACAAGAAATGGGGTTTATGACACGATTTTGTGCGGCACGCCGAACAACTGGTTTGGCACGAGAATCACCATGTTGTTTCGCTTTGTCCGCTTGCTTCGCCGGGCGAACGTTTGGCAGCCTTTTTTCGTTTGGCCAAACCGAGCCGAATCAAATGGTCGCGTCTCGTAATGACGCCCCGCGCCGTTTCCGACCAATCTTCGTGCCAAGCCCGCAGGGATCCGACGATATGAAGGGATTCGTCGTTTTACCAAGACGATGGGGTGTTGAACGAACTTTCGGTTGGATCGGCAAATAGCACCTCCTCAACAAGGAATACGAGCAAACACGCGAATCCAGCAAAGCCGATATCTATTATACGAGGCTTGAAAATCCTGTTCATTACGCCCTCGGGTATGATCGCCAAAGCCCGAAATTCTCGATGGACACGCTGTTGGAGCATAACGAGCCCATGAGCAACAATGACGCGCCTCTCTTCGCCACAGCACCGGAATGAGGGTTGCATGGTGGACGAATATGACGCCCGGTGGACCATGAATCATGAATCGAAGTGCCATTTGCAAGGCACCGGCACGGAATTCAGGACGCTCGCGGGGTTGTCATGAAGGGGGCGATATGAAAGCGAAATTGGCGTTGGGCATTCTCGGCGCGTCTCTTGTGCTGGCCGGACCTGCGTTTGCAGATCGGGACGACGACGTGGAGGACAGCGGGTACGATTATGGGACCGACGCGGCCCATGAATTCTGCAAAGACCTGCGAGCACCTACCGGTGATGACGGGGGAGGGTTCGAAACCAGAAATATCACCAGACGGTTTTCGCGCGAATGCAAGCGGGGATTCGACGATTACATCAATAACAATCGGTCCTGTGGTCGTAGGATCCGGAGAGAGCATGCGTCCAGCACGATGTGGGAGGCGCGCCGTAGCGCTTGCGAATGAATCGTAAAGCCCTGCCTCGGGCGATGTCAGCATGCCACGCGTCCTCATTGCTGGTTTGTCGCGTCGATTTTTTTGACCCGCCGACACACCAAAGCGAAAAAGGGCGGCGAAGAAGCGAACGCCGACGTGAAAGAGCGGTAATGCCCTGCGAATACGGGTATTCACCGAACCCTCGCAATCTCGAATTCGTATGAATTTTTCACGGACCCGCGCAACAGAAGCTGTCCGGGCGAGATGAACATCCATGAGATCCTTGGAGGCTTCGATGACGAGCAAACGACAGCGCGGATATTCTCCGTTAACGGCCATGACAATCATGGCTTTGCTATATACGCCGGGTTGCGGCGTCGATACCGCGCGTGACACAGGTGCTGGGGGAAAAACATTGCGTGCCGAAGAAAATAGTGGCTTTGCCGATTACGCTGATTTACGTGCGGATTTGCAGGAAGCCGGCGAAAAGAACGCCAATGCCCCTCCATGCACCGTGCCTGGGGACTGCCCCAGTGGATTTTGTGTCGACGGAGTTTGTTGCGATCGGCAATGCTCGGGGCTTTGCCAAGCTTGTACGGCCGCGAAAAAAGGGTCGGGTGTCGATGGTGTTTGCGCAAATATTGTAAATGGCCTCGATCCCGACAATGAATGTGCCGGGACCTGCAATGGGTTTGGACGCTGCACTCTTGGCGGAGTGCTCCTTGGAAATGGCAGCGCATGCATGATGGGCTCGGAATGCTCGAGCGGCTTTTGCATCGATGGCGTGTGTTGCAACTCGAGCTGCACAGGAGCGTGCCAAGCGTGCACCGCAATGAAAAAAGGCAGCGGATCCGATGGCACGTGTGGAAACATAGCTCCCGCCACCGATCCCGACAATGAATGCTCCCTTGGCAATTGCAATGGCGTAGGAGCCTGCGGAACGGGCATTCTTTTGGGTAATGGAGTCGCATGCAGCAATGCTGGGCAATGTGCGAGCGCCCAATGTGTCGATGGCGTATGTTGCGATAGCGCCTGCACGGGGTCTTGCCAAGCTTGCAATATCCCTGGTTCGCTCGGTACATGTTCGAACCATTGCGCGTCGACTTGTCCAAATGGGATGGAATTGACCAACGCCGCCGTGTACAACGTGTCAGCAGTCGAGCCGGCTCACCTCATGACAGGCGACTTTAACAATGATGGCCAACGCGATGTGGCGATATCGCCTGGCGCCTCTTGGCGCACGACTGGTTACGCAGTCGCTTTTGGGCAGGGCAATGGTCTGCTTGGACCGGCAACCACGGTTTCCATGGCGAATTGGTACTCGTATCTTAGAATGGCCGTAGACGCCAATCGAAATGGCCACGTCGATCTCAACGAACAACACGTGGGGATTGACCAGTTGTGGGCGGATTTCTCGGGGGACGGAATTCTCGATGAAGTCCGCTTTAGGGTAGTGCCGGGAGATCCTGGTTGGGGTCCAGCCGAGTATAGGAACACCGAGTACTTCATGGATGTATACATCGGGAACGCCAATGGCAGCTTCACGCTCAACAATTCGTACGGCACCGCGAGTTTTTCTCCTTGGGCGCTCGGTAGCAGTATGTTTCCCGAATTTGCAGCCGGCGACTTCAACGGTGACGGAAAGCTCGATATTGCCGTCGACGGCTACGACCGCGTGGTAAGCTTTTTCGGTCGGGGTGATGGGACGTTTGGTTATGGGACCAGTCCGTTTTTCAATCCCTATGGACCATCGCTCCCCTACGGAGTGCATGCTACCGACGTGAATCAAGATGGGAACGTAGATGTGTTGGTCCATTGGAACGATTATTCCGCGCACGTATACCTTGGATTCGGCAATGGCACTTTCTCGAACCTACCTCGGACCATTTCGGGTGGGGAAATCAGAGTTTTAATCCTTGCCGACATTACCCACGACGGAAAGGTTGATTTACTTCTGCCACAATTCTCCCTGCCCGGGGTGATTCTACTACGGCCGGGTAATGGTGACGGGACATTTGGTGCGGGCACGACCTACCGCATCAGCAGCACAGACCTCCCCGGCCTTATCCACATTGCCGACATGGATGGCGATACTCGCGACGATGTGCTCTTTGGAAACAGTGCGAATGACACCATGGGCATATCGTTCAATCGGTGTTTGCCCTAATCGCGCCGGTACAAGCCGAAGCGCGTAAGCTGTTGGGTTTCGCCGAGTCCATGCGGGCTGGGGAGCATCCCGAGCCAATCTTCAGACTCGAGTCGCCGTCACCATGACCATCGAATTCGCCCACCAGTATTGGCAGCCCACCGGAGGGGTGAGTCCGCTTACGACAGTGACCTGGAAGGAATCAAAGTGGCGTAAGAGAAGTCGTTGGTGACCGCGACTCAAGCTGTCCACTTCGCAGGTGAAATACGTGAATACTCCCCCTGGGCGCAGCTTGGAGGCGGCGAGCGGGAAGAATTCGCCGGCATGCGAATAGGGCCGGCCATTTACTTCGTTGCGGACGTATTCGTCCTGCGAAAGGGGATAGGTATCAAACAGGATGCCGTCATAGTGTCCAAGCTGTTCGGCCACGTCCTGCCAGCGCCCGCGCACGAGACGGGTCTCCGTTTGGGGATAACGCTCGCGCCAGCGCTCGAAACCTTCAATGACCCCGTCGTTGCATTCGATCACGGTATAGGAACGAACCCCTGTATCCAGAATGAAGCTTGCCGAAATCCCCATTCCGAAACCAACTTCCAGGACGTCTCCGCCATTGCGAGCAGCAGCCTGCGCCATACGCTGCATCAAGGGCCGCTCCCATGATTGCATGACTTGTTGTCCCTGAATGATCAGCTCGGCGGCATCTTGTGCGGCTGCGCTGTTTTCCCAGCTATCGTCAATGGGCGGCCGTTCGACTCCGAGCACCAAATTCCCGCTCAGCTCATCCAGGTGCTCGAGGTCGTCGGAAAACTCTCCGAGCGCACGTCCCAGCATCCATTCCTTCTGAAATGCGGAAGGAAATTTCGTGAATTGATCTGTTCGTGCTTCGACCGAAATCGTGAACTTATCGTATTGGCGCTTCATCTTGGTTCCTCGATTAGAAGTAGGACTGCAATGTTCCTCGTCGACGAATGTCACACGTCACGCAATGGAAGGCGCCGCCGAAAGACATGACGTGCCGGAAGTCAATAGGGATGCAGGTAAAACCAAAATCTTCGAGCGCTCGGATGAGTGGCTCTTCTTGCCTCTCGATGACGACCCGCTTTTCATCGAGCATCAACACGTTCATATTGACCCAGCGGCTCGACATGAACATGGGATGCGAATCGGGAATCGTCGATCGAGGCGATCTCAGCACATCCCAGTGCGCAAAGATAGGGGGAATTTGGGGTACTCGTTCTGGGTTTATGAGCAGCTTGCCCGGCGCGAGTGGCATGAGCGTCGCGTCGATATGCATCGGTGCCGAGTCCCTGAACCGCAAGACATGAATTCGATATTCGGGGCCGATGTGGCGCTCGAGCCAGCGGATTCCGAACATATTCGTGACTTGGCTTTGCTGAACGAAGATATCCTTGCCGCAGCGAATGAAGTCCGCGGCGTCGAACGTCGGTTCGAACTCGTTAATGACGTAACGAGGAGCGTCTTCGTCTTCGGATTCGGCATAATCAGGATCGAAGAGTTCGTCGTCGAGCTCGGGCTTGGGTGCGGCGGTCCAGCGAGCACCCCGATGAAAATACTCCTTGAGCAGTCGGCGATAGGCCGCAATCTCGAAATACCGACAGCGCCAGGCCATGGGCGTCTCGATGATTTCATCACCGATCACGAGCAACAAGTCACGAGGCATTGCGGCATAAAGTCCGCCCTTGGATTGCCATTTGGGCGTACCAAAGGGCACGGCCTGATGGACGCGCTCGGGCCGGCGCACCTTGACGCCTTCGGCTGTGAGAATGCGGGCCAGCTCGTCGAGTTCCTTGGCGGCACGCTCGACGAGCTCCTTGTCGAAAGGTTTCCCTCCATGCTGCTCGAAAAATGACCAATGGTCCTCCGGCATGGCGGCTTTCAAGGCGACGTGCCACGACGGAACTGCTGCCCCTTCTACAACTCCGACGATTACCTCGTCGAGTGGATCCCATTCGTTGTACGAACACACCGGCGACGTCATCGACCCATTGTCTCGGGCATGGGCAACGGACATGGCTCACCCCTTATCCAAGCGCGAAGAAAATGCCGTACAATGTGGCTATGGCCCTTGCCGCATCGGCTCTCGTCGTTTTGCATTCAGTGCGAAATGAGATGACCCACGCGCACACGATACTCACCAGTATCTCATTACTTCGATTGTGGAATCAAGCTTCGAGTGCGCAGAGCAAGATATGGACGTCTTTCACTAGCATCCTGCTTGACGACGTCCCGCAGTGCGGGTGTTATCCTTTGGGAGCGCATTTCAATATATCGCGGCGATTGAGCGTAATGGTCCCAATGAGCGATTCCTTTTGTCCCCCCAAAAATACGTCTGCATACGATCGCCAGCGGTTATCGGCCGGCGCGCCCTTGCTGCCGGATCTATGGCAAAAAATCCCGCAGTGGCCCCACGTCGGAAAGGGGCGCCGCGTAATCATCATTGGCGCGGGTATTTCGGGGCTCTGTGCAGCGTGGAGCCTTCGCGGCGCGGGCTTTTCGCCCATCATTCTCGAGCGTACTCGACGCGTTGGCGGGCGCATTTTTACCTTGCGCGGCTATTTCGAGGAGCAACACGTGGAGCTCGGAGCGACCCGCATTCCTGACAATCATCCACTTCCATTAACGTATATTCGTCATTTCGGTTTGCCCCTCGTCGAGTATCCCAGTCGTGACCAGACGCAGATCTATTCGGTACAGGGCCGGCGCTTTCGGGGCAACCATGGACGCGGCGCGGAATATCACGATGACCTGGGACTCACCGCCGAGGAATTGCGGCTCGAGGCCCATGGTTTGCATGATCATTACTCGCAGCGGGCATTGAGCATTCTGTCCGACCCCCGAGCCTCCGATTGGCCATCAACATTGGATCGAAAGGCTTTTCAAGGGCAGAGCTTTTTGCAGAGCCTCGATAAGCTAGGTGCATCGGCCATTGCCAAGGAAATCTGTCGCGCGCATGCAGGAACGATCATTGATGTGTACGATGCACTTTTTTGGCTCGCGGCGCAGCGCATCGAGGGCGAAACGCAAAAGACATATGCCATTGCCGATGGAAATGACCGTCTGACGAGCTGTTTTGCTGAAGCGCTCGGCGATTGCATCGTGCTTGGCGCGCACGTGCAGGCAGTACGCTCGCAATCGAACCGTGTATGCGTCGACTACGTGCGTGACGGGCGGGCAGAGAGCGTGCAAGGCGATTACGTCATTTGCTGCGTGCCGCACCGAATATTGCTGGAAGTGGAGTTTCATCCGCAGCTGTCAGCGGCGAAAATTGCGGCGATCCGAGAGGTTCCCATGGGCCAAGTGACGCGCCTCAATTATCAATTCTCCCGGCGGTTCTGGAACCTCGATGAAGGCGTGCGCGGGCTTCAGATTGCGTGCACGACGGGCCCGATCGAGCGTATTTGGGATTTGACCGCCTTGCAGCCCGGACCGAACGGAATTCTCGTGGCATATGCGGAGCACGAGCACGCCGCGGCGCTGGATCGATTGCCCTCCGATGAGACGCGGCTCGAACGCGGCCTCGAAGAGATAGACGCCTTATTTCCCAACGCTAGGGCCGCATTCCTCAAGGGACTTTCATTTTCTTGGAATCAGTCATGGACGAGGGGAGCGTGGGCAGCGTTTCTCCCCGATCAAATGCGCTACCTCGCGGATTTTCAGCATGCCGAAGGGCGGGTTTTTTTCGCCAGCGATTACATGAGTTTTCATAACGCGTGGATGCAAGGAGCTCTCGAGGCGGCACATTTTGCCGTTGCCGAGGTCATTGCGAGGGAAAGGGCCCCGATGGCCCTCTCTCATTCCTTGTAGCTGGGATCGAGACGGTCGAGTAGCCGCAGGAGCGCCGCCCAGGCGAGATCGTTGCCTCCGGGATCGCTGAGCACCTGCCCATTTTGCGTCGTCGGGTGCGGACCATTAAACTGGCGCTCGGTATGCTCGCATATCTCCTTCGACGGAATCACGAGCGCCGTGTCCCCCGCCTGTGCAGCCAACTGGATTTCACAAGCTTTCTCTAGATAATACATCCGCAGGAAAGCTTCTTGCGGCGTGTGCCCTACGGTGAGCAGACCGTGATTGCGCAGAATCATCACTGGTTTGTCGCCCAAGTCTCGCACCAGGCGCTGCTGTTCGTCCATGTCGAGCGCAATGCCTTCGTATTCGTGGTAGGCGACCTTGCCATAGAATTCGAGGGATATCTGGTTCAATGGTAGCAGCCCATCCTTCTGCGCAGCTATCGCGCAGCCCGCCCTGGTGTGGGTGTGGAGGATGCAATGCGCATCCTCTCGCGCCGCGTGTATCGCGCTGTGGATGACGAACCCCGCTGGATTGACCGCGTAGGGCGTAGCCTCGACGACATGACCGTCGAGTCCGATTTTCACCAGATTTGACGCCGTGATCTCCTCGAATAACATGCCGTAGGGATTGATCAGGAATCGAGGCTCCGACCCCGGCACTCGCAGCGAAATATGGGTGAATATCAAATCGGTCATCCGGAAATGGGCAATCAGGCGATAAACCGCCGCAAGCTCGCGCCGCAACCGCCATTCGTCGTCGGAACGACCCGTGGAGACGTCCGAAGTCTGCATTGGATGCGACATGGTATCATTCCTTCCTCACGATGGCCCCGAGCCAGAGCGTTGGTTCATGATGCCAGAAATCCAGGCGGAGATGAAGGGGTAGCGGCGACCAAAATCTCCCGCACACAAATACGTTATCGCGCGCCGTTAAAGGGCGGATTACGATGCCGTGCATGAACTACCGATATCTGGTGCCGCGATGAGCGCCACTGCGCCCACGATTGTGGTCGTGGAAATGCCCGAGGCGGCAGACCGCGATCTATCCATCGAGCGTGCCGAATTGCCACCGGGCGCGCACATCGAGACGTTCACCTACCTGGGTGATCCAGAGGCGCTCGCTGCCGCTTGCGTCCGAGCCGACGGGATCCTCACTCAT
>DAOMZH010000370.1:0-9629 GCA_035437985.1 Polyangium sp. (in: bacteria) | reverse complement strand
TTCTTGTTTCGGTCTATCCCAAAACCTTGGTCCAAGAAACCGCATGGGGCGCAGCGCGGTTCATTTTGCTCGGGGGCCTCATTTCCCTGGCCATCGAGCTCGCGCTTTTTTATTCGTTGCTCAAACATCGCGTCACCGCCCCTCTCGCCCAGCTCCGCCAAGCAATCGCGAACGTCGCTGCCGGCGAACGGACCATTGAACTCGATACGAAACGCGACGACGAGCTGGGTGAATTGGCTGCATCTTTCGAGGCCATGGCCGAAGCAGTGAAGGATCGTGAAAAGGCTCAGCTCGAGGCGGAAGCAGCCATCCGCGTCCTGAACCAGGAATTGGCGCTGAACCTCGAGCGAGAAAAAGAACGTAATGAACACCTTTTGGCTTTGCAACGAGAAATCGACGATCTCTCTACTCCGGTGCTCGAAGTAGCACAGGATGTTTTGGCATTGCCCATCATTGGCGTTCTCGACGCTGCCCGCGGGCAAAAAATCATGGACCGATTACTCGACGCGGTCACCCGCAAACGTGCGCAATTCGTCATTTTGGACGTCACGGGAACCCACGCCATGGATGTCTCGGCGCTCGAACAATTGCTGAAAGTGATTGCCGCGATTCGTCTTTTGGGGGCGAAATGCGTCCTCACGGGGGTTCGTCCGGCCGTTGCCCAGGCGATGGTCAAACTCGGCGCTGATATTCAATCGGTCGAGACCTTGCGTTCGTTGGGTCAGGCCTTGGACGTGTATTTGCGGCGAGCGCGCCCCAAGGCGCGATAGATTCGCTGCGCCCGGCTTGCCGTTGCTTACGCATTTCTTTGCGAGAGCGATTGATTTCGTCTCGCGCACACGTGTATGCTCGCATCGCCACTCCCTTGCCGCCTACCGCTCGCGACCCGACCCAGGAGACTCCATGAATCCGAAAAATGCAGTGTTTTGCGCATCAATCGCTGGAATCCTTGCCGCCTCGGTCTCAGGATGCTTGGACCTCAAAACAACCAATACGGGAACGACGGGAGGGCAGGGCGGAAGCGCCGGAAGCGGCCAAGGTGGCGGTGGCGCGGATCAGGTCAGTTCGAGCAGCAGCGGCGGCGAAAGTAGCAGCAGCAGCAGCGGCGGAAGTGGCAGTAGCAGTAGCAGCAGCAGCAGTACCGGCGGTGGTGCTTGTGCTCCGGAAGGGAGCATGATGTCGTGTTATCCGGGGCCGCCGGCGACGCGAGGTCGAGGCGCGTGTGTGGACGGGAACATCACGTGCCAGGGCGGCAACTGGAGTGTTTGCATGGGGTTTGTCGTACCTATACGCGAAGCGTGTGATAGCCAGGTGGACACGAATTGTGATGGGCGAAAAGGGTGCAGCGGAGTGCCTGCGGGGGGCGGCACCCTTGGGAACGATGAAGATGACGCGATCGTTGCGATTGCGGCGGCTGCAGGGGTGAACGGCAATGATGGCAACGTGTATGGCACGGGTTATCACAATGCCGTCGTCATGCCCGATGGACTACCCGATTCGGCACAGGTTCTTTTCGTCAAACGCGATCCTTCGGGAACGTTGACGGATTGGTCGAATCAATTCGACATCGTGACGACCGGAAGCGCCTGGGGACGTGGTTTGGCGATCAATCCGAAAAACGAAGACATCGCGATTGTCGGCACCTATGAAAATGGCTCGCTGAACATTGGTGGGCAGGGATTGCCAGCCACGGGCACGGCAACCTTTGGTTTCTTGGCGGCATTTAATGCTGCTGGAGTGTCGCGCTTCTCCAAATCGTTCGGTAATGGCGGCATCACGTTCGTCAACGATGTGGCTGTCGATAACGTTGGCAATATTTACATTGGCGGCAAATTTAATGCGACCATTGATTTCGGTGGTCCGACGGCGGTCGCGATCGACGGATTCGATGCGTTCATGGCGTCGTACACGAGCACCGGCACGTTGCGCTGGAAGCAGGTTTTTGCTGGTAACGGAGATCAAAGCGTCGAAGGCCTGACCGTGGATTCAGCGGGGAACGTTTATGCAGCAACCCATTTTACTGGCCAAGTCACCATTACGATGAATCTCAACCTCATTCCCGACGGCGCAACCGATGCGGTCATCACGGCCCACAACGCCAACACGGGCAGTTACATTTGGGCAAACCATTTCGGGGGCGCAGGCGACCTCGTCGTCACCGATATCAGCTCCGGAACCGGCACGGTCGCTGTCGTGACGGCATTTCGCGACACCATTGACGTCGGACCCGCGTCCTACACGAGCACCGATGGACCAACAACGTGGGACACTGTCGTCGCAGCGCTCGAATCATCCGGCGGCGCAGCAATGGCGTCGTACCCATTCATCTCGGACGGCACCCAAGTTGGTCTCGGTGTTGCCGTCGATTCCTTTGGTGACATCGTTGTGGACGGCTATTTTTCGACCAGTCTTCCCCTCTCAGGTGGCCTCATGGATCCGACCTCGGGCGCTGGAGACACCAATGCCTTCGTCGTGAAATTCGATTCGATGCTCGTTCCTCGCTGGGGGCATGGATATGGTAATTCACTCATTCAAGCGTTCACCGACGTAGCGCTGGATCCCGCGACCGACCACCTGTTCCTCGGAGGTGGTTTTCAGGGCATTTTATTGGGTTTCGGGGTCAACGTACCCACGAGCACTGGTGGCTTTGACGCGCTCATCGGCGTCATGTCGAATTGACGGCTCGCTCATCGTCAGCACCTCGAATTCGCAAATTGACTCGCAAATCCTCCCAGTCCGCCCGAACTGCATAGGCTGTCAACGTCGATTCGACTATGATTGGGCGACCGTAAGGATTTGCGTATGCTCGCGCGGGCCCGGGGAAAATCGACCTTCTCAGTAAGGAACTGCCGGAGCAGGCGTTAATGAAAGCGTCAAAAACTTGTCATTGCCGTCGCTCGCGCCGACGACGATGTGGTCACGGAACTCGATTGGTAGGGCATCGGTCAAATTGTTCTTTCCATCCGAGTCGAAAATCCAACGGATTTCTCCATTCACTGGAGCGAGCGTGACGAGATTCGTCCCATATTTGATGGCAATCAGCCCGCCGAGGAGCGTTGGCGCCACTTTGCTTCCATTCCCCATGTTTTGGGCGAGGTCTCGTTTCCAGTGCTGTTTGCCGGTTTCGGCGTCGAGCGCATAAACACTTTCCGCGCACGGCACGATGAGTTTGCCATCGAGCACTGCGGCAACGGAAGTCGGCCCCCCACAATTCGCGTCAATGGGGGATGTCCACAGGATACGCTTCGTTGGCGGATCGTATTTCTTGTCGGACGCATCGAAGGCATACGCGGTTTTATCCTTGCCGATGAGAAAGACCCGCCTGTCGTCCGTAACGAGTTGGTCCTGGTTATGCTCGATGGCCATGGGAAGCGAAAAGAGCGGATCTCCGTTTTCGGCATTGAGGCCCAAGATGGAGTTGTTACTCGTCCAGGCGAATATGCCGCCTTTGGAAGCCGTAATTGGTCCAGACCGACCGTCGATGGGTCGCGCCCATTTGGGTTTGCCCGTTTTCGCATCGAAGGTGTTGATCTCGTAGTTTTGACTGCCGCGAATGCGATTGGAAATGAATACGTACGTTTCGTTCGCGGTGATCATCATTTCCGAACCAATGGGATACAGAGGTTGTACCCAGCGCTCGGCGCCTGTTTTGGCCTCGATCGCGACCAAACGCGTGGGCCTTTCAGCCGTTTTTACCTCGTCCAAACCAATGATGGCCCCCGTGGCGAAGACTCGGCGACTCCATTCGGCTTCGGTTGTTTTGTCCAGCGGACGCGACCAAGCTTGTTTTTTGGAGTCCACATCGAAGGCCACGAGGGTATTTTGTCGAGTATGCGCCACGAGAATGTTGTCCACACCGAACAACCCGCGCGGGGAACCTGGTATTTCGAGTTGCGATGCGATGAGCAACTTCGCGTAATCTCGATGATATTCGCGATTTTTCTCTTTTCGATACGATCCTGGTGATACTTTGGCGGCTTGTTTCCAAAACTCGACCGCTTTCGGATATTGCCCTTGGGTCGAAGCAACGTTGGCGCGTCCGGCCAAGGCATCGGCGTAATTATCGGCTGTCGCGGGAATACTTGCGAACAGCTCGTCGGCTTTGGGCAATTGTCCACTGCGCATTGCGGCTTGGCCGTCATTGTAGATTACGGTATAATTGGCAAAACACCCCGTCCCCAAAAAAGCCAAGACGCTTCCCAAAATTGCCGGTGTCAACTTGTGTCCAAACATTTGCTTTACCCTCTCAACATCCTTGACAAACGAAATGCTCTGGGATCATGAATCGTGGGGCGAACGTGTCTTGCATGCGCCAGGATCGGATCGTTGGTCTGCGTGATCTCCCGCAAGAGCGAGGCCCATCGCGAAGTTTCTGGCGGTTTTGGGTGGGCGTTTTTCATCGACGGCACCATCTGGCGGCAGGATACACATGATGTCGCGATAGTTCAAGACAACGCTGCGTGTCGATGTGGCCGAGAGCGTGTTTATCAGGCTGCTGCGCAAATCGGTGCGTCGGTCGGCCTTACTCAGCGTACTAAAGTACGCTTCCGTCGGCCTCCCTAGCCCCGATTCGCTCGCAACGCCTGATAAACACGCTCTGAGGGACCATCAATCGGGGTGGGCGAGCAAATCAGGAGTGCTGTAGCTTTACGAACAGATACAACCGGGGTTCGCTACGCAGGCGCATGACGCACGCGCGGTTTGAAAATGCAATGGTTCAACATATTGATTGATCGAGTCGATCGAGCAAACTCGGCAATGAGAGTTCATTCTTTTTTCACGTTTCCGAAAGTTTTCCTTGTCCACATGCGCCAACATATGGTAGGCTCACGCCATGACAGCGCATCGGCTGCTTGCCCCGGGGCCTTTTACGGTGGATCAGATTCGCGAGGGGGATCCCTACGAACTATCGAACGGCCATCGTATTGAATGCTTGCCAACGGGTCGACGCGGGGGACGGTCGAACTTGGGTGGAGCGCATGCGTTGGACACGGATCCGGCTGTGAAATCGGCGGGTGTGGATGTTGGTTTCTCTGCGAATCCTGGACATTTGCGAGCGCCTGACATTTCGGTGGGGAATGTGGACAACGAGCCGGGATGGGCGCACACGGCACCACCCTTGGCGGTCGAATATGCCGACCATGGTCAAGACGAAGAAGACCTGAGGCTGAAGATTTCGGAACTTTTGTCAGCCGGGACGAAGTTCATATGGGTCGTTCGGCTGACCGGACCGCGTCGAGTCGAGATTTATGTCCCCGGCAGACCCATGCGTCTTGCGCACAGTGGGGATCAATTGACGGCACCTGGTGTTTTGCAGAATCCGGTGCCGGTCAATGCTCTCTTCGATCGCGAAGCGGCCCATGAAGTCACCTTGCGCAATCTTTTGCAACGCAAAGGTTTTGCGAGCCTCGAAGCGGTTCACGAAAAAGGCCTCGTCGAAGGCAAACTCGAAGGCAAACGCGAAGGCATCCTCGAAGGCAAACGCGAAGGCATCCTCGAAGGCAAACTCGAAGGCAAACGCGAAGGCATCCTCGAAGGCAAACGTGAAGGTATTCTCGAAGGCAAACTCGAAGGCACGATTCATGTATTGCATCGCATGCTTGGCGTCCGCGGCCTGAAGCTCACCATTGCCCAGCGTCGCCGAATCAACGAATGCAAGGATCTCGAGCAGGTCGAAACGTGGATTGATCGCGCTTTGGGAGCGTCCCGGGCGAGCGAGATCTTCAAGGCTCCAAACGCGGAAAAACCCGGGCGACGAAAACGTTCCCGCGCTGGTGCATGACTCGGGACGTTGTTCTTCCTCGAGTAACCAAAGAGAGAGGCCTTCTGATGGGCGAAGAACGCGACGCTAGCTTTACCCGCCGCGAAGCCCTCGCGACAATCGCCCTGGGCAGTGCGGCTTTGGTTACCGGTTGTGCGGGAACGACAACTGCCTCGAGCGTCCCCGTCAAACCAATTTTAACCGCTGGAGTTCAAAAAATGCCTATTCCGCCGGCACTCGCTGGGAATCATACCGTCGTTCCGTTGCCGTTTGTCGCTGCTTCATTAAACGGGCTTTCCGAACGAATGATCACCTCTCATCACGAGAACAATTATGGCGGCGCGGTGCGTAACCTCAATCGTGTCGAACAAGAACTGGCACAAATCACCGCTGAAACACCTCCTTTGATGGTCGCAGCCTTGCGCGAACGCGAGCTCACGTTTCGCAATTCGAAGGCGCTGCACGAAGCATATTTCGCCAATCTCGGCGGAAATGGAAAACGTTCGGGCGCCATTGAAAATGCCCTGGCCCAAGCCTATGGAACCACGGCCAAATGGGAGCAGCACACGCGCGCGACAGGTATGGGCCTTGGCGGCGGCAGTGGTTGGGTGATTCTCGCGTTTGAACTCGACACCGGCGCATTACGCACCGTTTCTTCCATGAACCATACCCAGGCGCTTGCAGTGGGCAGCCCGCTGCTCGTTTTGGACATGTACGAGCACAGTTACCAAATGGACTTTGGCGCAGGCGTTGCCAAATATATCGATGCATTTTTCGCCAACGTGAATTGGGACGAAGTGAACCGGCGTCTCGAGCGCGCCGAGCGCATGAGCGCGATCTGGCGCGGCACGACGGGATGACCGAATCTGCCCCCCGAAGGCTCAAAGCGCAGGCAATCCCGCAAATCTGAAATTGGGGCAGCGACGCCTGAGTACCGCGCTCTGCAAATAGGTGACCATCACATCACCGGCCGCTCCGCAGCGGGTTGAAATCCGCTGCTACAAATAACGAAGTTACTCGCATTGTCGCGCTCGAACTGCGCCGAGCAATAATGCTTTGTTATCGAGATTTGCCGTCGATTTCGCAGGAGAAATCATTTCTCGCAAAACAAGAACGAGGACAGTCCGCAGCGGTAGTGGAGGACTTTGTCGTGTACAGCCCCAGGTTTTAACTTGGTGCGGGGCCGCGGAGGTGTTTGTTGCGGTTAATTATGAGACGGTTTCTTCAACTCAACGTGACGTTTCGCTTAGACAAACGGTCACGAACTTGCGGGACGCTGTACTTTGCAATCACGGCTCTTTGCACGTCGTCGCGTTGGCTTCAGCCTGTTTGTGCGCGGCTGTGGCGGGTTCGAGCAGTTTGTCCGCGGGTTTGCTGAATTCCTCGCGCTCTTTGGCGATGGCCGCTTCCTTTTCTTTGATTTGATTCAGCAGCGCCTGGGCTTCGGGCGTATCTCCGCCAAATTCTTTGGCTTTTTCGGCATGTCCTCGAGCTGATTTTATCATCGACACCTTGGCCGCATTCAAGGCATCGAAGACCTTCGGCGCCATATCGTGCAGCGTCGTCGCCTTGTCGAGCGCCGTTTTGCTCGCATCCCGCGCGGCTCCTGCAGGACCCGAGGCCGCTTTTTCTGCGGCTTTTGCTGCATCGAGCGCCGCCTTGGCCGCGTCCACTTCAGCCTTGGTCGTGTCCACCATGGCCTTCGATTCTTCACTCTGCGGGCTCTGGTCGCCTTTTTTCAAGCGTTCCAGCTCGGCCAGCGATTGATCCGCCGCCACCGTCGTCGACCGCACCTCGAATGTCATTTTCAGGGCCGTTTCGAGGTCCGCTGCATACTTGGCCCAGCCCGCGGCCAATTGCTTCTTGCCCTCGGCACATTCTGCTTGTGCCTTGGCGCTCGCGGCGGCTGCTGCCGAAGCTGCCGCAGCGGCTTGTTTTTCCGCTTCACTCGGCCCACAACCGGCGAGCAGCAAGGCTGCAACGGCCAGCCCCCATCGTCCACGAGATTGCCGTCTGGATGTCGTCATGCGGGCAAGATACACGTTTTCTTGTCTGGGGAAACAAAAAAGTGTTCCGCACGAGATATCGCGAGGGATGTCAATCTCGTGGATTTTCGATTGTTTATGGTTCAAGAAAGGCGAACGTATTGGCGCGACGAGCGACTTCAGGGGCCTTCGACGAGTTTGACCGTGCCCATTTTCACGTCATCGTCGAGGGACGACTTACCATCGGCATCGCCGTCGACGACGCCGTAAAAAACCGTCATGGGTCCCGAACCCGCAGCAGGCGCGGTCCAGGAAAACGTCCACGTCGTGGAATTGGGCCGCGGAATGTACACGACTCCGTGGCAATCGCCATAAAGGTACGTCGTCCCGGCAGTTGGATTCGTCGCGGGGAACGTCGTGGGACATGCGGCGCTCGAAACGACCGGCGATGTATCGGATTCGAAGATTCCTTTCGGTTTGCCCGATTGGTCCTCGAACGTGATCGCCATCCCATTCAGGTTGTTGTTGCCTTGATTGAGCCCGCGATGTTCGCCCATCATGGCCACGGTGATCGAATACTTTTGACCGGGTTTATAGGCCATCGACCCATTGACGTTGCCACAAGCTGGCGTAGGCGTCACGTTTACCGAAATGGTTCCGGCGGCCTTGATGTGGCAATGCGCGCACGTGATTCCGTAATCTTTTGCGCTGCCCATTCCGTAAATGCCGCCCGCTCCTGCGCGACCGTTGTTGGATTGGTTTCCGTCGGATCGATCGTGCCACGACTTCAGAAACGGAAACGCCGAAGCCGCTGCCGCCGGAGCGATGATGCATGCCGCGACAATCGCGATGATTGCTTTGTTTTTCATGGTCTCCTCCTCAATTCGTCGACGTGCAGGTCATGCCCAGTTTTGCGCCAGAAAGCCATTGCTTGAGCGTTTGATGCTCAGGATCGCCCGAAGCGAACATTTTGATGCCCGCATGGGCTTTGCCACCAATGATGGGCTGGCTGATAAGCTCCGAGGTGTCTTCTTGTCCTGCCGGAATCGGCGTACCTTGGGTATCCAGGCCAAACCCTCGAGCGGCGTCGAAGTTCCGTTGCCATTCCGTTGGGGTATGCGGCGCAGTCCAGCACGCGCATTCGATTCCACCTTCGCAGCTCTCCGAGGGAACCGTGGTGCCTGCGGGTTTGTTACAACCCGTCACCAAGAGCATTTCACCCGTGATGCGATGTCGTCCGCGCGCATATATGCGGAGCGCACGACCCGTCTCCGTTCCGTGACATGCCAATTGCGCGCAGCCCCGATCGAAAATCGGCTCCACGTTGCATTTGTAGAAGTCCAAATCGAGGGCCGGCAACATCGCTGATTCCGGCGGCTTTGTCGCCGTCGTTCCGCAATTGTTCAAGTCCGTGCACGTGCGTGTGCCATTGTTGCTCGTACTATCGGTTTGCCATGGTGAACAGAGCCATGCTTCGACACACCCTGTCGAACCACCAGCGCCCGAACTGCTCCCGGAAGCCATGCTCCCGCTGCTGCTCGTACTGCCGCTCGATTCTCCGCCAGACCCACCAGCGCCGCACAATCCATTGGGACACGGATCCGTCGTCGTGCCGCCCGTTCCGTCCGTTCCGCAGGAAGCAATGCCCGCAAGGCCCAGCATGCCTCCAAGCGCGATTGATAACAACCAACCCCGTTTCATCGACACCTCCAGGTGAGCACAAAAAAGATGGGCTCCCTGAATTCAGCGTCGCACACCGTTTGCAAGAAATACAAATTTCCGGCGAAGAATACTGGGCTATGAAGGTGTCTACCAGGGTTTCACTGTTGATCATGCGAGCCCTGGGAGCGGTTTGATTTTACGGCGTTTGCGGCGGGGACCCC
>DAOMZH010000369.1:0-9647 GCA_035437985.1 Polyangium sp. (in: bacteria) | reverse complement strand
AAAGGTACCCCATACCGCGACAAACGTCGCGGTCAACCGTCGATTTCTTGTCATATTGGTTTGCCCCTCGCAGGAAGGACGAACCCTAACTGTGACCCGCCACTTGGGGAGTGCTTGATTTCTCGGCGCCGCGGTAGGGGTCGGGGGGCTCGCGACATGCCCATCAGCCCATTGCCGAAATCACTTCGCCAGCTTCATGATCGAGCCATCCGTGCCGGTACCCGCGTTTGTCCAGTAAATCGCGACGGCGTCAGTCGTAATGCCGCGCGGATAATTCTGGCCACTGACCAAAACAATGGGCGTACCGCCACCAAGAGGTGCCGCCATGACCGAACCTCCGGCAACGTTCGTCGTCCAATAAATGTATTTGTCGTTCACCGCAATGTCGTATGGTTTGTCCTGGGCCGTCGCGACGGTCAACACCTGCGCTCCGGACTTCGCCGCCATCATGACCGAACCATCGCCCATCATCGTCGAGCCCTGGTTCGTCCAGTACACATTGTTTGCGTCCATCGTGATATTGAGCGGAAATGCCTGATTCATGGCCAATACCGCAGGAGCTCCGCCACCAATGGGAGCTCGGCTGATGCCACTCGTCGTACTTGTACAGCCACACGTCCAATACACGTAACTGTCGTCAGCCACAACCCCAGGAGGTGCGCCTTGGCTTGCCGCGACAACCGTGACATTGGTGCTCCCGTCATTAAGGGATTTCGAGATGTTCCCCGTGTAGGGATTCGCGAAAAACACATATCCACCGGCCGCCGAAACGCTCGTCGGTCGACCCTGACCCATGGCCATCAAGACGGGACTTCCGCCACCCGTAGGCACATTGTAAACACTGCCCGAAGTCAGGTATTGCGTGTAATAAATGTTGGTGCCGTCCGTCGTAATGCCGTACGTATCGCTGGTCGTGGTCAATTGATTCAACGCGCCACCATTGACGGGTACCGAAAACACGCCGCCGAAGGCCGCGCTCCACGCCGTCCAATAAACGTTGGTGCCGTCCGTCGCGATATCGTTGGGACTGCGTAACCCATTGGCCAGCTCCACAGGTTGGCATTGGCCGTTCGTGCACGCTCCACCCTGACAAGAGTGATCGCACGAGCCGCAGTTCTTGTCGTCGGTCGTCACGTCCACACAACCAGCGCTGCACATCGTTTCGTTCGCCATGCATGACGCCGACCCCCCAGACCCCCCAGACCCCCCGGACCCCCCAAGGCCCCCAGCTCCCGCTGTTCCACTCGAGCTGCTCGAAGACATGCTCGATTCACCCCCTGACCCCCCAAGGCCCCCAGAGCCTCCGGTATTGCCAAAGAGCCGCGGTTCAGCGTCGCATCCCGCGTTGAGCATCGAGAATCCAGAAACGACCACGCACACGGACAAGCATTTCATCAGTGAGTTCATGCGTCACAGGATCGCATAAGTGTGTGCGTTCATGAACATGAAAATGGGGCTTGGTGACTCTAGTCCACACCTGCCGCTGCTTCGAGCGCAGCCCGCAACAGCGCCGCCACCTGGGCCGGCATCGTCGGATCAAAGAACCCGACCAATTGCTCGGCGTCGAGAATCCTCACTTCAACCGCGTCGCAATGGGCTTGCAACGCCACCCGGGCCACATCGCCAACGCGCACCACCGCCGCTGAGCCCGGAAGTGCAAGGGCCCATGTCGGCGCATACGTCTCATCCATGGGCAAACCAATGATCGCCACGTCTACATTCTCACCCAATTTCATGGTGCCGATGAGTCGTGGCAATGGCGCACGCGCCGGCGATTCCGTGGAAGCTGCGACATCCGTGATTCGGCGCATCGAATACGCAAGCATTGGCAAACGCTGCGGGGCCATTGCAATGATGATCCGCGGCGGAGGCGCAAATCCAGGCCGCTCGAGACGACTGACCAACGATCGCAATACCGGAAACATCTCGGGCGGCGCCAATTGCGTCGTCACCGTCGAAAGCGCAATCGTCTGCACGAGCCCCGACTTGCGCAGCTCCATCAGCATATCGAGAATATCGAGGTCCCCCGCGTCGATCTCGTCGAGCAATTCGTCGAGGCTCCGGGGCATGTGCAAATAATCCAGCATTCGATTCCGAATGGGCGCCGACATGGGCATGCGCCTCGATTCCGGAGCCTCGAAGATGCTCAATTTCGTGGCTTGTTCCGTCAAGACGAACACTTCGCCATGAGGTGCCAAACGCGCGCGCCGGTCGGTTTGCTCGTCGACCTGCCGCATGGCCTCCATGAGCAGCATGTTCGTCGAGCCTTGAATGCGCCGAATGATTGGGGCATCGCCGGATGCAAATGCAAATTGTCCGCGCCGGGCCGCAAGCAATCGATAAAGAGCTCGCTCACCCGTCAGTCGTCGATACGTCGCATCGACGACCTGCCCGTCGGCCAAGCGTACTTCACCATTACCATCGGGCGCCGTGATGGAGAGCGTTCCCGTTCGCCGATTCATCGTCAAGAGCTGCAGCATGTCCACCAGCGGCACTTGCTCCAGGTCGCCACGAATGTCTTGCTGCGGTGGAGGCAATCGGGAAAACCGCTGCGCAATGCCCGTAATCCGATTGATGATTTGATCGGTATCGGAACGACGAACTTCGTCCGGCAATGCTTCGTCTTCGTGCGGTTCGTCCAAAAGGTACAAGACGGGGATCTCCGCCAATTGCCCTTTGGCTCGAAAAACATAACCGACATCCCCACCCCGATGAATCTCGCGCCCCGCAATCACGATATCGGGATGATACTGAAATGCCAACTCGACCGCACTGTCGGCATCGCTGGCAATACTGACGATGAGTCCCACCGATCGCAACACGGATGCCAACGTGCCCAAGGCATCGACATCCGAATCTACGAGCAGCACGCGTCGCGACATGAGAGCCTCTACCCGAATACTCGAATGCCCGCCGCTCGGCCCATTCGGTCGGCAAGCACATCGGCCAGAAGAGGATCCGCGGCATGTGCACCATGCAACAAGCCGTCGTCATTTCGGGCCACGAGCGCGTATGCGCCGTGTTCCGCAATGACCGCCAACGCTTCGATACGCGCGCATCCTTTCGCCGCCCGCATATCCAATCCATGAAACGTGACATTCGCTTCGTTCGTCCCAATCGCGGCTCGCGCGGCCGGTCCCAAACACGAATTCGGATGACTCGTCACGACGATGATCACCGGACCGCCACGTCGCGCATCGGTAATCACTGCTTGCACCAATGCTTGTGCTTCCGGCTCGACCAGTTCCAATGGCCGTACAGCCGAAATGTGTTTGGCCGGGGCAGCATTGACGGTTTCCCACGTGAGCATTTCCAATAGCTCGGGCATCGTACTCGTATCCGAATCGAGTTTATGAACCACCGACATGCGACTGCTTTCGGCTCGCTCCCGAGCGACGCGAAGGAGCCGAGCGAGGTCCTGTCCATCATGCGGAAACGAAGCTCCACCCAAAAGCAACGTAGCTCGACTCTCCTCTGGCCTTTCGCTCAATCCAATGCGCAAAATGCGCCGGCGACAAGCATGCGCCCCAAGACCACTCGTTTCGGGCAAAAGCATGTGGAATTCATTTTCGTCGACGCGGGCAAGCATATCGGTATCGTCCGCCGTGGAAAGCAACCTATCAGCGACTTGCGTTTGGCTCGGCATGGATGCCGCATCCGGGGCTTCGACAACGGCCGTGACAATCGAAAAACGCCGATGATAACGACGAGCTCGAGCTATCTCGCGGCCGGCGACATCCACATAATATGCAAAAGAATAGGCACTCGATGTTGGGTCCTTGAGTGCCGCGCCACCTTGAGCGGATCGCTCTCGCTCGGCCAACAGGGCCAAAGGAGCTGCTGCCGTTGCGGCAACTTGAGCAAGCAGATTGTCCGTTTGCGGAAGAGCATCCAGCAACATCGCACTGCCCGTCGCCAAATTCCGAGCTGTGATCGGCAAAGCGATCACGCGACTTCTCGAAACGAATGCTTCGAAGAGCTGGGTTTCGGTCCCCCGATTCGGTGGGTCGACCAGGTTGGGACTTGCAGCTCCTAACACGAGCTCACCTGGAGCATCCCCAACGAGATAAACTGCAACACTCTTTGCTCCACTGATATCGGCGAGCAATTCGACGAGGAGCTTGGCTGCGGCATGCTTGTCGGTAGCTCCGGCGAGATCCGTCGCTCGGGACAGCCAGCCTGCTTTGCGTGTTTCGCGCGCCGCGGCGTTTTTCAGCTGGTCGCGCTCGAATCGTTCGATGATGCGTTGACGAACGGGACCAATGGCCGTGAGAATGTCGTCAGCGGAGAGCGGCAGCATGAGCATGCCGGTGCAGCCTACGGCAATGGCATGGGCCGCAGCTTCGAGGCGCACTTTCGAGACGACTGCATAAATTGTCAGATCTGGGTGTTGGGATTTGAAGTGGTGAATGAGGCTCAGGCCGGCCCCTTCACCGACATCGAGGTCAATGAAAGCGACCTCGGGTGTCTCGACACTCGTTCTGGCAACGGCTTCTTGAAAATCGGGCGCGGCAATGACTCGTTCACCGCGCAGAACTCGCAAGAACAAGTCTCGAATGGTCGCTTCGGCGGAGACGCACAAGACCCTCAGGGTGGTCCCGGGTTTTTCCGCAATGGGACGGCGAGAAGCCGGCGGGCGTTGCGATTGTGTGCGAATCATCCCGCCTTCACCTCGCCCCGGAAAACGCGTCGGGCGGGTCCTTTCATCCGCACACGCCACTTCCTATCGACCGTGATTTCGAGAATGCCTCCGGGCAATGCCACATCAACGGGCTCTTTGAATCGAATTTGCTGGGCATCGCAAGCTGCAGCGGCAACGGCACAAGCTCCGGTACCACATGCAAGGGTCCGTCCGACACCTCGTTCCCAGACGGTGACTTCGATACGCGGACGTGGGCCGTCGAGAACGATTCGGCAAAACTCGACATTGGTGCCACCTGGAACGGAGGTCGCAATGGTGGGGGCAATGATGTCGATGTCGGATTGGGAATAGGTGGTATCGAAGGTAATGGCGTGCGGGTTGCCGATATCGATGGTCGTGAACGCATGGGTCTTGCCGGCAAGATCCATCGCGAGGGGGGCGGTTTGTTTGGCGATGCCCATGTCGACGGTCACTGCATAATCGTCGCCAATTCGCTCGATGACACAATGCTTTTCGCCAGCATCCGTGGTGATGTCGAGCGTCGCCGCCAAGTGATCGGAACGCTCGGCGAGATACGCGGCGACGCACCGCAGGCCATTACCGCACATCTCGGGACGTGAGCCATCGGCGTTGGACACGATCATGCGAGGGTGCGAGTCGAGTTCGGCGATGAAAAGAATGCCGTCGGCACCGATGCCTCGGTGGCGATCGCAAAGTCGTTGCGTTTGTTCTGGTGAAAAAGGCTCGGCTACACCGCGAGGCAGCTCGATGATGACGAAGTCATTACCAAGGCCTTCCCACTTTTCGAACGTGAGGGAGGTCGCGGGACTCATCTTTTGGCCTTGCTGAGCAGATCCTTGGCGACGTCTGGGGTGATGCCATTGACTTCGACCAGCTTGCTTCGGCTTGCGACCCCCACGATGATATTGACATCGCGGCGACTTACCTCGAGCACGCGGGCCAGGAGCTTGCGGAGCTCTTCGTTGGCGGCTCCTTCGGCGGGAGGTGCTGTGAGGGCCACGTCGAGGGATCCATCACGGACGCCCACGAGGGTCGAACGGGACGAACGCGGACGAACATGAACGGAGAAACGAACCGCGCCTGCTCGCTCGGAGATTTCCAGGCGATCCCATTCTCCAGGAAGGTCATTGGGCAGATGAGACATTGCGATCGATGGCGCCATCGTAGCGCAAGTGGAACCGTCCATGCGATCTCTTGATGAATTTGTTTGGACGAAATTCATGGGCCAGGCAGGTTAGGCTAAAGAAAGCAGAATCGGTATTGTAACGAGATGCGTGGCGCAGTGCTAGCGTGAAGGTATGACGCGATTGCGGTGGATGACGGGAGGCGAGTCTCATGGGCCGGTGGTGACTGCCATGGTGGAAGGCATCCCGGCAGGGATGGGTCTCTTGGCAGGGGACATCGACGCGGACCTCGAGCGTAGGCAGCGGGGGTATGGCCGCGGGGGCCGGATGAAGATCGAGACGGATCGGGTGGAGCTGCTCAGTGGAGTAAGGGGCGGCGAGACGCTTGGTGGACCGATCACGATGCGGATCGAGAATCGTGATCACTCGAGCTGGGTGGGGCGCATGGGTGCGGCCCCCTTCGACACGCCCCCGGATGCGTTGACTCGACCACGACCAGGGCATGCTGACTTGGCCGGAGGATTGAAGTACGACCGCAAAGATCTGCGGGACATCTTGGAGCGAGCGAGCGCTCGGGAAACGGCTGGTCGGGTGGCGGTAGGCGCCGTGTGTCGAAAGCTGCTTGGTCAATTCGGGATCGAGGTGTTTGCGCACGTGGTCTCGATTGGAGGGGTGGTAGCCAAGGTCGTTAATGGGCCATGGACCGAGGTGCGGGCCCGAGCTCGGGCTTCGGATGTGGGATGCGCCGATGGCGAGGTGGCGGCGGACATGCGCAAGGCGATTCTGGAAGCGGCTCATGCCGGGGACACGGTAGGGGGAGTGTTCGAGGTGGTCGCGATGGGGGTGCCTCCGGGACTCGGGAGTCATGTGCAATGGGACCGCAAACTCGACGGACGACTCGCTCAGGCGCTGATGAGCATCCATGCCATCAAGGGGGTGGAGGTGGGGGTGGGATTCGAGGCCGCGCGGATGCGTGGGTCCGAGGTACACGACGCGATTGGCTACGACGCGGGTCGACGTTGTTTCACACGCCCGACCAACCGTGCCGGCGGTCTCGAAGGGGGCATCACGAACGGCATGCCAGTTGTCTGCCGAGCGGCCATGAAACCGATCGCCACGTTGAAGCGGGCCCTGCCGTCCGTGGATGTCCAGACGAAGGAACCCTTCGAGGCGGCGCACGAGCGGAGTGACGTTTGTGCCGTCCCGGCAGCTTCGGTGGTGGGTGAAGCGATGGTGCTCATCACGCTCGCAGACGCGCTGCTCGAAAAGTTCGGGGCGGATAGCCTGGGCGAACTGCGACGGAACGTGGCCGGGTACCTCGAACAGCTCGCGAACTACTGACCACCTCGGACGTGAAAAAGTGTTTCACGTGAAACAAAATCTCATGAGCAATCTCACACTTCGCCAACCCCTCTTGCTCGGCGGCTTCATGGGTACCGGCAAGTCCACCGTCGGACCCATCGTCGCTACCCAAGCCAACGTTCCCTTCTGCGACCTCGACGCCGTCATCGAACAAGCCACCGGCTCCTCCATTGCCGCCATCTTCGCCACCTCCGGCGAAGCCGCGTTCCGACACCTCGAAGCCACAACCCTCAGGCGACTCCTCGCCGACCCCGTCCCTAGCGTCATCGCCCTCGGCGGCGGCACGCTCGTCGACCCCTCCCTCCGCGCCGAAGTCCTCCCTCATACCCATGTCGTCAACCTCGTCGCCCACGCCCACACCATCGCTGACCGGGTTGGCACCTCCTCAAGGCCCCTTCTTGCCGGTGCCCATAACCCCAAACAACGCATCCACGAGCTTCTCTCGGCGCGTGCCCAAGCTTACGCCCACGCCCACGCCCTCATCCGCACCGATGACCGCTCCCCCGAGGACATCGCCAACGCCGTCCTCCATGCTTGGACCAACCAAACCCTCCTCGTCCACACCAGCTCCCTAACTTACCCCGCCACCCTCACCCGCAACGCTCCCCGAACCCTCATCGAACTCGTCCGCACCCTCGACCCATCCTCCACCTTCGTCGTCACCGACCAAAATGTCGACAAGCTCCATGTCGAACCCTTCCTCGAGAACCCCCCCAAGCCTCCCCTAGGCAAAGTCGTCCTCACCCCCGGTGAAGTCCACAAGCAGTGGCCAGCCGTACAACAAATTCTCGAGGCCGCCATTCAAGCAGGTGCCGACCGCAACACCCTCCTCATCGCCATCGGCGGCGGAGTCGTATCCGATATCACCGGTTTCGCCGCTGCCATTCTTCTTCGAGGCGTGCGTTGGGTCGCCATTCCAACCACCTTGCTCTCCATGGTCGATGCGGCCGTCGGAGGCAAAACCGCCGTCGACCTAGGACTCGCCAAAAACGCCGTCGGTGCCTTTCATCAACCCTCCGGCGTCATCATCGACCCCCGATTCACCCACACCGAGTCCTCCCGCGCCTACATCTCCGGCCTCGCTGAAGTCATCAAGTCCGGCGCCATCGCCGACCCAGACCTCCTCGACCTCATGCTCGCCGATCCATCCGCCGTACTCAGCCGCGACATTCCGACCATCGAACAACTCGTCCTGCGCGCCCTTCGCGTCAAGACCACCATCGTCAGTCGCGACGAACGCGAGTCCGGGGAACGTATGCTCCTCAACTTTGGGCACACCATCGGCCACGGGCTCGAAGCCGCTGGCAACTACGCCGAACTCACCCACGGTGAAGCTGTCGCCCTCGGCATGATCGCCATCCTTCGTTTCGGCCAAGCCCAAGGCGTAACCCCCGATACGGTCGTAAACCGGATCGAACATCTGCTCCAGATGATGGGCTTGCCCACGAACCTCGACGACCAGCCCCTCGAGCGGGCCCTCGATCTGATGGCCTTCGACAAGAAGCGACTCGGGTCGACCTTGCGCCTGGTGCTGCTCGAAGAGATGGGTCGGGCCCGCGTCGCGCCCACGCCCATGGAGAAGGTACGAACTTTTTTTAGGCGTTGATCGACAAATTGTGTGTAGACATCTTGGGGATCTTGGCCAAACGCCTCAATCCTGGATACGATACCGATCAGCCTCTTCTGTGCGAGGCTCGCGGCTGGGCGCGTTGGAGGTCCCTGAACATGAAGATCCGAAAACTCATTGGCTCGCTGATTGCGCTTGGTGCCTTCGGGATAGTCTTGGGCCCAGGCTGTGCTGACAATCGAAGTAGCATCTTTATCGTTGGTGCATTGGCCGTGCCTCAAGACACGTGCGAAATCACCGAGAGCGACACCAGTGCGAGGGTGCCTGCAGGCCGACTCGACCTGGCCCTGTCCCGAGAATACTGGGCTTCGCTCCTCGTCGGAAACCAACTCGTTGCGCGGGGCAATGCGACCACGCTACGTACGGAGACCTCGCGGGTCTCGTTCTACGAGGCTGAAGTCAGGTTGACCGACAGTGGCGGTGCCGATCTGGCGACTGGAACTTTCGTTGTTCCAGTTTCAGGATTTGCGGATGCAGCTTCGGGTACCGAACCCGGATTTGGTTCCGCTTCGGTCACTTTGATTGATGCAACGGCAGCTCAATCCATGGCACCAGGACAGTACATCGCCAACGTCATCGTTCGTGGTGAAACGTTGGGGAACATCGACGTCGAGACCGACGAATTTGCTTTCCCGATCACCGTTTGCAACGGGTGCCTGGTGCTGTTGTCGGCGGATGGCGATGATCCCGCCCGCCCGGGTGTCGACTGCGATGTGCGCGACGAAGCGCCGGTCTATTGCCGCATGGGCATGGATGAGGCCGTCGACTGCCGCGCATGTTCGGGCATCAGCCCCCTCTGCAAGCCTTGATTTCCCGTCTCAGAGCGTGTTTATCAGGCGTTGCGAGCGAATCGGGGCTAGGGAGGCCGACG
>DAOMZH010000368.1:5120-9697 GCA_035437985.1 Polyangium sp. (in: bacteria) | reverse complement strand
TGCAATGACGGCAATGCGTGTACACAGACGGATGCGTGTAACGCGGGCACGTGTGCAGGCCGAAATCCGGTGGTTTGCGCGGCTTCCGATGCATGTCACGACGTCGGCACCTGCAATCCGACGACGGGCGTATGTTCCAACCCGGCCAAACCCGATGGTTCCGTCTGCAATGACAACAATGCCTGTACGCAGACGGATGCCTGCGCTGCGGGGGCGTGCGTGGGTGCGAATCCTATCGTCTGTAGTGCCTCTGATTTCTGTCACGTGGTCGGGACATGCGACTCGGCGACAGGAATGTGTTCCAATCCGGAAAAACCCGAAGGAACACTTTGCGACGATGGCAATCGCTGCACCCTCGGCGATAAATGCATTGCCGGCGCGTGTACGGCAGGTCCGCCCCTCGATTGCGCCGCATCCGACGAATGTCATGACCCTGGAGTTTGCGATGGCGTGACCGGATTGTGCACGAATCCGCCCAAACCCGACGGGACGACGTGTTCGATCGGGCAATGCGTGACGGGCGTGTGCACCGAACCCATGACGAGCAGTTCGAGCAGCAGCAGCGGAATGGGCGGCAGTGGTGCCACTGGTGGAGCCGGAGGTAATGGTGCGTCCGGAGGAACCGGCGCGACCGGAGGCTTTGGCGGCAATGGCGCTGCGGGAGGCTTTGGCGGCAAGGGAACTGGAGGCAATGGTGCGTCCGGAGGAACTGGCGGCCTGGGCGGAGCCGGAGGCAAAGTGGAAACCGGAGGATTCGGCGGCCTCGGTGGATTGGGCGGAGCCGGTGGACTTCCTCCCCTCGACATCGAGGATACGGGCGGCTGCGGATGCAGTGTGACCGATTCTCCCGAGCGAGGATTGGCGTGGGCCGGTTTGGGATTGCTTTTGGTGTTGCGTCGCCGTCGCGGGTTCCGAAGCGTCGAATCACGAGACGATCGTCGTTCGAGCCGCTGACGTTACAATCCGGTCGCCAACGTTTCGTGCGTCGTGTAAAACGCCGGAACGTTGGCGATGTCCACGTGAATGCTCAGCGCTTGGTCATTCTGCGGCGCAAGGGCAACGAACTCAGACCCAACAATGCGAGCCAGCCCCAAGTGCCATTGGGCGACGAATTGGACCCCGGCACGGGTCTGGCGATTACCCAGGCGTCCTTGACGAATACACGCAGGTGCCAGCCGATGGTAATGCGTGCCACGAGTTTCAAGCTGAAACTCGCGCTTCGGGGCAAAAGTAACGCGGCGATTTTGGTTTTGTAGCGCTTCGGGGCAAAAGTAACGGGAATTTGTGTGAATTTTGTCGCGCAGAACGATGCGGGTCAGCTCTTTTACCGGCGAACCGCATCCGGAATGAGACGGGTCAGCTCTTTTGAATGCAAGAGGCGAAGGGATTGGTTTCTTCCGCCTGGTGGGCTTTGAAAATGGCGCACGGAATGGATCTTTGCGGCTCGTGCGGGAAAAATTCATGTTTCTGAAGAGCGGTTTCGGCTGAGAACGCGCGATTTTGAGAATTGACGGGCCAGCAAGCCGGCTGATGGAGCATCACGGCACGGAGGCACAGCTTCAGGAGCAGAAAAAATGTGAATGAAATTTCATGACGCACCGCTTGGTCCGTGGGCGTGGTGGTGCTCGTGCTGGGGGTTATGAGGATTGCTAAAGGAGACGCTGCGTGGGAGGTGGACGATTGGCGATCGATTCGAGCGTCGTCGTTGACAGCTGCGTCAACCGATCATCAGGTCCGCGGGTGAAATTGCATTCGACAATGCGTCGTTCCGCGAACGGTCATTGAAGTGTTCCATTCCGGTTCATCAACGAGGGTGATTCCTTCGATATGAGGCAATATCTCTTCGAGCGCAATGCGAGCTTCAGCGCGCGCAAGCGGTGCGCCGAGGCAAAAATGAATGCCGTGCCCAAATGACATAGAAGGGCGTTGCTTGCGGTCCATGTCGAATTCTTCGGGATTTGTATAACGAGATTCGTCGCGATTGATGGCTCCGAGGAGCAACACCACGAGCGAACCAGCGGCGACGGGCGTTGTGCCAATCGTAACATCCTGCACTGCCACGCGCATCGTGTTGTGCACGCTCGTTTCGAACCGTAAAACCTCCTCCAAGAATGTCGGTATATCGTCGGGCTTGTTTTGAAGACGCTTGATGAGCGCAGGACGGCTCGACAGAATGCGCAAGGCATTCGACAACAAATGAGCGGTCGTGTCAAACCCAGCGACAATCAGGAGATACATGAAACCAAGCAACTCCGCATCGTCGAGCCGTACACCGTCGACTTCGGCGTCGAGCAAATCGCTGGCCAGATCGTCGCGTCGAGCTTGTTTTCGATCGGCGAACATCGATTGAATGCAACTGGTGAGAGCCTCGAATTCCCGAATGATCTCATTGCGCAGGTGCTCGGGCGTGAATTCATTGACGGCGACGATACATTCGGACCACTGTCGAATACGCTGGGGGTCGCCTTCATAACCGAGCAGATTTCCGATGACGGCGGCGGGAAGCATCGCGAGGTCCACCGCGACATCGATGACTGCGCCACTTTTTGCCCTCGCGGCAAAGCTGCGCGAGAAATTCCGGGCGAGTGGTTCAATACGCGGCAGGACACGATTGGAAAAGGCATGGGCCAAAACCGCTCGAATCCCCGTGTGCCGAGGCGGATCGAACAAGACGATGGACTCAGCGAGGGGATTGTTGGGTAGCCAGGACGTCGTCGTAGCAACCCGAAGACCTTGCGATGAAAACGCAGTCGTGTTTTTGAACACTTCAACAGCCTCGTCGTAACGACTGACTGCCCACATGGGACCAGGTTGGACCTGGACAAGACCCGGCGTTCCCCGCACCGCAGCGTATGTGGGATAGGGATCTTTGCGAAATGTCGAATCGAGGATATTGACGGATAACATCGTCTCCAAGAAAAGCACCAAGTCAAGCAATAGTCAAAGGTTGTGAGCAGGCGCCGAGGTCAGGCGGTCTGGTCGGGGAGCACGAATGACGGTAACGGAATGAAATGTGTGCTTGTTGGCCGACCATGGGTGTTTCGACTATGTTCCAGTGGGTTGATTGGAGAAATGACGTCATGCCTTTTGCAAATATCGGTTCGGTTCGTATCCATTACGATGAAGCAGGCAGCGGCGACCCGGTGCTGCTCATTCAAGGAACGGGCCTCACGGGGATTGCGTGGGAGCCGCAAATAGAAGCATTGAAATCGACGTATCGCGTGATCTGGTTCGACAACCGCGGCGTTGGACGAAGTTCGTATTCTGCCGGGACTTTTTCCATTGACGATTTAGCGACGGATGCTCTGGGCCTGCTGTATCATTTGAATACGGGTCCGGTTCATGTCGTGGGTCATTCTTTGGGCGGCATCATCGCGCGGCGTTTGGCAAGAATGACCCCCGAACTCGTCCGGAGTTTGTCTCTTCTTTGTACGTTGCCTACCGGGCGCGAGGCCGTGTTTCCACGTCTCGACGGATTGCGAGCGAAATTGGCCACGATGATCGGGAGTCAGCAATCACGTCGCCAGGCTTTTGCCAGATTGGTCTCGTCCCCGTTTCGTATCGAAATGCATGGGCTCGATGCAATCACCGAGCAACTGACGAAAACATTTCATCGGCAGCTCGAAGACCAGCCCGATGTTGTGCCCCGACAAATCATGGCCATGGCCAAAGACGACGGTCGCCCGAATCTCCCCGAAGTGCGCGACATTCCGACGCTCATCGTCAGCGGCGCCGACGATTTGATTGCCCCACCGATATTCGGGGAAAAACTGCACCGGGCCATTCCGGGTTCGCGATTGGAAATCCTTCATCGAGAGGGACATGCCGTTACCATACAGAATGCCCAACGCATCAATGAATTGCTCTTGCAGCATTTGGCCGGCGCAGCGTTGGCGTAAAACGTTTTTCGGATATGAAACGCGTCGCGCATGGCTCATGGAAAAGCCCGCACGCTCTCGTCATGCGACAAACGGCTGAGCGCAGGCTCGGGGTTCCTTGGTCGGTGATCGAAAAGCGCGCGAAGTAGCCGCACCTCGTGCATGTGGTATGAGGGAGGTTCGGAGGGAGCCGATGAAGTGCTTCGAGAGCGTAATGGTGCGTCCGGAGGAACCGGCGCGACGGGAGGCTTTGGGGGCGGATGCAGTGTGACCGATTCTCCCGAGCGAGGATTGGGGTGGGCCGGTTTGGGATTGCTCTTGGTGTTGCGTCGCCCTCGCAGGTTCCGCCAAGTGCTAGCCTCCACCCTGCAAGAACGGATTCGTGCCGGGACTGGCGACACCGAGGACCTGGGCGAGTTTACGGAGGCTGCGCAAGAGGTACAAGAAGAGCACGATGACGACGAGCCACATGCCGGGGGAGAGCGTGGGCATGGATCCAAAAATGTCGCGCACCGGCAATTGCGAAATGGCGGACTTGGCTACGTCCGTTTGTTTTGTCAAATACCTTGCCACAGCAAACACCGTGGCGATGAGACCGATGTTCACCATCGTGCCAACGAGTGCCGTACCGATTTGCGCGGCCTTCGAGATACCCGCTTGGAAATTCAACGCCCGTTTTCGAACGAGATCCGCCTGAAA
>DAOMZH010000368.1:0-5020 GCA_035437985.1 Polyangium sp. (in: bacteria) | reverse complement strand
GCGTACTTGGTGAAGTCTTTTTTGGCCAACGCCCGTATGGCCATGTTGTATTTCAACATGAATGCGTTGTCCAAGACGGTAATGGACCCGAAATCAATGAAGGCGATACGATTCTTTTTCAGCATCATGATGTTGCCGGGATGTAGGTCCGCGTGCAACACATTGTCCTCCAAGAGTTGCTTGAGGAAACTCAGATACAACTTGGTGCCGAATTTTTTCGGGCTGATTTTGTTTTCTTTGGCCCACGCTTTAGCTCGTTTGGGCTCATTCACGAGCACATGGATGTAGTCCGACATGAAGACGCCATCCAAGAACTCCATCGTGAGCACACGCCGACTGCAGAATTGAGTATACACCTTTGGCGTAATGACTTTTTCGACTTTGAACAGTTTGCGCATACGCCGCATCGAAGCGACTTCGAGGCGATAGTCGAGTTCTTCGACGAGGGTTTGCTTCAGCGTTTCATACATGTCGCCCCATTCCGCCCAGGGCATGACGCGACACAAGCGCAACAGCCAGATATACCCATTCAAAATAGCCAAATCTTTGCGGAATGAGTCGACGATGGTGGGACGCTGGACCTTGACGGCAACCTTTTTCCCATTGTCGCGCAACCAGCCAACGTGGACTTGGCCAATCGAGGCGGCAGCGATTGGATCGGTCTCGAATTTTTTGAAGACTTCATCAATTGGTTTTCCCAAATCCCTCTCAATGATTTGGCGGGCGATTTCTCCAGGAAAACCGTGCGCGCGATCGTGAAGACGCGAGATCTCGTCGCAGAATTCGCGCGGAAAAATATCGCGACGCATCGCGATGATTTGAGCCGCCTTGATCCACATGCCACCAAGCCGCTCGAAACGAGCCGTCACCATCTCGGAAAGCGCAAGCATGGAGTATTTGCCGCCTGGACGGATGCGCATCATGACGAGAAACCAAACAGTCCGCATCATCATCCCGATGATGAAGAGCAAGCGGAAGCGAACTGGTTTGGGTGGCAAACTTCGCTCTGCCTTGTGAACGATGAGGGGAGTTGGGATGAGGTTCTTCTTCAGCATAGACAAATTCGTCTCAGCATCACGAGGCGTTGTGGTTGGAGCCCCAGCGTGCCGACCTCATTGCATTTCGCACAAGCTTATCAGCACACGTCAACAGCCTTATGCCCCGGACAGGATCCTACGAGCAAGACAAAAATAGCGCAGCAACGCACGACCTGTCCGATTTCGTAAAGATGGTGTGCACCTCATTGGATTGACTGCATAAAGCGAAACATCACCTTACTGATGCGGCGCAAGAAACAATGAACGTTAACAGCTTGGTGCTGATAAAGTGTGCATCATCGGGCAAGTCAGATTGGCGAACGAGAGCGTAGGATCCACTTGGACTTATTTTGACCTGCATATGACGTAACGTTAGACTCCGAGTCCTTCGACGGTCACGTCACGCGCGACCCGCCCACATATCAAGCCACCGGACCATTTGGAGACGTGTCAATAGCTACCAAATCGGCGCGACCGATGCGGATCGATGCCGTTTGACGACCTCCACAAGCCGAAGTCAATGGAAATTGACGGCCGGTACTAATGCGGGGCCAAGTTGAAGGGATCGCTCCGTTATTGCCGAAAAGCAAGAATACGCTTGACCCCAGGCGAGCTCTTCAGATTTGACCGATTTCACCAGGTTTCGTTTGCCAAACCACGCCTACCGTCCATCGCGCGGCAGTGTAACACTCAGGTGCCACAAAGCACCATTGCATCCAATTCTTGACAACTGAACGTCGATTTCGTGCTGCACAGAATCACCTATTGACACGTGCATGCCCTGTGTGCGAGTCGTACGCTCGAACAAGCTTACCTAGTTCTGACAGACAGGATGGATACGCGCGGGTTGCCTCATATGCACGAGATTGACGAGCTTTCTACCATGGCGGCATTACCGGCAACGCTTGGGGCCATCTTTCCCAATAAGACGGCGCTCGTCGTGAATGCCCGAAGCCTGACGTATGCGGAGTTCGAACAACAAACCAACAATATTGCGCGCGCGCTGCTACGTGATGGATTGATGGCCGGTGATCGGATTGCTTTGTTAGGTCGGGATTCGCTCGAGGGCATTTGCGTATTCTTCGGTGTTGCGCGGGCAAAAGGCGTTTGCGTACCGATCAATTGGCGTTTGGCGGCAGAAGAGATCGCGTACATCATCAGGCACGCGAGACCAAAGGCGCTCTTTGTCGATCATCAATCCCAGCCGCTCGTGGCGGCAGTGCAAGAGCACCTCGATGCCCCTTTGCGGGTCATCGTTTTGGGTGACGTTCAGACCGACCAATTGGCGTTTTCGCAATGGGTGACAACCGACGAAGGGCCGCTTCCGCTTTTCGATTATTCTCCCGAGGATGTCGTCGTGCAGATGTATACGAGCGGGACGACGGGACACCCCAAAGGCGTGCAGTTGGCCCATCGGACTTTTTTTGGTATTGCCCAAGCATTGCGCGAGCATGACGATCCGTGGTTTGGCTGGAAAAGCGACGATGTGCAAATGGTTTGTCTTCCGAGTTTCCACATCGGCGGACTTTGGTGCATCGTGCGGGGTTTGGCGCTGGGAAACACGAATATCGTTTTACGCGCGTTCGATGCGGGCGAGGTATTGGCGGCGGTGCCTCGACATCGAGTGACCATTTTGCTGATGGTGCCCGCGATGATCCAAGTGGTTTTACGCGAACCGGAATGTGCCGCGACGGATCTTTCGTCGCTGCGCGTGATGATTTATGGTGGATCGCCGATCTCGACGACGTTGCTCGGCCAAGCCATGAAGGTATTTTGCCGAAATTTCGTACAATTCTATGGCCTCACCGAAACCGGTAACGTTGCTGTTTCATTACGACCGGACGATCATCACGAGGGCGGTGAACATCGATTGCGGGCGGCGGGACGACCGTTGCCGGGTGTATCGGTACGCATTCTCGATTCGGAAGGACGAGATGTACCGCAAGGGGTCGTTGGAGAAATCGCGATTCGCTCGCCGGCGCGGATGGTAGGGTATTGGAATGCGCCGGAGGCGACGGCAAAGACGTTGGTCGACGGGTGGATCATCACAGGTGACGCCGGATATGTGGACGCTCGAGGGTTCATTTATCTGTGCGATCGGATCAAGGATATGATCATCGTTGCGGGGGAGAATGTTTATCCAGCGGAAATCGAGGAAGTGATTCGCAAGCATCCAGACGTCGTGGATACGGCGGTCATCGGCGTGCCGGACGACATCTGGGGCGAAGCGATAAAAGCGTTCGTGGTATTGCGGCCCGAAGCGAATGTGCGTGTCGCCGAAATCATCCGTCTGACGCGCAGCAAACTCGCTGATTTCAAAGCTCCCAAATCAGTAGAATTCGTCACTCAATTGCCTCGAAATGCCAGTGGGAAGTTATTGAAGAACAAACTTCGTGATCCCTATTGGCAGGGACGAAGTCGACGTATCAATTGATCACTTTTGCGGTCGAACAAAAAGACTGCAACACAACCTGCGGATTGCAGAAAGGAAGTCGGCTCATGAAAATCGACAAAAATCCAGATCACCTCATTGGCGTTGAAATTACGGATTTCGATACCAAAACGGCGACGCAAGAAGATGCTCGGGTCATTCGAAATACCGTCTACGAGAATAAGTTCGCCGTATTTCGCAATCAATCGCTGAGCAACGAGGAATACATTGCGTTCGCGTCCAAGATTGGGCGACCGCAGATTTATTTCCAGCCCAACTATCACCATCCTGAGCATCCTGAGATCTTCGTGTCCTCGAACGTCCCAGAAAATGGCAAAAAGGTAGGCGTTGCTGGAACGGGTCGTTATTGGCACACCGATTACCAATTCTTTCCGGAGCCCTTGCCCATGACGATGCTTTTACCTCGGGTCCTCCCCAATGGGCGCCGAGAAACGTCGTACATCGACATGACCAAAGTTTATGCCGAGCTGCCCGCGAACTTGAGGCAGGAAATCGAGGGCCGGAAGGCAATCCATGAAGCTAAATGGCGATACAAGATCACCCCCGAAGATATCGATCGGGCGATTATCGACATCATGCAAGAGTTCGAAAAAATCACTCCACCGACGAAGCATCCGACGGTGATTCGTCATCCGGTGACGAATGCGGAGATTCTTTACATCAGCAGTGGTTTTACCACGGGTATCGAAGGAAAGTCCTACGAAGAAAATCGGCGCTTCATGCCCGAATTGTTTGCATTCATTGAACAAGACAACTTCATCCATACGCACCGCTGGGAGGTGGGAGATGTTTTGCTGTGGGACAATCGTTACTTACTCCATCGAGCCGGTGACACTCCCAAAGGCGAGAAAAGCACGAGCTATCGAATTGGAATCTACGACGACCTGCCGTTTTACGTCCAGCCGTCGTGAAGGACTCGACCATCGACGGTGTGGGCACGGGCCATGGGTAACTTCAGGGCACCTTGCACGCGCCGCGGGTCACGAACGTTGAATACATACTTTGGGGAGCAAGCACGGAGACCATCATGAGTGACAAACTAGAGCATCGGTTCATTGCAGATACGGATCCGGACATTCTGGCGCTCGTATTACGGCCGTACATACCTCAATGCCGATATGTTGAGACCGCACGCACCGAGGTTGGGCGGCCGCGCAAAGAAGGCGAGGCACCGAGTCTAGTAGGCATCTACTCCAAGTGTGCCATTCCCGCGACATTCTACATCGAAGACACGGGACACTTCAATGCCGTCGAGTTCAACCTCTGCTACAATCAATTGGCGTATTACGCCATTGCTGCGAGCGTAAAGCATAGGCTTCTCGATGTTTTTTCAGCTTGGGACATGGAGGAATACAGGCGCCGGCAATTGCCGGACGTTCTCATCTCCAAATTGTCGAGCCATTTCATTCGGCCCGTTCATGGTGCGGCGTTCGAAGGATGGCTCGATATTACCAAAGCATCCACGAGCTCGAAGGGGCACATTTTCCTGACGATGGACGTGGGTTTTACCGATAGCCACGATGGTCTGGCC